>CAKSVQ010000005.1 GCA_934504065.1 uncultured Dysosmobacter sp. | reverse complement strand
TCCAGAGCGGTCAAATGGGGCAGACTGTAAATCTGTTGCCTTCGGCTTCGGTGGTTCGAATCCACCTTCCCCCACCAAAATCGATCGCCCAATAGGGCGGTCGTTTTTTTACAGCTGGGAAACAAGAAAAATGAACTTTTCCGGAAACAAACAAGAATCTTGTTTACGAGTGAAATCATAGCACACCTGTTCGATGATGTCAAGAGGATTCAACAAGATTCTTGTTATAATTATTTGACATGACCAGCTATGCGGGGTATGATAAGAAAAAACAGCCGTATGAGGGAGGAAACCGGAATGAGCTTTGGAAAGCGGCTTCAGGCGTGCCGGGAGGAGTTGGGGCTGTCGCAGGCGGCGCTGGCCAGACAGCTGGGCATTTCCCAATCCACCGTGGGCAATTATGAAGCGGGTATCTCCTTTCCCCGGGAGGAGGTGCTGCTGCGCCTGTTCGACAATCTGCATACAGACCCCAACACCCTCTTTCAGGACAGCTTCCGGGGTGGAGCGGGCGAGATCCTCAGCCGCAGCGAGCGCAGGCTGCTCATGCAGTACCGTGGCCTTAGCACCGTGGGTAAAGAGAGCGTCCGCGCGGTGGTGGACGCCCTGTGCGCTTACCGGGACGATCTGGAAAGCGGTCAGCCGGAGCGGGAGCCCCGGGTAATCCCCCTTTACCGCACGCCTGCGGCGGCTGGCTATGCCGCCCCGGTGTTCGGCGAGGATTTTGACTACATTACCGTGGAGGATGATGTGCCTGCGGCGGCGGAGTTTGCCGTGCGCATTCAGGGCGATTCCATGACGCCGTTCATTGCGGACGGATCGGTGGTGTATGTGAACCGTGACCCGCTGCAAGCGGGGGATGTGGGCATCTTCTGCGTGGACGGCGACATGTTCTGTAAGCAGTATTATAAGGACCCGGCGGGCACGGTGTACCTCTTTTCCCTCAACCGCGCCCGGGCGGACGCCGATCAGGTGCTGCTGCCCGGCAGCGGGCGGACGCTGGTCTGCTTTGGACGGGTCATTCTGCACACGCTTCCCCTTCCCCGGTGAGGGGGATGGGGGCCTTGCGGCAGGGCTGCATCATGCAGCCCTGCCACCTTTTTCATGTAAACGATTCCAATGTAGAATAATTAACCAAATACAAACATATAATTTTGACATATTAGATAAAATTTTACGCAAATTTTGCATTTGGTCATTCCGCCGATTTCTTCCCCTCTCCCTTACATATATAATGAATAATCAGTGCGGCCCCGGCTTTGATGGGGAAGCAGAAGAAGGAGTATCGGATCATGGATATATTTTCCCTGTTTACCCTGTGCGGCGGGCTGGCCTTTTTCCTATATGGCATGACCACCATGTCCAAGAGTCTGGAAAAGATGGCCGGCGGCAAGCTGGAGCGTCTTTTAAAGCGCATGACCTCCAACCCCTTAAAGAGCCTGCTGCTGGGGGCGGGGATCACCATTGCCATCCAGTCCTCGTCGGCCATGACGGTGATGCTGGTGGGCCTTGTGAACTCCGGCGTGATGGAGCTGGGGCAGACCATCGGGGTCATCATGGGCTCCAACATCGGCACCACACTGACAGCGTGGGTGCTGTCGCTGACGGGGATCGAAAGCGAGAGCGTTTTTGTGAACCTGCTCAAACCGGAGCATTTTTCCCCGGTCATTGCGCTGGTGGGCATCATCCTCATCATGGGCTCGAAAAAGCAGCGCCGCCGGGACGTGGGACGGATCATGGTGGGTTTCTCCATTTTGATGTACGGCATGGAGCTGATGAAGCAGGCGGTAAGCCCGCTGGCAGAAATGCCGGAGTTTTCCAGCCTGCTGACGGCGTTCAACAACCCGCTGCTGGGCGTGCTGGTGGGCGCGGTGTTCACCGGGGTGATTCAGTCCTCGGCCGCGTCGGTGGGCATTTTGCAGGCGCTGGCCCTGACGGGGTCCATTACCTACGGCATGGCGGTGCCCATCATCATGGGCCAGAATATCGGCACCTGCGTCACGGCGCTGCTCTCCTCCATCGGTGTCAGCCGCAACGCCAAGCGGGTGTCCGTCATCCACATTTCCTTTAACATCATCGGCACGGCGGTGGGACTGGCGCTGTTTTACGGCGGTAATTTCCTGTTCCACTTCCCGTTTATGAACGCCGCGGTGGGGGCGGTGGGCATTGCCTTCTGCCATACGGTGTTCAACGTGTTCACCACCATTTTGCTGCTGCCTTTCTCCCGCCAGCTGGAAAAGCTGGCGAGAAAGGTCGTCCTGGAGGGGGACAAGACCCAGCAGTTTGCGTTCCTTGACCCCCTGCTCCTGCGCACGCCGGGCGTTGCCATCAGCGAATGCGTGTCCATGACCAACCGCATGGGGGCCATGGCCCATGAAAACCTGCTGGATTCCCTGCGCCAGCTTTCGGACTATCAGGCGGAGCGGGAGACACGCATTACCGAAAATGAGGACAAGCTGGATATTTACGAGGACCATCTGGGCGGGTATCTGGTGCAGATCTCCCAGCATGGCGTTTCCATGAGCGACATCCAGACCGTTTCCCGGCTGCTGCACTGCATCGGCGATTTCGAGCGCATCGGCGACCACGCCCTGAACGTGCAGGAATCCGCGCTGGAGCTTCACGAAAAGGGCCTGCGTTTTTCCGACGCCGCCACGGAAGAGCTGGAGGTGCTGTTTGCCGCCCTACAGGAGATCATGGATATAGCCTTCGGCTGCTTTGCGGCCAACGATCCGGCGGCGGCCCGGGAGGTGGAGCCGCTGGAAGAGACCATCGACCAACTGATCGAGGAGATTCGTCTGCGTCATATCCGCCGCCTGCAAACCGGAGCGTGCACCATTCAGCTGGGGTTCATCCTCAACGACCTGCTGACCAATCTGGAGCGGGTGTCCGACCACTGCTCTAACATTGCCGTGTGCGTGATCGAAAACCACTCCGGCGCGTCGGACCGCCACGCCTACCTGCATGATTTCAAAACGGGCGACAGCTTTGCAAGCGGCCTGCACCGGGACATGGCGAAATACCGCCTGCCGCAGGAGCAGCCCTGACGCGGAGCCGCCCAGCAAAAGAGAGAAGATGCCCCGGCTGGAAACCTTACGGTTTCCAGCCGGGGCATTCATATATTCAGATTGCTGCTTATTACAGCCGGGTCACAACGGGAATGACCATGGGGCTGCGCTTGGTATTTTTGAAGAGGTAGCTGCTGACGGCGGATTTCACCGCGCCGCGAAGCTCGCCGTCGTCCCGGCTGCGCTTACGGGAAACGGAGTTGGCCGCGTCCAGCGCCACGGATTGCAGTTCCTTCATCAAATCGCCGGATTCCTTGACGTAGATGAAGCCACGGGTCACGATCTCCGGCTCGCTGAGCAGGTCGCCGTTGTGGGAGGACACCGGAAGCACGACCACCACCATACCGTCCTCGGCAAGGCGCTTGCGGTCCCGCATGACCACGGCTCCCACGTCGCCCACGCCTGCGCCGTCCACATAAATTTCGCCGGAGGGCACGGTGCCGTTGAGCTTCAGGGTCTTGGTGGTCATTTCCACCACCGCGCCGTTGTCGGCAATGGCGATGTGGTTGCGGGGCATGCCCATGTCCTGCGCAAGCTGGCTGTGGATCTGCAGCATCCGCTGCTCGCCGTGGAGGGGAATGAAGAACCGGGGCTTGGTCAGGGCGTGAATGATCTTCAGCTCCTCCTGACAGGCGTGGCCGGAAACGTGGAGCATATCGGCCTTGTTATAGACCACCTTCACGCCCTTGCGAAACAGCTCGTTGATGACCCGGCCCACCGTGACCTCGTTGCCGGGGATGGCGGAGGCGGAGATGATGACCTTGTCCCCCGCGCCCAACTCCACCTGCTTGTGGGTGGAGAAGGCCATGCGGTACAGGGCGCTCATTTCCTCGCCCTGAGAGCCGGTGGTGACGATGACCTGCTTGTTTTTGGGCAGGCCCTTGATCTTGTTGATGTCCATCAGGGTGTTCTTGGGCACCTTCATATAGCCCAGCTCCGTGGAGACCTTCATCATGTTCTCCATGCTCCGCCCGGTCACGGCCACCTTCCGCCCGCACTGGGCAGCGGCGTCCAGCACCTGCTGGATGCGGTGGACGTTGGAGGCGAAGGTGGTGACGATGATGCGCTCGTCGCAGTTCTGGAACTGGCGCATGAACGTGGCGCCCACCGTCTTTTCCGAGGGGGTGAAGCCGGGGCGCTCCACGTTGGTGGAGTCGGCGCACAGGGCCAGCACGCCCTCCTTGCCCAGCTCGCCGAAGCGGGCCAGGTCGATGACCTCGCCGTCAATGGGGGTGGAGTCGATCTTGAAGTCGCCGGTGTGGACAACGGTGCCCATCTTCGTGTGGATGGCAAAGGCCACCGAGTCGGCAATGGAGTGGTTGACGTGGATAAACTCCACGGTGAACTTGCCCGCCCGGACGGACTTGCCCGGTTCCACCGTGATGAGCTTGGTGGACTTGACCAGCTGGTGCTCCTCCAGCTTCAGCTTGATAAGGCCGGCGGTGAAGCGGGTGCAGTAAATGGGCATATTCACCTGCTTGAGCACATAGGGAATGGCCCCCACGTGGTCCTCATGCCCGTGAGTGATAAACAGGCCCCGGATGCGGGAGCGGTTTTTGATGAGATACGTCACATCGGGGATGATGCAGTCGATGCCGTACATATCGTCGCCGGGGAAGGCCATGCCGCAGTCCACCACGATGATCTCGCCGCCATACTCATAGGCGGTCATGTTTTTGCCGATCTCGTTGAGACCGCCTAAGGGGATAATTTTCAGTTTTTCAGCCATAAAGTATACATAACTCCTTTTCATGGTATGTATCCAGCCGTCTGGGCGGCGCGGGCGGTGCAAAAGCGCACGCAAAGAACAGACGTCCGATTCCCGCCCGGCCCCGTTTCGCCGGTGGGAGTACGGTCACGCCATCCCAGAAGTCCGGATGAAATTGTTTATTATTCAACCGAAGGTCTCTCATCTCCTCCGGTAAAATACGAAAAAGCAGCGCAGAAGCCGTGCTCCTTGACGCTTGGTCAGTATAGTATAGCACAGAAATCAAGGTTTGTATACCATTTTTTTGGCTTCTATGCATTTTAGACAGAAATTCCAAAAATTTTCTCTTTCGCGGCGGCTTGACAATCCCTGCGGATATGTTATTCTGTGTGCGTTAACAGAAAGGAGTGGGACTATGCGGGCCACCATTAAAATGATCGCGGAAAAGGCGGGGGTCTCCATCGGGACGGTGGACCGTGTGCTGCACGACCGCCCCTATGTCAAGCCAGAGGTGCGTGAGCGGGTGCTGGCGGTGATGGAGGAGCTGGACTACCGCCCCAACCGTATGGCCAGCGCCCTGGCCATGAGCGGCACCGCGCGTAAGCTGGCTTTTATCCAGCCCGCGTGGGTGGGCGAATATGTGCGCAGCGAGATGGAGCGGGGCGTGACCCGCTTTCTCGAAGAGCGGCGGGACTATAACGTCACCGTGGATGTGCGCACCTACCCCGAGCCGGACATGGCCGCCTGTCTGAAGCTGGTGGACGGAGCCGTGGCGGACGGGGCGCAGGGGGTGGCGCTGTGCGCTTCCGACTGCCCGGAGGTGCGGCGCAAGCTGGAGGAGCTGGCCGCAAAGGCCATCCCCGTCATCACCTATAACTCCGACATTGCCGGGGCGCCCCGGCTCTGCTATGTGGGGGAGGACGCCCACCACGCCGGGCGGGTGGCCGGTGAGATCGCCGCCAAGTTCCTGCGCCCCGGCGAGCCGCTGCTGCTGGCTTATGCGGGCCCGGCCTACGCGGGTCACAAGGGGCGGGCAGACGGCTTTTTAGAGCGACTGGAGGAGCTGGGGCTGCGGCGGCAGGACTGCCGCGTGGCCGTGACCCACAACGACTATGCGGAGACGTTTGCCGCCGTTTGCCGCGCGCTGCGGGAGGACCCGGCCCTGCGCTATATCTACATGGTCACCCTCAGCGTTTCCGGCTGTGTGGACGCTGTGCGCGAGTGCGGCCACAGCGGCAGCGTCCATGTGCTGGCCCATGACAGCGGGCCGGATATTTCCGCCCTGCTCAAGGCCGGGGCGGTGGATTTCACCATCGGGCAGGATCTGGCCTATCAGAGCTATCAGGCGCTGCACCTGCTGTTTCAAACGGTGGCGGAGCACAGACCCCCGGAGCGGGAGTGCTATACTTCCGCAAGTCCGATCCTCAACGCGGAAATGGTGTGAGGGAAGGGAAAATACACATGACAAGGCAAGTAACAAGACGTATGACAAGGCGTATGGCAAGACAGAAAATGCCCCCCGCAGTGCTGGCACTCATCGCGCTGAGCTTTACACTGGGGGCCTGTGAATATGTAGCGGTGGCCATCCTGCCGGAGATCGCGCAGGGGCTGGATGTGGACCTGGGTGCCGCCGGAAGGCTGGTGGGGGTGTTTGCCGCCGGATACGCCGTGGGAACGCCCATCGTCACCGCCGCCACGGGCCGCGTGCCCCGGTATCGGCTGCTGATGGTGCTGTTGGCGCTGTTCCTTGCCGCCAACCTTTTCAGCATGCTGGCGGCGGGGCTGTGGATGCTGTATCTTTCCCGGGCGGTGGCCGCCGTGCTGACGGGCACGCTGACGGCGGTGATGTTCCTCTTCGTCCGGGAGGTCGCGCCCCCGGAGCAGAGCGCCCGGGCCGTGTCGCTGGTGTATGCCGGAATGTCGCTTGCCACGGTGGTGGGCAACCCGCTGAATAAGCTTTTATGCAGATATTTGGGCTGGCGGGCGGCCTTTGGGGCCATTGCGCTGCTGGCCGCCGTGCTGCTGGCGGTGCTGGGGTGGCTGCTGCCCCACCGCACGGCGCAGGCGGAGGGCGGCGGCTTTTTCCGGCAGTTCGCCGTGCTGGGCGACGCCCACTATTCCCTGTGCGTGGGGATGACCGTGTGCTGCTATGCCGCCACCTATGTGGTCTATACCTACCTCGCTCCCATCCTGACGGATGTGGTGGGCGTGGCGGAGCAGGCCGTCAGCCCGCTTTTGATCGCGGTGGGGCTTTGCTGCGTGGGCAGCAACCTGCTGGCCGGATGGGTGGGCGGCCACGGCGGTGTGCGCCGGACGCCGTGGGTGCTGGGGGCGCAGGCGGTGCTGTTTGCCGTCATGCCCGCGCTGCTTAAGCGCCCCGGTGTGGGGCTGATCGCCGTGTTTGTCATGTGCCTTCTGATGTATATGCTCAGCACCCCTGTGCAGCTCTATGCGCTGGAGCTCTCTGCCCAAAAGCACCCCTATGCCGTGAACCTGTGCGCCTCCACGCTGTCGGTGGCGGGCAACATCGGCATTGCCGCAGGCTCCTTTGCCAGCAGTGCTCTGCAGGGGCGGCTAGGTCTGGCGGCGCTGGGCTGGCCTGCTGCCGCAGTGGCGCTGGCGGGACTGCTGACCAACCTTGCGCTGCTGCGGCTGCGCGGCGGCGTTCCCTCTGCCAGAGAAAACTGACAGGGCGCGCTTCTTGCGTCCTCCCTTGGCATATGCTATAATCAAAACAGAGATCAAGCGTGGACCGGGAGGGCTTTAAGATGGTCGAAAGAAAGAATATTGCGCTTTGCATTGTGTTTTCCGTGCTGTCCTGCGGGCTGTACGGCCTGTATTGGCTCTACTGCCTTGCGGAGGATGTGAACCGCCTTACTGGGCGGGACGGGATGTCCGGCGGATTGGTGGTGCTGCTGACTGTGGTGACCTGCGGCATTTACGGGTGGTACTGGCTCTATACCTCCGGCGAGGCGCTGGAGCAGTTCAGCGTGAGCTGCGGGGGTATCGGCGGCGGACACCTTGGCATTTTGTACCTGCTGCTGGGCATTTTCGGCTTTTCCATCATCTCTTACGCACTGATGCAGTCGGAACTGAACCGATATGCCGTGTGAGAAAAAACGGCGCTATGGAACCGGCGCAGGCCTACTCTGCGCCGGTTTGCTGTATGCGCTGGTGCTGATCCCCCGGGGGCTGCGCCTGCCCTGCCTTTTTTACCGGGCGACCGGGCTGCGCTGCCCCGGCTGCGGGATTACGGATGCCTGCCTTGCGCTGCTGCATGGCCGCATCGGTGAAGCCATGCGCTGCAACTGGGGGCTGACGGCGGCGCTGCCCGTGCTGGGCTGGCTTTCGGTGCGGTGCTGGCAGGGAAAGGGCTGCGGCCGGACAGAGCGCCGCGCAAGTGCCCTGCTGCTTGCGCTGGTGCTGGCGTGGGGCGCGGCGCGGAACATCTGGGGGGTGTGAGAGAATGACCAGGGACGAGCTGCGGCAAAAGGCCAACGATCTGCCGCTTCAGCCCGGCGTTTACCTGATGATGGACAAGACCGGAAAGGTCATATACGTCGGCAAGGCCAAAAAGCTGAAAAACCGGGTCAGCCAGTATTTTCAGGAAAGCGCCTCCCATACGGCCAAAACGCAGCAGATGGTCAGTCAGGTGGACCATTTTGACACCATTTTTGTCTCCAGTGAGTTTGAGGCGCTGGTGCTGGAAAATTCCCTCATCAAGCGCCATATGCCCCATTACAACATCCTGCTCAAGGACGATAAGGGCTATCCCTTCATCCGCCTGAGCCGGGGGGCCTACCCTCGCTTCGACCTGACCAACCGCATGGCCCCGGACGGCGCGAAGTATTTCGGCCCCTTCGGCGGGCGGTATGAGACCCGGCAGGCATTGGACGCGGTGCTCTCCGCCCTGCGTCTGCCCACGTGCAGCCGCAGATTTCCCCGGGACATCGGCGCGGAGCGGCCGTGCCTGAATTTCCACATGGGAAGGTGCGACGGGTTTTGCCGCCCGGAGATGACGGAGGAGGAGTATGACCGCCGCATCCAGCAGGCCTGCCAGCTGCTGGAGGGAAAGAGCAAACAGCTTCTGCGGGAGATGACGGAGGAGATGGAGGCCGAGGCCGAAGCATTGCGCTTTGAGCAGGCGGCGGCCCTGCGGGACCGGATCAACGCCATCGGGGCCCTTTCCAAAAAGCAGACGGTCATTGCCGGACTGTGCGCCGACACGGACATCTGGGGACTGTACCGGGGCAGCGGCAAATGCTGCTATGCCATTTTGCACATGGAAAACGGCGACCTTACAGGCCGGGAGACGGAGCTGTTCTCCGCCCCAATGGAGGAGACGGAGGAAGAGATGCTCTCCGCCCTGACGGCGCAGTATTACCTGCCCCGGGCCATTCTGCCCCATGAAATTTTGCTGCCGCTGGCGGGGGAGGGAGACTGCGAAAGTCTTTCTGAGGTGCTGACCAAACGGGCGGGGCATAAGGTCTGGGTGCATATCCCCCAGCGGGGGGAAAAGGCGGAGCTGCGGGCCATGGCCCAGCGCAACGCCGCCGAGGAGACCGAGCGGGCCACCACCGCCGAAGAGCGGGTGGCCCACACGCTGGAGCTATTGCAAAAGCTGCTGGACCTGCCCGCCCCGCCGCGGCGGATGGAGTCGTTCGATATTTCCAACACGGGCAAAAGCGATATTGTAGCATCCATGGTGGTATACAGCGGCGTCCGCCCCCTGAAATCCGCTTACCGCCGCTTCCGCATCCAGTCGGTGGAGGGCCACCCGGACGACTATGCCTCCATGCAGGAGGTGCTGCGCCGCCGATTGCAGCGGGCGGCGGATGGGGACGAGAAGTTCCTGCCCCTGCCGGACGTCTTTTTGATCGACGGCGGCGAGACCCACGCCCGGGCCGTGGAAGAGGTGACCCAGTCCTTCCGGGTGCACGTGCCGATCTTCGGCATGGTGAAGGATGACCGCCACCGCACCCGCGCGCTGGTCACGCCAGACGGCCGGGAGATCGGCATTGCCAATTACCAGAGCGTGTTTTCCCTCATTGGACAAATTCAGGAGGAGACCCACCGCTTTGCCATCACCTTTCACCATGAAAGCCACACCAAAAGCACCATGCGCTCCGCGCTGGACGGCATTCCCGGCTTGGGGCCGAAGCGGCAGGCGGAGCTGCGCAAGGCCTTTGGCACCATCAAGGCCATCCGGGAGGCGGATGTGGCGGCCCTCAGTGCCGCCGTGCCCCAAAACGTGGCGCAGGCCGTGTGGCAGCACTTCCACGGGGAAGAAACGTGAATTTTCCAAATCAAAAGGGCGGAAATCATTCGATTTCCGCCCTTTTTATATGAGAATTATCAAATAAATCCGCAGAGTTTCGTGCCCGCAGCCGCTTTTTCGACGGTCCTATGCAAAGGTGACCACGGTCCCGGTCTTGCCCTCCAATGCGTCCAGACAGCTGTCAAGACTGGTGATAATAGCCCGCTTGTCCGGGTTGGCCCGGACGAATTTCATGGCGGCGAGCACCTTGGGCAGCATACTGCCCACGCCGAACTGTCCCTCGTCGGCAAGGCGCGCGGCCTCCCGCAGGTTCAGGTGGTCCAAGTCCCGCTGGGTGGGCTTTCCCCAGTTGACGGCCACCTTCTCCACCTCCGTCAGGATCACCAGCGCGTCGGCGCCCACCTCCTCGGCCAGCAGCTCGGCGGCAAAGTCTTTGTCGATCACGGCGTCCACGCCCTCCAGTGTGCCGTCCGGGTGCTCCACCACCGGGATGCCCCCGCCGCCGCAGGTGATGACGATGGCGTGGTCCCACAAAAGCCGCACGGCGTCGATCTCCACGATCCGCCGGGGCATGGGCGAGGCCACCACCCGCCGCCAGCCGCGGCCCGCGTCCTCACGCATCCGGTAGCCCTTTTCCTGTTCCAGACGGTGGGCCTCCTCTTCTGTGCAGAAGCCGCCGATGGGCTTGGTGGGCTCGGAAAAGGCGGGGTCGGCGGCGTCCACCACCATCTGGGTGGTCAGTGAGACCACCGGAAAGTTACGGCCCTGCGCGCTCAGAGCATATTTCAGTGCCTGCTGGATGTGGTAGCCGATATAGCCCTGACTCATGGCGCCGCACACGTCAAAGGGCATGGGGGGCACGGTGTCCCGGGCGGTCTCGCTGGCCAGCAGGATGCGGCCCACCTGCGGGCCGTTGCCGTGCACCAGCGCCATTTCATAGCCCCGGCGGCTGAGCTGGGCGATTTGCCGGACGGTGCTGCGCACCACCTCCAGCTGGGCTTCGGCAGTGGGCGGGGAGTCCTTGGACTGCAGGGCGTTTCCCCCCAGTGCGATCACAAGTTTTTCTGGCATGGCGATCTTCCTTTCTGCGTTCAACGGGATTTGTCTTAGTATGCCGGAAAGCGACAGGAGTTATGCAGACGCCGACGGGAACAGCATTCGACGCGCTTCTGCAGAAAAATGGAAATTTACAGAAAGTTTTTTGCCGGATTGCTTGCTTTTTTCCCGCTTGCGCATTACTATATAAAAGTACCATCAACGCACAAGGGTAAATATGTTTTTTTGTGGAAAGCGTGTACTTTATCAACTGGCGGTACTTACCCAAGAGGGAGGACATCCATTTTTGAAGAAAAAAGACAGAATCCTGATTGTTGACGACTCCGAGTTGAACCGGGAGATCCTCAGCGGGATACTTGCCGACCAGTATGAGTTTATCGAGGCGGAAAACGGCATACAGGCGCTGGACATCCTGCGCCGGGACACGGACATCGACCTGATGCTGCTGGACATCACCATGCCGGAGCTGGACGGCTTCGGCGTGCTGGAGGCCATGAAGCGCTATCACTGGACGGAGGATATCCCCGTTATCGTCATCTCCGCCGAGTCTACCTCCACCTTTTCCGGCCGGGCCTATGACCTGGGCGCCATCGACTATATCAGCCGCCCCTTTGACGCGGCGGTGGTGCAGCGCCGGGTGCAGAACACCCTGATGCTCTATTCCCGCCAGAAGCGGCTGATTCAGGCCGTGGAGCAGCAGGTATACGAGCGGGAAAAGACCGGAGACCTGATGATCAACATCCTCAGCCATGTGGTGGAGTTCCGCAACAGCGAAAGCGGCTCCCACGTGCTGCGCATCCGCATCATCACGGACATTCTGCTGCGGGAGCTTTTGAAGCGGACGGACCGCTACGCCTTCACCGAGTCGGACATTTCCATGATTGCCACGGCGTCGGCCCTGCACGACATCGGCAAGATCAACATTCCCGAATCCATTTTGAATAAGCCCGGCAAGCTGACGCCGGAGGAATTTGAGACCATGAAGCGCCACACCACCATCGGCGACGCGCTGCTGCAGGAAATGCCCGTGCAGCAGTCCGAGCCGCTGATGAAGGTGGCCCGGCAAATTTGCCGCTGGCACCACGAGCGCTGGGATGGCCGGGGCTATCCCGACGGGCTCAAGGGCGACGAAATTCCCATTTCCGCGCAGGTGGTTTCCATCGCCGACGTGTATGACGCCCTGACCAGCGAGCGGTGCTATAAACCCGCCTACGGCCACGGCGATGCCATCCGCATGATCCAAAACGGCGAGTGCGGCGCGTTTAACCCGCTGATGCTGGAGTGCCTGGCCGCGGCGGCGAATCAAATTCGCGCCCGGCTGAACCACGATGCTGACCGCTTCGATTACCAGCAGGAGGCCCAGCGCCTGACCGCGGAGCTGCTGACAAACAAAGCCCTGCCCGTCTCCGGCCACGCCCAGCAGATCTTCGAGCTGGAGCAGGAGAAGGCGGCGTTTTTCGCCGCCCGCTGCGGCGGCGTGCAGTTTGAGCATGACCGCGCCAACCACTGCCTGACGGTGACCAACTGGAAAGAGCTTCCGCAAAACCGCACGCAGGTCTATCACTTCACCTCGCTGGAGCAGTTCCCGGCCATCATGACCCGCAAGGAAGCGGAGCGGGTGGCGGAGGCGCTGCGCCATGCCACGCCGGAGCAGCCGGAGGTGGTTTTGAATGTGGAGGCCACCATTGGCCGCACCTTCCGCCTTTATCGCCTGACGGCCCGTACCCTTTGGACAAGGACCCAGCCCGGCGAGTGTCTGGGCGCGGTGGGCCAGCTGGACGATGTGAGCGGCGAACGTGTACTCTCCCAGTTGGAGCGGCAGGGCGGGACCATTGCGGACAGGCTGCAAAGTCTGAGTGAGATCTTCGACTCCGTGCAGCTTGTGGACCCCTCCACCGGAAAGGTGCTGGTGCTGCGGGAGGACGGAACGCTGGCCCGCACCCCGGTCTCCTGCTGTCAGGCATGGCGGCGGGAGGAGCGCTGCGCGGACTGCATCGCCGTCCGGGCCTATGCGGAAAAGGCGCAGCTGAGCCATTTGGAACCGCTGGGCTCTGAGCTGCGGTGCATGATCGTCAAGTATCTGGAGATCGGCGAAGAGCCCTGCGTGCTGGAGCTTTCCGCCGCCATCGGCGACCAGACCTCCGGCGGCAAGCGGGGCAGGGGACGGCTGGCCGAGCAGTTTTATCACGATCCCCTTACCGGGGCGTATTCCCGGCTGTATCTGGAAAGCCAGCAGCCGTATCTGGAAAAGATGGAGGGCGTTGCCCTGATCGACGCGGACAACTTCAAGGCCATCAACGATCAATACGGCCATCAGGTGGGCGACATGGCGCTGCAATGCATCTCCCGCACCATTTTGAGCTGCGTGCGGGATTCGGATGTGCTGATCCGCTACGGCGGCGACGAATTTTTGCTGCTGTTCCCCAAGGTGGCGGAGGACGCCTTCCAGATGCTGATGAAGCGCATCCAGACGGCGGTCCACCGGGCCACCATCGTCTCCCACCCCGAGATCCAGCTGGACATCAGCATCGGCGGCGCGTACCGCGTCTCGCCCCTGCAGGAGGCCATCCATGTGGCCGACCAGCGGATGTATCAGACCAAGCACGCGCGTAAGGAATAAGTGAAAAACAGTTGAAAATAAACCGCAACGGAGAGAGAGGTACATCCTATGACACTTGAGCAACTGTATCAACAGGCGGGGGGAAGCTGCGCGGAGACGCTGCGGCGCATTCCCAGCGAGGCGATGCTCCGCCGCTTCATTCTGAAATTTCAGGACGACCCCGCCTACAAACTGCTGTGCGATTCCGTGCAGGCGCAGGATTGGGCCACGGCTTTCCGTGCGGCCCACACCATGAAGGGTGTTGCGCAGAATCTGGGCTTTGATGGACTGTACCGCTCCTCTGCGGAGCTGACGGAGCACCTGCGGGGCGAAAAGCCCCTGACGGAGCCCGCCCTGCTGGACGCGGTGACGGCGGACTATCAGGCGCTGCTTGCCGCCATCAGCCAGTTAGAGCAATGAACCGATAACGTTGTGACAAAAAACGGCATCCCCTTACCAAAGGGGATGTCGCTTTTTTTGCAAAATTTTAGTGGTGGGGTCAGGAGCCGCGGAACAGGCGGGGGCGCAGTCTGGTGTGCCACAGGTGCGTCAGGCGCTCCAGAGCCTGATCGACAAGGAAGAAGAGCACGCCGCCCATCAGGAAAGCCGCGGCATTCATGACCCATGCGCTCTCCGGCAGACCGTCCGCAAGCCCGATCAGGCGCATCACAAGACCGTACAGCGTCAGTGCCGCCGCGCTGTATACCGCTAGCTTTGCAATGGCGCTCACCGCCCGGGAGCGGCCGCGCAGCCGGGGACGTAGCAGGGGATACCAGCCAAAAAACAGGTAGATCAGCGCGCTTTCCCGGTCGGGCGTGAGAAGCAGCGCCAGAAGCGCCGTGGCCGCCCACGCGGCGGCTGCGGCCTTTGTGCCGCACTCTTCCAGCACCGGGAGCAGCACGGCCATGGCCAGCAGCGGTGCGCAGAACGTGGTCATGGGGATCACGCCGCCCAGCAGCAGCACCACCTCGGCCAGTGCGGTGAGCACCCCGCACAGGGCAAGGGACCGGGCGCTCATCGGATCACCTTGCAGCGCAGCTTGTAATAGCTCCACTGCCGCCACTTGCGCACCTCGTCAGAAAGGGCGCTGCCGGGGGAATCGGTCAGTGCGCCGTCTACCCAATAAAGCTGCTTTTGGATGACGGGGGCCTCCCGCCGCAGCGTGTTCAGGAAGGAGAACCACGCCGTAGCGTCGCCCCGGCCTGTCAGCTCCAGCACGGAAGCGCCCAAAAACGCGGCGGAGACTGTTTCCGGCAGCTCCAGCGCTTCGATGGCATTACCCCAGTCCAGCACTTCGGCGGCAGCGTCGTTGGCCCAGATGACATAGGGCGTTTCATAAGAGGTCAGCGTTCCCCAGTCTGCTCCATCGGTCAGTCCCAGTTCGGCGTAGCCCTTCTGGTTGTCGCCGAGATAGGGCAGGTGGTCGCCGAAAAACACCAGCACCACAGGTTCCTGCCGCTGGGCGAAATACTGCCAGAGGCTGCCCAGCAGCGCGTCCGCATCCCGCACGCCCTCGGTATACACCCGCAGCATGGTCTCCACATCCTCGGAGACGGCGCATGTCAGCGGGACGGCGGGGAAGTCATAGCCCTCGCCGTATTTCCCGGCGGTGTAGGCCATGTGGTTTTGGATGGTGGTGGTGAAATGGAACAGGGGCTGGCCGCTGGCGGCGGTTTTTTCAAACTCGTCCTCGATCAGCCCGGTGAGGTAGTGGTCCGCCACCCAGGTGCCCTTGTATTCGGGATTTTCCATCTGGTCGATGAACACCGTTTCCTGCGCGCCGAACCAGCGGTAAACATTTTCCCGGTTATAGAACCAGTCGTTGCCGGGGTGGAAGTACGAGGTGTGGTAGCCGTCGTCGTCAAAGACGCGGAAGAGGCTGTCCAGATTGCGGTTGATGACCCGCATGGCAGAGGTGGTGGTGGCGGAGAGGGCGTTGGTCTGCATCCCCGTCAGCACGTCGAACTCCGTGTTGGCGGTGCCCCCGGCAAAGCCGGGCACGACGATGTGGCCCGTCAAGGCATGGGGGTTCTGCCGCAGGGCATGGAGGTTTTTCAGCGGCTCATCTTCCTCGGAAAAGGCAAAGGCGGGGGCGTCGGTAATGTCGGAAAAGGCCTCGTCCATCACCATGACCACGTTGACTGCCTTGCCGGGGGCGGCGTTAGTCGCGGCATTGTCCCAGCTCTCCGCGTCGGCGCGGCGGAAGCCCTCAGGCTTGTCCACGGGATAGGTGGTGAACTGGTGGCAGAAGCAGTAGGGAAAGCCCAGCTCGTTGAAGACCGACGGGATGTAATAGGCGTTGGTCACGTGGAAGGAGTTGTACAGGTCGTTGGAGGCGTACACCGTCACGATCAGCCCCGCCAGCGCGCACAGCGCGGCGGCAAAGCCTGTAAGGCGGCCCGCCCATCCCCGCAGGCGGGCAATGGGGAAGGGACGGCACTGGACCAGCAGGCCCAGCGCGCACAGCAGCAGCGTGGTGGCCAGCACGGCGGCAATGGCCGCCGCGGGGAAGCGGATGTCATAGGCCCCCATGGCGCTGCCCACCTCTTTCAAAAGGCCAAGGTCCCGGGGGAAGACCGGCTCGTCCCGCACCTCCAGCTTTACCCGGTTTGCGATGGACAGCGCCCCTACGCAAAGGTCGACGATGGCCGCGCCGAAAAACACGTTGCCCGTCAGGCAGGTGAGGGCCAGCGTCAAAAGGCCGATGGGCAGGGTGTTGAGCAGAAACAGCATGGGCTGGCCGCGGAAGCCCGCCAGCACGGCCCGCAGGGCGTTGGGCTGGCACCACAGCGCCAGCAGGGTGATGCAAAGCGTCAGTCCCACCACGGTCAGCAGCGTCAGCGGCAGGGGGAGGCGGAATGTTTTCAAGCGTTTCAAAGCGTTGGTTCCTTTCCAGTTGTTTTCCCCATTATAATGTCCCGGAGGAAAAGCCGCAAGTCCGATTTGCGGAGGAAAAGGTCGACCTATTAGAAAAAATTATCCCCGATATAACAAGTTTGTTCTTTACTTATGAGAAAAGTGCCGATATAATATCTTAGGTTGGGCATCCGTGCCCTGTAATAGAGATTAAAACCGGGAGGTTTTCAAAATGTCAAATTGCGCCATTGTAGGCATCAACTGGGGCGATGAGGGCAAGGGCCGCATGGTGGACCTGCTCACCAGCGATTATGATGTGGTCGTTCGCTATCAGGGCGGCGGCAACGCCGGGCACACCGTCGTCAACGAAAAGGGAAAGTTCGCGCTGCACCTGCTGCCCTCCGGCATTTTCCGGGACGGCGTTGTGAACATTCTGGGCAACGGCGTGGCTCTGGACTGCGAGAACCTTTGGAAGGAAATTCAGGATGTGTCGGCCAAGGGCGTTTCCATCACGCCGGAGAACCTGAAGGTCAGCGACCGGGCGTCTTTGCTGCTGCCGTGGCACCGGGACCTGGACGGGCTGGAGGAAGCGCGCCTTGCCGACAAGAAGTACGGCTCCACCAAGCAGGGCATTGCCCCGTTCTATTCCGATAAATATCAGAAAAAGACGGTAATGGCCGGAGAGCTGCTCTATCCCGATCGGCTGTGGAGCCACCTTGCCGATATCATGGAGTGGAAGAACCTGACGCTGGAGCGGGTGTACGGCGCAAAGCCCTATACCATGGACGACCTGAAAGCCTGGGTGGCGGAGTACGGCGAGAAGATCAAGCCCTTTATCTGCGACACCGGAGCTTTCTTGCGCAAGGCCAACGGGGAGGGCAAGTCCATCCTCTTCGAGGCCCAGCTGGGCTCCCTGCGGGACCTGGACTACGGCATCTATCCCATGACCACCTCCTCCAACCCCATTGCCGCTTACGCGCCTGTGGGCTCCGGCTATCCCGAGGCCAAGATCGAAAAGATCGTGGGCGTGGTGAAGGCATATTCTTCCTGCGTGGGTGAGGGCCCCTTCACCTGCGAGTGGTTCGGCGAGGAGGCGCAGAAGCTGCGCGACGCCGGCGGCGAGTACGGCGCCAAGACCGGTCGGCCCCGCCGGGTGGGCCCCATCGACCTTGTGGCCACCCGTTACGGCATCCAGTGCCAGGGCGCAACGGACATTGCCCTGACCAAGCTGGACGTGCTGAGCTATATGGATAAGATCCCCGTCTGCGCTTACTATGAGCTCAACGGCCAGCAGACCGACGAGTTCCCCTTCCCTGTGGTGCTGCCGGACGCCAAGCCCGTGATGGAGTATCTGCCCGGCTGGCAGTGCGACATCTCCGGCGTGCGCAAGTGGGAAGACCTGCCGGAAAACGCCCGGAAGTATGTGGAGTATGTGGAGTCCCGTGTGGGCTGCCGCATCACCTATGTCTCCGTCGGCGCGGAGCGGGACGCCATCATCCTCCGGTGATCAGCGGCCTGTCCGCAAAGGCTTTTTCCCTGCTTTTCGCCTCCGGCGAGAACACATGACCCGCAAGGAGGCACCGCATCGGTGCCTCCTTACTTTTTTACACAAGAAAGGTTGACCTTACTATGTCCAAGGATCGTTATGAGTCCCCTCTGGCGTCCCGTTACGCCTCTTCGTTCATGCTGCACCTGTTTTCTGCCGATATGCGCATCCAGACGTGGCGGCGGTTGTGGGTGGCGCTGGCCCGGGCAGAGCACAATCTGGGCCTGCCCGTCACGGCGGAGCAGGTGGCGGAGCTGGAAGCCCACCTGACCGACATCGACTATGAATGCGCCGCGGCCCGGGAAAAGGAAGTCCGCCACGACGTGATGGCCCATGTGTATACCTATGGCAAGGCCGCGCCTTCCGCCGCCGGGATCATCCATCTGGGCGCCACCAGCTGCTATGTCACCGACAATGCCGACCTTGTGATCTACCGGGAGGGCCTGCGCTATCTCCGGGGCGAGCTGCTGGCGGTGCTGGCCAACCTCTCCCGCTTTGCCGATACCTATAAGGCAACGCCCACGCTGGGCTATACCCATTATCAGCCTGCCCAGCTTGTGACCGTGGGCAAGCGGGCCACCCTCTGGATGCAGGACCTGCTGGCCGATCTGGAGGAGCTGGACTTTGTGCTGGCGAACATGAAGTTTTTGGGCTGCCGGGGCACCACCGGCACCGAAGCCAGCTTCATGGACCTGTTTGAGGGCGACGGCGAAAAGATCGACGAGATGAACCGCCAGATCAGCGCCGAGTTTGGCTTTGACAAGTGCTTTGCCGTCTGCGGCCAGACCTATCCCCGCAAGGTGGACAGCCGCATTTTGAACTGTCTGAGCTCCATTGCCCAGAGCTGCTACCGCATGGCCAATGACATCCGCCTGCTCCAGCACGACCGACAGGTGGAAGAGCCCTTTGAGAAAAACCAAATCGGCTCCTCCGCCATGGCCTATAAGCGCAACCCCATGCGCTCCGAGCGCATCTGCTCTTTGAGCCGTTACCTGATGGCCGACGCTATGAACGCCCCCATGACCGCCTCTGTCCAGTGGATGGAGCGGACGCTGGACGATTCCGCTAACCGCCGCATCTCCATGCCGGAGGGCTTCCTCTGCGCCGATGCGATCCTGCGCCTTGCCCAGAACGTGACCGACGGCCTGCACGTCAATGAAAAGGTGGTGGACGCCACCGTGCGGGAGTATCTGCCCTTTATCGCCACGGAGAATCTGATGATGGAGGCCGTGAAGCGGGGCGGTGATCGGCAGGAGCTGCACGAGATCATCCGCACCTGCTCCATGGCTGCCACGGCCAAAATGAAGGAGGGCGAGAAGTGCGACCTGCTGCACCGTCTGGCCGCCGAGCCTGCTTTCGGCATGACGGAGGAGGAGATGGAAGCCGTTCTGACGCCCAGCGCCTATATCGGCCGCTGCCCGGAGCAGGTGGACGCCTTCCTTGCGCAGGTGCAGCCGCTGCTGCAGCAGGCCAGCACCGAAAAGCCGGAGATCAATCTCTAAGACATTTTTTGACGCCCAGCGCCGGGACCGATTTTTCGGTCCCGGCGTTGTCATGTTCCCGAGAGGGTGTGCATACTTTGGCTGTATCAACACTGGGAGGGACGAAGGATGCTGCATGCCATCAACGATTTTGTGTGGGGGCCCGTCACGCTGGCGCTGCTGCTGGGCACCGGGGCGTATTTAACGCTGCGGCTGCACTTCCTTCCCTGGCGGCGGCTGGGCTATGCGCTGCGCATGGCGCTGGGGCGGGAGGCCCGGCAGGCGGAGGGCAACGGTGTGAGTTCCTTTGCCGCGCTGATGACGGCGCTGGCGGCCAGCATTGGCACGGGCAACATCGTGGGCGTTGCCACCGCGCTGACCGCAGGCGGCCCCGGCGCGCTGGTGTGGATGGAACTTTCGGCCCTGCTGGGCATGGCCACGATCTTTGCTGAGAGCCTGCTGGCCGTCCGCTTTCGCCGCCGCGACCGCATGGGACGGTGGAGCGGCGGGCCCATGTACGTGCTGGAGGCCGCGTTTGGGCATCCTGTGGGCGGCGCGCTGGGTGGGGCCTTTGCCCTGTTTGCCGTGGGGGCCTCGCTGGGGATCGGCAGCATGACCCAGTCCAACTCCATCGCGCAGGCGCTGGAGGAGACGTTTTCCCTGTCGGTATGGCCTGTGGGGGCGGTGACGGCGGCGCTGGCGCTGGCTGTGATTTTAGGCGGCGTGGAGCGGGTGGCCGGAGTGGCCTGCGTGTTGGTCCCGGTGATGGGCACGGTCTACCTCGCGGCGGGACTTGCCGTGATCGCGGGGAACCGGGGAAATCTTATTGTGAGTCTCGGGGACATCTTCCGCTGTGCCTTTTCTCCCAGAGCGGCGGCGGGCGGTGCGGCCGGATGGCTGACCGCCGCCCGGTGGGGCGTGGCCCGGGGCGTTTTTTCCAACGAGGCGGGCATGGGCTCGGCGGGGATCTCCGCCGCAGCGGCAGAGCAGGCCCAGCCTGTGCGGCAGGGGTATATCAGCATGACCAGCGCCTTTTTCGACACGGTGGTCATCTGCACCGTCACAGGGCTTGCCATCTGCTGCTCCGGTGCGCTGGGCGGCGGGGAAGACGGCGCGGCGCTGACGATCGCGGCCTTTGCAACGGTGCTGGGACCGTGGGGCGCAAGACTGGTGGCTCTTTCCATCGTGCTGTTTGCCTTTGCCACCATTGTGGGCTGGGAATATCAGGGGGAGACGGCCTTTGCCTACCTTACTCGGGGACGGGGCAGGACGGTTTACCGGATGGGATATGCGCTGGCGGCCTTTTTGGGGGCGGGCATGGCGCTGGAGACGGTTTTTACCCTTGCGGACGTGTGCAACGCCCTGATGTGCCTGCCCAATCTGTTGGGTCTTATCGCCATGAGCGGCCAGGTGCGGCGCTTCGCCCTTGCGGAAATCAGACCGCCAAAAAAGCCTGGATAGCCTGATTATGGGGTTCGATTCGGCACGAATGTCCCCTTCCCGCCGTGAATTTCCCGACGGGAAGGGGACCTTTTCCGTCAGACAGAGTTTTTCGTTAGGCGAGATGTGAATTTTTTGTGCTTTGGTTGCATTTTCCGGTTTTTGTGGTATCATAAGTTCTGTTCATGAAATTTTTTGAAAAGGACTTGATACCATGACGAAAATCGACATTGTTTCCGGCTTTTTGGGCGCAGGAAAGACCACGTTGATCAAAAAGCTGCTGGCGGAGGCCTACAAGGGCGAAAAGCTGGTGCTGATCGAAAATGAGTTCGGCGAGATCAACATTGACGGCGGCTTCCTGAAGGAATCCGGCGTGCAGATCTCCGAGATGTCCGCAGGCTGCATTTGCTGCTCTCTGGTGGGCGACTTCAACAAGGCCCTCAAGGAAGTGGAGGCCCAGTTCCACCCCGACCGTATCCTCATCGAGCCCTCCGGCGTGGGCAAGCTCAGTGACGTGATCGTGGCGGTGGAAAACACTGTGAAGGACGTGCCGGAGATGAAGCTCAACAGTTTTGTCACCGTAGCCGACGCCACCAAAGTGAAGGTCTATATGAAGAACTTCGGCGAGTTCTACAACAACCAGATCGAGTCCGCCGGGACCATCATCCTCTCCCGCACCCAGAAGCTGACGCAGGAGAAGCTGGAGGCCGCGGCCGCCATGCTGCGGGAGAAGAACCCCACCGCCGCTATCCTCACCACGCCGTGGGACGAGCTGGACGGCAAGGTGATCCTCTCCGCCATCGAGAAGGTATCTCTGGCGGACGAGCTGCTGGAGAAGATGCGGGTGGAGCATGAGGCGGAAGAGGCCGAGCACCACCATCACCATCATGACGGCGAGTGCGACGATCCCGACTGCTCCTGCCATCACCATCACGACGACGATGACGATGACGACGACGATCACGACCACGAGCATCACCATCATCACGACCATGACCATGAAGAGCACGAGCACCATCACGATCATGACCACGACCATGAGGATCACGACCACCATGAGCATGAGCACCACCATGACGGCGAGTGCGACGATCCGAATTGCTCCTGCCATGACCATCACCATCATCACCACCACGCCGACGAGGTGTTTACCTCCTGGGGCCGCGAGACGCCCAAGCTCTATACCACCGCGGATATCGACCGCATCCTCACCGCGCTGGATTCCGGCGAATACGGCAAGATCCTGCGGGCCAAGGGCATTGTCGGCGGCGAGAACGGCGCGTGGATCGAGTTTGACTATGTGCCGGAGGAGCACGAGGTGCGCTCCGGCCACCCGGACTATACCGGGCGCCTGTGCGTGATCGGCGCGGAACTGGACGAGAGCAAGCTCACTGCGCTGTTCGGCCTGTAATACCGGAAGGGAACGAATTGCCATGGCAGATATTCCTGTTTATCTGGTCGCCGGATTTCTGGACGGCGGCAAGACCAATTTTATCAACGGCATTCTGGAAGACGGCTTTGCCCGGCAGGACCGCACGCTGCTGATCTGCTGCGAGGAAGGCGAGGAGGAGTACAATTCCAAGGCGCTGGATAACGTGACCGTTGTCACCGTGGAAAATGAGGAAGACCTCAAATGCTCGCAGCTCAAGGAGTGGGAAAAGCAGTACCGCCCCAAGCAGGTGCTTATTGAGTACAATGGAATGTGGCAGATGGAGCGGCTGTACCGGGAGGTGTTGCCCGCCAACTGGGTGCTCTATCAGATCATGACCTTTGTGCAGGCTTCCACCTTTGAGATGTACGCCAGGAACATGGGCCAGCTGATGATGGAGAAGATCACCAACGCCGATATGCTGGTGTTCAACCGCTGCACACCGGAGCTGCGGGACGCCCTGCGCAAGCGCAACCTGCGGATGGTGAACCGCCGGGCGGATATCTATCTGGAGATGGAGGACGGCACCAGCGAGGACTATAACAATGGCGAGACCTGCCCCTTTGACCTTGAGCAGGAGGTCATTGACGTTCCGGACGACGATTATGGCGTGTGGTATGTGGACGTGATGGATCACCCCGACCGCTGGGCGGGCAAAACGGTGCACATGAAGCTCATCATGTGCCACTCCAAGAAGTACCCCGGCATTCACTGCCCCGGCCGCTTCGCCATGGTCTGCTGTGAAAACGACGTGCAGTTTTTGGGACTCATCGCCAAGGGGATGAACCTGAACCAGTACCAGAACCGGGACTGGATCGAGGTCACGGCCCGCATGGCGGTGGAAAAGCACGAAGCGTATCAGGGCAAGGGCCCGGTGATGCACGTGATCACCATTGCCGCCTGCGAAAAGCCGACGCAGGAGGTCGTAACATTCTGACAAAAACCCGCGGGAAGACCTGTTGGCCTTTCCGCGGGTTTCTTTCAAAGTTCCATGACTGTGGAGAGGGAGGGTGATCGGAATGCTGGCGGTGCTGTTGACCGCGTTGGAGAGCGAAGCGGACAAGCAGAAATTTACGGGCATCTATATGCAGTACCACACGCAGATGGAGCAGACGGCGCTCCGCATATTGAAAAACCAGCACGATGCCGAAGACGCCGTGCAGAATGCGTTTATGCAGATGATCCGGCATTTTGAAAAAATAGATGAAATTCCGTGTGAGGAATTGCCCTTCTGGATCATTTGTATTGTGAAGAACGAAGCGCGGGTGGTCCTCCGAAAGAATCAGCGGACAGTTCCGCTGGAGGACTGGGACGGTTTTACGCAAAA
This sequence comes from uncultured Dysosmobacter sp., assembly GCA_934504065.1. Classification (GTDB taxonomy): domain Bacteria; phylum Bacillota; class Clostridia; order Oscillospirales; family Oscillospiraceae; genus Oscillibacter. The sequence goes on along the minus strand of CAKSVQ010000005.1, from coordinate 20,757 downwards.
TATGGATGAGATCACCGGATATACGGAACTGGTGGCCGTATTTGCGCGGTTGCCTGCCATCTATCGGGCTGTGCTGGAGATGAAACTGCTTCACGGATATTCCGATAAAGAGATCGCCCAAAGACTGGGGATTTCGGAAACAGCGGCAAGCACCCGCGCGGCCCGCGGGCGGGCGCTACTGCGCGAGATCGTGGAAAAGGAGGGCTTTGCCGTATGACAGAGCAGGAACTGGACAGGCTGATGCAGCGTGTTTTGCTGGATGCGGTCAAGCTGGACTGCGCAGCGGAAAGCGGCAGCGCTCCCGCCTTTGAGCCGACGGAGAACTACCAGAGGCAGATGAAAGCGATGCTGGCAGACCCGTTAAAGTGGGCGCACAGACGGGCGCGGCCCATGTGGAAACGGGTGCTGCAAAAGGCGGCAATGATATTGCTGATGTTCACGTTGGGCCTGGGAAGCCTGATGGCAGTCAGCCCAACGGTGCGGGCCGCAGTGGTGCGCTGGGCCGTGGAGTGGTATGAAACGCATATCACATATAGATTTTCTGGAGAACAGATTTCTGGCGAAATGCCGCGGTATGAGATCACGGAACTGCCGGAAGGGTATGCTGAGGTCGAGAGTGAACGGGTCGAGTGGCCTTCCTATGTGAGTGTGATCTATCAGGATCAGAATGATGAAAATGCCCAGTGGATCTATCTGCGGTATGTTTATATGCAGCAGGGGACCCTCAGCGATTTTGAAACGGAGGATGCGGACATCATTCCCGTTACTGTGAATGGAGCAAAGGGACAGTTGTACCTTGCAAGAAATCCGGAGCAGTCAGACAGCACGGTCACTTGGATCGATCCGGATCAAAATCTGTTGTTTGCCGTAGATGCGGCGCTGGATGCTGACAGCATTTTACACATGGCGGAAAGTGTTTCTTTGGTAAAAACAGCGAAGTGAAAAAATTCTAAAAATTTGTGTGAGGAAATCACCTCTTTCTGCATTTACATAACAGGAAGCAAAAATCCTGTCATAAAATGCGGAAGGAGGTGATTTTATGAGAAAGCGTATCTTTGTGTTGGTGGGCTTGCTGGTTTTGCTGCTTACCGTAACGGCTCAGGCAATCCCATAAATATTTGTTATGTGACATTTGGGAGGATTATGGAACGTAAGAAAATAGATACGATCATGTTATCACTCATTGTAATAAGCTTACTGTGGACAGTTCGCATACTTTCTGAAGAGCTCAGGTATGAACAAAAAATCAAATATCATTATAATGCAGCTCTTTATTCCGTATCCTTCACCGATGATGACAGTGTGTTACAGGAAGAACTTCGTTTTAAGGCTGCATTTGACGGGATTCGTGACCGGAACTTTACAAAGGATTTTTATATTACAGGAAAAATGAATTTGTTGTTTGAAACGAAAACGATAAATTTCCGATTTATGTCTAGCTATATCCGAAAGGTAAATCGTCTTTGGCGAACGATTAATATGTTCAATCCAGTTTATTTTGTTTGGGGCTCGTATAATATTAAAAGAATATATTATACAAAAGATTTTTCAACGCTTGCGATCCCACTTTTTTCTCAATCAAAAATTATGATTTTATCCGATAAAGAAATAGACGCCGATCTTTTGAGCAATCTGCCAATGGATAGGATCATGCCGGAATTTCGCTATGTGCAAGCATCGTGATATGGTAAGGAAAAAGCACCCCGATTTTTGCGCTCGTATTTGTTACTTGATTATTGCGGGATTCATATTATGTGCTGCGAATAGTCTGAAATTCTTTTCTGAAAAGGATGCGGCATGGACTGCGACGGGAATAAGCGTTTTGGGGTGTGAGTATCTGTCTTTTGCTGATTCATCTCAGAGGATCATCATCCACTTAACCAGTACACCGCTGCGAAAGACTACGTATTTTCAAACGGCGGGCGAAGCATCTGTTGCAAAGTGTTATCCGCTGTCAGGCCGCCTTTCGGTTCGGCGGTATACCGTGAATGCAGATGGCGGGTTGACTTTGATTGATTCAAATGAGATCATGCAATCAGAGGTCTGCTCTGCGTACTATTCTCCACTATTATCCGGGGAAGGCTATAAAAAGGGCTATCGGCTGTATACGGATTTTGGAGTGTATGAAATTGCGTAGTCTCTGAAACAGCCAATTTACCGGGAGTGCGTGCGGCGGCATCCGTGCTTCTGCAAAAATACCGACGGCTCAAATGAAAGCCGTCGGTATTTTTTTAATCTGTGAAAAATGTTCTGTTTCCGGTGACCGCCAGATGGGTCAAATCGCCAAAGGCAATGGATGGCGAATTGTTACCAAATGTAAGAGTCTGCTCCGAAGCCGCTTTGAAAAGCTTTCCATATCCCCAACCCTTGATATCGGAATGCCTGTGGTCGGTGCAGCACATCCTGAAAGAACCGCTCCCGTGCAAAGCGGATGCAGATGGATCAGATTCCCATTTTGCAGGAAACGAAAGTGTGCACGCTTTTTTGTTCGGAATGATCCCCAGCTTCATGCGTTTTGCAAGATCCTCTGCATGTGCCGTTCCATCGCTGTGATAAGAGATCTCCGCATCCACACTGATCTCGTCCATATAAAAATCCCCGATCCAATGAAATGCGATGATGTCCGTTCCCTGATAAAGCGGTGTATCGCTCCATTGAAACGACCAAATGAAATCATACGAAGAATTGTTATCGCGGACGCGGGAACCAGAGCACATACACAGTAGAACCGCAGTGTAGAGCCTGCGTGGGTCAGCTCTTCGTCGGAAGGAACATAGCGTGGGTCTTTCCTCAGCCTTTCGACGATCTCGATTTTTTCGGCGGAATACTCCCTTGCGATCAACTCGTTTTTAGAATATTTCGTCAATCTTTTGAGCCGCCGGATGTATTCCACGTTAGATGCTGCGTGCGTATTCTGGTATCATTCATACTCATTGAAAACGGCCCCGTTCACCGAGTTTGCCGACGTGCTATGGGGATAACGGTTCTCCACAGGGGTCTGGGCATAACATCCGTTTATGAAAAGACATAGAACGAACGAAAGCAATAACACGGATATCAGCTTTTTGAAATGTCTCATAAGTCGCTCCTTTCTGAAAGTATCCATTCTGGTTTCACAATGGGGACGAATACCTTCCGTAAACAAACAGACTTTCGCCTGTTTCTAATCAGTAAATGCAGGAAAGGGGGCAATTCTCACAAAACATTTCAAATTATTTTTTTGGGGGAAATCAGGGCGCCTTACGTGAACAGCTGGTTGAACCGGGCGACGGTGTCGTCAACGCCTTCGGCGAGGGCGGCCATCATCACAAAGTTTCCGTTGACCACAATGCGGGAGCCGTTTTTCCAGCCCTCAATGCTTTCGGGGTACCACGCGCCGCCGGGATTCTGGTCGTCGCCCACCTGCTGGTCGATACGGGCTTGGAAAATCTGGCGGACGGTCTCCACGTCGGCGCTGTTTTCCACCTCCACCAGCGCAAGCTCGCCCACTACGGCGGACATCATCGCGGTGTAAACGCCGCACTGCCTGCATTTCACGTCGGACAGGCCGGGGTAAAAGGCGTCCAGCGTCTCGCCCTCCACCTGCATCATGGCGGGCCAGCTGTCCCCGGCGGTCTCCGCCTCATAAAAGGCGGCAAGGTCCACGCTGGCCTCTGCCGGAGGCGTTTCAGGCTGGGTGGCCGGGGCGCTTGCGGGTTTTTCGGCGGGCTTTTGGACGGGAGCTGCCGCGGGAGCTTCGGCGGCAGGCTTTTTTTCGGCGGTATCCGCCGGGGGCTGCGCGGTTTCGTCGGCAGGGGTCTCCGGTGTTTCGGCAGGCGGCTCCGGATTCTCTGCGCCGTCTGTCGGCTGCGTTTCCTCCTCCGTCGGCTGCTCCGGCTCTTCCAGCGGCTCCGGCAGGCAGTTGACGTCTTCTTCCTTTGTGCCGCAGGCGGCAAGGCTCAGCGTCATGGCCAGAGCCAGCAGCAGGGCGATCCATCTTTGTTTCATATGCACGTTCCTCTTTCTTCTTGGATATGGGTTTTGACGCTGCGGCAGAAAAAAAGTTTCCGATTTTGCTTGCTATTTTCCTCCGTATGCTGCACAATAAGAACAGGCAGAAATAGAGCAACCTTTATTTAAAACTGACAAAAGGAGGCGCTTACGTGCGAAAAAGTAGTAAAGATATGTTCGTAATCGGTTTCGCACTGTTTTCCATGTTCTTTGGCGCGGGCAATGTGATCTTCCCTCCCTATCTGGGCCTTGGCTGCGGCAGAGAATGGTTCCTGGGCTTTGTATGCTATTACATTGCGGACATTGGCCTTGCGCTGCTGGCCCTGTTTGCCATCTTGCGACAGGGCGGGCCGGAGGGCGTGACCCGGCGGATCGGAAAGGTGCCCGCAGAGATTCTGATGAGCGCCATTGTACTTTGCATCGGCCCCATGCTGGCCATTCCCCGTACGGCGGCTACCACATATGAGATGTCGCTTGCGCCGCTGGTGCCCGGCGTCAGTCCGGCGCTGTTTTCCGCACTGTTCTTTTTGCTGATTTTATTTTTGTGTGTGCGGGAATCCGCCGTGGTGGACATTGTGGGCAAGGCGCTGACACCTGCGCTGCTCATCGGCCTGCTGATCCTCATCATCAAGGGCGTAGTGGACCCCATCGGCCCGGTGGCCGACCATGTGCTGGTGGACAATGTGCCCATCACGGGCATTGAGGCGGGCTATCAGACCATGGACGTGCTGGCGGCTATGGTGTTTGGCATTATCGTGCTGAAGAGCGCCCGGGAAAAGGGGCATGAGGACCCCAAGACCTTTTTCCGCGTGGTGGTAGGCGCAGGCGCGGTGGCGGGCCTTGCGCTGCTGGTGGTCTATCTGGGCCTTACGTATCTGGGCGTGACCATGTCCGGTTTCTTTGACCTTTCCGTGCTGCGTACCTTTTTGGTGGTGGCCATCGTCCGCAATTTGATGGGCCACGCGGGCATCGTGCTGTTCTCCATTGTGGTGGCGCTGGCCTGCATCACCACCGCCGTGGCGCTGGTCAGCTCCGCGGCCCGGCATTTTGCCGACCTTTCCGGCGGGCGGGTGAGTTATACGGTGCTGGCCGTTGTGATCTGCGTGTTCAGCGCGGTGGTCTCCTGCATCGGACTGGATCAGATCGTGGCCATTGCCGCCCCGATTTTGAACATCGTGTATCCGCCCACGCTGGTGCTCATTATCCTGTCCTTCTTTGATCAGAAGATCCATTCCGACTGGGTGTTCCGCATGGCGGCGCTGGGAGCGCTGCTGACCAGCGTGTTGTCCACGGTGCGGGACTTTGATGTGAACGTTGCGTTTCTTGACCTGCTGCCGCTGGATTCGCTGGGCTTTGGCTGGGTGCTTCCCGCAGCCGTTTTCGGTCTCATTGGAGCGCTGATCGGCCGCGGCGGCGTGTCCGGCCGCACAGAAGCGGCGTAAATACGAAACCCCGTCCCTTTCCATCTGAAAGGGACGGGGTTTCTTTGCGAAAAGAGCCGCCAAAAGCAAAAAGCCGTCGGGAATAGCAGCTTGTTGAAAAAGCCTCGCAGAGTTCCGTCATCCGCAGATGACGGAATCAAATTTAATTTCGTGTTCTGCCGCGACATGTGCGTGGCAGAACACACTTTGCGCGGAGCGTGTGTCGAAATGACTACGCAGCGGTCATGAGGCACGAAGCGCAGCGAAACTTCATCGAACAAGTGGCGAAGCCACTTGTTCGACGTGTAACGTGTAATAGGAGTTGCCCCGCACGGAAGGAATGACCGTGCGGGGCGATGAGGGGAAAGAAGGTAAGTATCGTACAAGGAAAGGGGATATAAAAAGGAAAGATTAAGTGGTGAGAGAGATTACCACGCGGCCAGCTTGCGGCCCAGCTCGCGGCAGGTGTCCTGCGCGTCAGCGTCGGGGGCGTCGTTCACGGTCAGGCCCGCCTCGTCATAGAGGTTGGCGTTGGCAGACTCGCAGCGGGCGCACCAGTCGCGCATCCACTGGCCGTCGCCCCAGCCGTAAGAGCCGAACAGCGCGATGCGCTTGCCGCCCAGAGAACCCTCGATAGAGGAGAACATGGGGTCAAACTCAGACTCCTCCAGAACCTCGCTGCCCATAGCGGGGCAGCCGAACGCCACCACGTCATACGCGGAAAGGCGGTCTGCGGAAAAATCAGCGGGGCCAAGCAGCTCTACCTCTGCCCCGGCCTCCCGGGCGCCCTCTGCGATGCAGTTGGCCATAGTCTCCGTGTTGCCGGTGCCGCTCCAATACACGATTGCCAGTTTGTTCATAATCGTCTCGATCCTTTCTTTGATAGGTGGCCCGGACATCTGCGTGGGTCGGACACAGAGGTGCCCGGGCCTTTGGGAGGATGGCGCGTCTGCCGAGAACGCGCCCATGAGTTTGGACGCAGGTGCGGAGGGTGTCTCATGTCCGCACCCTTGCCTTGCAAGCAGGGCGTCCCACTGCGGAGGGAGGGGTTACTGCCCCCTCTGCTTATAGTTAGCTAAAACTAACTGCAATGCAAAATGGAACGGGCCGCCCAGTCGCCCGTCTCGGTTAGCATTGACTAACCACGGACTTAAGATAGCACAGCCCCCTGGAATTGTCAAGGGCTTTTTCAAGAAAAAAGAGAATATTTTTTCCGCGCTCCGCGGCCTTGTCCCCGCCCGCCATCCGTGGTAGAATGCCAGTTGTCAGCATTGCTAAAGAGGGAAAGGAACACTATGAATCAAAAAGAACTCAATGAACTGCGCCGCCGCTTCAAGCTGGACCGGAACAATTTTTCCCGGCTGTTCGGCTGCTATGTCAACAGCAATAAAGATGTGATCGCGTGGATCGACGCCTCCATGGGCCTGATGCAGCAGGAGGAGCAGGAGATGTATCTGGGCCTTTTGAAAAAAGCGCTCTCCGGCACGCTGGGCAAAAATCTGGTGGACATCGTGTTTTCCACCCAGCAGGTGGCCGACAGTGACGAGCACCGCCTGCTGCAAACCCTGCGCCAGACGGAGCTGAAGGATGTGAACGCCCGGGAGACGTTGTGCCGCCAGATCATCGACACGGTGAATATGGGGGAATCCAACTATCTGATCCTGCTGGCGTCCGACACCTATGATGTGCCCCACCGGGGCAAGGACGACGAGCTGAACGCCGACGGTGGTGACCGGGTGTTCCGCTATTTCGTGTGTGCCGTGTGCCCGGTGAAGGCCCCCACGCTGGAGCTGCGCTACGACACGGGGCTCAATGAATTTCATCCGGCCTCCACGGGCCACATCGTCTCCTCGCCGGAGCTGGGCTTTTTGTATCCCGCCTTCGATGACCGCGCCGCCAATATTTATAACGCTTTGTTTTACAGTAAGAACCCCGCCGAGCTGCATCGGGAGGTTATCGACGGGCTGTTCCGTGTGGAGCCGCCCATGTCGGCGTCAGAGCAGAAAAACGCCTTTGACTGCGCCCTTTCCGAGGCGCTGGAGCAGGATTGCAGCTATGATGTGGTGCAGTCCGTCCATGAGCAGATTCGCGCCCGGATCGAGGACCACAAGGAGTCTCACGATCCCCAGCCGCTGGAGCTGACGGTGGGCGACGTGGGCGGAATGCTGCTCAGCAGCGGCGCAGCGGTGGAAAAGGTGGACGCCTTCAAGCGGAACTGCGAAAAGCAGTATGGCGCAAACGCCGTGCTGAACCCCAACAACATCATCGAGAGCAAAAAATTTGAGGTCGTGACCCCGGAGGTGAAAATTTCCATCGCGCCGGAGAACAGCTATCTCATTGAGACCCGCGTCATCGACGGGCGCAAATATCTGCTGATCCCGGCGGACGAGAGCGTGGAGGTCAACGGCATTGCCGTGAAGATCCCCGGCGCCGCGCCGGAGCAGACAGAAGAATAACCACCGAAACAACACCCCCCGGACGCAAATCATGTGTCCGGGGGGTGTATGTTCATTTTAGAGGGTAGGGTCGCGCTCAGATTTTTACCAGCTCATAGCTGCGGCTGCCGATGCCCAGCTTTTCGGCGTGCTCCAGACAGACCTGCCAGTCCGTGTCGGGATGGGCCTTGTGAAAATAGTCCCCGTCATTGCAGGCGCACTCCTTGTCAAAGAGCACGCTGTTGGGCAGCGCCGTCTGGGAGAGCACCGCGTCGGCGCAGGCCTGATCCAGTGCCACGGGGTCGAAGGAGGCGAACATGCCCACATTGGGGACAATGGGCACATCGTTTTCGCCGTGGCAGTCACAGTTGGGGGACACGTCCATCACAAGGGAGACATGGAAGCAGGGGCGGCCGTCCACCACTGCTTTGGCATACTCGGCGATCTTTTTGTTCAGAATGGCCGGGGCCTCGTCGTACATGCACTGGATGGCGTCCTTGGGGCAGATGGCAAGGCAGCGGGCGCAGCCCACGCACTTGCTGGTGTCGATGCTGGCCTTGCCGTCCGGACCGAACTGGGGCGCGCCGTGGGCGCAGATTTTGGCGCAGGCATGGCAGCCCACGCACTTTTTCTGCTTGACAAAGGGCTTGCCGGAGTTATGCTGCTCCATTTTACCTGCCCGGGATCCGCAGCCCATGCCGATGTTTTTCAGCGCGCCGCCCATGCCGGCCTGTTCGTGGCCCTTGAAATGGGTCAGGGAAATGAACACGTCCGCGTCCATCACGGCTCGGCCGATCTTGGCCTCCTTCACATACTCGCCGCCCTCCACGGGGACAAAGGCCTCGTCCGTGCCCTTCAATCCGTCGGCAATGATGATGTGGCAGCCGGTGGAATAGGGGGTGAAGCCGTTGACATAGGCGGATTCCATGTGGTCGAGAGCGTTTTTCCGCCCGCCGACATACAAGGTGTTGCAGTCGGTCAAAAAGGGCTTGCCGCCCTTGCTTTTTACAAGGTCGGCCACGGCCTTGGCCCAGTTGGGGCGCAGGTAGGCAAGGTTACCCGGCTCGCCGAAGTGCATTTTGATGGCCACGTACTTGTCTTCCATCTCAATGTCGCCAAAGCTCGCCGTCATCATCAGCCGGGCCAGCTTCTGGGGCAGGTTTTCCCGCCACGTGGGGCAGCGGAAGTCCGCAAAGTAAACTTTAGACTGCATATCGTTTCTCCTCATACTCCTGTTTTAGCGAATTGGAATCCTCTCTTTTCGTAGCATACCACTGCAAGTTCACTTCAAGTCAAGGGGGAAAGACATGGCGCGCCGAGAGGTCACTCGTCCAGATCCACATTGATGTGGTCGGTGCCATGGCGGTCGAACTCGGAGAGATAGGCGTCGATCCGGTTCATCAGCGCGCCGTAGTTTTCACGGGTCAGGGGCTCGCCGTCCATGTCCCGCAGGGCCAGCTCCTCGGCAAGAATTTCGTAGAACACCACGTCCTCATAGCTTTCGATGGCCTCATGGATGCCGCCGTCGGCAAAGGCGCGGGAGGGGATCAGCTCCCCCCGGTACAGCTCCACCAGCTTGCTCATTTTATGGTCAAGGCAGTGGGAGAAGATCAGGCTCTCCACCTGATCGTATTCCCTGATGCGGTCATCCTCCCGGGTGGAGTTCATCACCCAGTTGCCTATGTAAACAAGGTCCAGCAGGTAACGGTACTGCTGCTCGCTCAGCTCAATTTTCACAGATCACACCTCCGTGGGGAAACAAAATCATGTCTTCTTATTATAGCAGAGGGAAATACAAAATTCCATATAAAAAACAGGGTAAAAAGGCTAAAATCTGTCTTGCGGCAAGGCGTGGCGCATAGTATAATATATAATCAGTTTGCCAACTGACGGCACGAAAGGAGACGCGGCCATGGATGCACGGCCCATCGGCGTATTCGACTCGGGGCTTGGCGGCTTGACGGCGGTGCGCTCTTTGCGGCAGATATTGCCGGAGGAGGACCTGATCTATTTCGGGGATACCGCCCGGGTGCCTTACGGCAGCCGCTCCCGGGAGACCATTTTAAAATATGCGCGGCAGGACGTGAGGTTTCTCAAATCCTTTGACCTCAAGGCCATCCTCATTGCCTGCGGCACGGTGACCACCACCTCGCTGGACACGCTGCAAAAGGAGAACACCCTGCCCATCGTGGGCGTGGTGGAGCCCACCTGCCGCCGGGCGCTGCTGGTGACGAAAAATAAACGGGTGGGCATTATTGCCACGCTGGCCTCCATCCGCTCCGGCGCGTATGAAACGGTGCTGCGGCGGCTGGACCCGGAGGTGGAGGTGGTGGGAAAGCCCTGCCCCCTCTTTGTGCCGCTGGTGGAAAACGGCCGCTTTCAGCGGGGCGACGTGGTGATCGAAACGGTGGCGCGGGAGTATCTGGAGCCGCTGAAGGCCACGGGGATCGACACGCTGATCCTTGGCTGCACCCACTATCCGCTGCTGACGGACATTGTGGCCGATGTGATGGGGCCGGAGGTCACGCTGGTCTCGGCGGGGGAGGAATCCGCCTTTGAGCTCAAGCGGATGCTCAAGGCCCGGGGACTGCGGGCGGACGAGAACCGCCGGGGCGAGCCGGAGTTTTACGTCAGCGACCGCCCGGAGGATTTTGAGCAGATCGCTTCCATGTTCCTGCGGGAAAATTTGCGCCACACGGCACGGAGGATCGACATTGACCAATATTGAGGAGACAAAGCTTCCGGTGATGCTGTCTATCCGGGGCGAGCAGTATTTTGACGGCGTGGACCCCGACGCCACCGAACTGATGACCGAGGGGACGCTGTGCCTGACGGAAACCGGGATGATCCTCTCTTACGAGGAGACGGAGCTCACCGGGATGGAGGGCACCACCACCACCTTCGAGCTCAGCGGTCCCCGGGTGACGCTGACGCGCAGCGGCGCGGTGAATTCCCAGATGGTGTTTGAAGAGGGGCGGCAGCACACCTCATTATATGAAACGCCTTACGGCGAGTTGTCCGTGGACATTCAGACCAGCGTTTTAAAGCACAACCTCTCCGAGCGGGGAGGAATTCTGGAGATCAAATACTCCATCGCGGTGGAGCACACCGTCACGGGCCGGAATATGTTTAAGATCCGGGTCAAGCGGAAACCATAAAACCATCAACAAAAGAGGGAAAATGATATGATCAACATGGTACAAAACGCGAAGGATCAAGCCGCGGCGCTGGCCATGGCCGCCTATCACGCGGCGGTGGCAGACGGCACGCTGCCTCAGGCCGAGGTGAAGACCGCCCCGGTGGAGATCCCCAAGGATACCGCCAACGGTGACTTTACCACCACCTTTGCGCTGGCGGCCTCCAAGGCGCTGCGTCAGCCGCCCCGCAGCATCGCCCAGGCGCTGCTGGAGCACATGGACCTTTCCAGGTCCTACTTTACCTCCGCGGAGATCGCGGGCCCCGGCTTTTTGAATTTCCGTCTGGGTGAGAACTGGTATGCAGGTGTGTGCGGCGCGGTGGAGGAAGAGGGCGCGGCCTACGGCACCAATGATTCGCTCAAGGGCGAAAAGATCATGGTGGAGTTCGTCTCCGCCAACCCCACCGGCCCCATGCACATGGGCAACGCCCGCGGCGGCGTGCTGGGCGATACGCTTGCCTCCGTCCTCACTGCCTGCGGCGCGGACGTGACCCGGGAGTTTTACGTGAACGACGCGGGCCACCAGATCGATAAGTTTGCCCGCTCCATTGAGGTGCGCTATCTCCAGCTCATCAACGGTGAGGACTCCATTGCCTTCCCGGAGGATGGCTATCAGGGCGGCGACATCCGGGATCTGGCGCAGGCCTATTACGACCAGCACGGCGATGGGCTGCTCTCTGTTTCGCAGGAGGAGCGGCAGAATACGCTGGCGCAGTTTGGCCTGAGCGTGAACCTGCCCAAGATGAAGAGCGACCTGCTGCGCTATAAGATCTCTTACGACAACTGGTTTTATGAATCCACGCTGCATGAAAGCGGCTATGTGGCCGAAACGGTGGGGCTGCTGACGGAAAAGGGCTGGACCTATGAAAAGGACGGCGCGCTGTGGCTACGCACGGCGGACATCATGCGGGAAAACCTGCGCAAGGCCGGAAAGAAGGAGCAGGACATTGAAAAGCTGGACCTGAAGGACGACGTGCTGCGCCGTGCTAACGGGTTTTACACCTATTTTGCCGCCGACATTGCCTATCACCGCAACAAGTTTGCCGTGCGTGGCTTCGACCGGGTCATCAACATCTGGGGCGCGGACCATCACGGCCACGTGGCGCGGCTCAAGGGCGCGCTGGACGCGCTGGGTCTCAACGGCAGTGAAAAGCTGGACATCGTGCTGATGCAGCTGGTCAAGCTCCTGCGGGACGGCGAGGTGGTGCGCATGAGCAAGCGCACCGGCAAGGCCATCAGCCTTTCCGATCTGCTGGACGAGGTCAGCGTGGACGCCGCCCGCTGGTACTTCAACGCCAAGCCCGACACCCAGATGGAGTTCGATCTGGGCCTTGCCGTCCGGGAGGACAGCGAGAACCCCATTTACTATGTGGAGTATGCCCATGCCCGCATCTGCTCGCTGCTGCGGGCGCTGGAGAGCGAGGGTGTGTCCGTGCCCCGGCAGGCGGATGTGGATATGTCGCTGCTGAGCGGCGAGACGGAACGCGCCCTCATCAAGCAGATCGCCCAGTTCTGCGAAGAGGTGAAGCTCTCCGCCAGAGGATACGACCCCAGCCACATCAACCGCTATTTGCAGGAGCTGGCAGGGTGCTTCCACCGCTTCTATACCGCCTGCCGCATCAAGGGCGAGGAGCCCCAGGTGCAGGCGGCCCGGCTGAAGCTGGCGGACGGTACCCGCGTGGTGCTGAAAAACGGTCTGAAGCTCATCGGCGTGGACGCGCCGGAGAAGATGTAAGGTTATCCATTTATCAGAAAAGCAGCCGCTCCCATCAAAATGGAGCGGCTGTTTTTTGCGGAAAAGGGAACGGTGTGCGGGCGTGACAGCTTTCTGCTTTTTGCGTTTTGCAGGCGCTCTTTAAAAGAGCGCCTGACCGGATATGGGCAGTATATCGAGGACAAGCATCATGGAGGCAACCGCAGATTGCGGAAATTCCAAGTTGACATGGTGGCGTTTTCCGACGATCCCGTGTAGAATAAGCGGTGCCAAAAGGAGGTCATGCACCATGATAGGGAACAAAATATCATCCTGTCGAAAAAGGGCTGGAATGTCACAGGAAGCGCTGGCGGCGCAATTAAACATATCCCGTCAGGCGGTCTCGCGCTGGGAAACTGGCGAAGCCGTACCGGACACGGAGAAGATCATTCAGCTTAGCAGATTGTTTCATGTATCGACCGACTATCTTTTGCTGGATGAGGTGGAAGTGCCGCTGGCGGAAGAAAGAGCGGCGGGCGTTCAGACGGACCTAACAAAGGAAAGGCGCAGACATATGCGCATCTACTTTGGAAAGTGTCTGCTGATCGTCGGCTTGATCGCGCTTGCTGCCACATTGATCGGTGCGGGCATCTATGCCCATTCTCTGTACGAATGGTATACTGCATGGGGCAGATACGGAACGGCGCTGTTCCGGACATGGATCATTGTGCCTTTGATCGGGAGTGTTTGCGTCGCGTCAGGCGGAGCGATCGTTTTGTGGGACGAATATTTAAGAGAGGATTGACAGACAGGCAAGTGGAATGGGAAAATTTCGCGCTTTAAAGTGCCAATAGCTTGACATTCGATATCGGGCGCGGTATACTACTGAACATTGTCCGCGAAAAACGCACAGATCGGGAGAGCATGATGGAGCAGCAGGAAAACAAAGCGAATTGGAAAGGGGCCCTGCGGGTGGCTTTTCCCGCCACCATCCCGGTGATGACTGGGTATCTGTGCCTTGGCATTGCCTATGGCGTGCTGATGCGCACCGCCGGATACGGCCTTGGCTGGGCGGTGCTGCTGAGCGTGGTATGCTACGCCGGGAGCATGGAATTTGTCACGGTGACGCTGCTGACCAGCGTCTTTGACCCCGTTCAGGCGCTGCTGATGTCCATTATGGTCAACGCCCGGCACAGCTTTTACGGCCTGTCCATTCTGGAAAAATATCGGGGTACCGGATGGGCTCGGCCCTTTTTGATCTTCGGACTGACGGACGAGACCTTTTCACTGGTGTCCACGCTGGAGCCGCCTGCAAATGTGGAGCGCCAGGACTTCTATTTCTGGATCACCTTTCTGGATTACCTCTATTGGCTGACGGGCTCTGCCATCGGCAACCTGCTGGGTGGGGTGCTGCCCTTTGACAGCACGGGGATGGACTTTGCCCTGACGGCGCTGTTCGTGGTGCTGTTTCTGGAGCAGTGGAAAAAGCGGGAAAACCGTCCTGCCGGGCTGATCGGTCTGGGGTGCACCGCGCTGAGTCTGGCGGTGTTCGGGGCCGACAGTCTGGTGATCCCGGCCATGATCCTGATTCTGGCCGTGCTGCTGGGAGGGAGGAAAAAGCTATGCACCTGACGCCGCTGCAAACGCTTATCATCATTCTGGCCGTGTCGCTGGGCACGCAGATCACCCGCTGGCTGCCGTTTTTGCTGTTCCCGGAAAAAAAGGCCCCGCCGAAGGTGGTGCTGTATCTGGGAAATGTGCTGCCCCCCGCTATGATGGGGCTGCTGGTGGTATACTGCTTTAAGGGTGTGAGCTGGCTTTCCGGCAGTCACGGCGTACCGGAGCTGCTGGCGCTGCTGGCCGTGGTGGCGCTGCACCGCTGGAAAGGCAACGTGCTGCTCTCTATCGCCGGAGGCACGGCGCTTTACATGGTGCTGGTGCAGGCCGTATTTGCATGAATTGCTTCCCACATACATATAATGAAACCGCAGCGAAAGCTGCGGTTTTAAATTATCAAAAAAGTGGTTTCACCACTTTTTTGAGGAGGATTCGCTGCGCTCTGCGCCTCGGTTGGCCGCTGTAAGCGGCCAATTCGACGCTCACTTCGCGCAAAGTGTTTTCTGCCACGCGCATGTCGCGGCAGAAAACAAATTTTATGGCTTTCGCGTTTCCGAACGCGAAACTCTGCGAGGCTTTTCCGATAGTATAAAACCGCAGCAAAGTGCGTTTTATTGTTTGGAGGAGAGTCTGTGCGAAAAAAGCTGTTTTTCTGGGAATTGGGAGATTTCCTCTTTACCGGGCTTGCGGGGTGTCTGCTCCACTTTACCTATGAGTGGAGCGGCGGTTGGGCGTGGCCCTTTTCCGCGGTGAACGAATCCACGTGGGAGCATATGAAGCTGCTGTTTTTCCCCATGTTTCTCTATACGGCGGCGCAGGTTTGGGCACTGGGGAAAACGTATCCCAATTTGCTGGCGGTGCGGGTGGTCAGCACCCTTGCGGGGTTGGCGCTGATCCCCACGCTGTTTTATACCTATACCGGGGTGTGGGGGCAGATGCGGGATTGGGCGAACATCGCGGTGTTCTTCGCCGCGGCACTGGCGGCGTTTTTGCTGGACTGGCGGCTGCTGCGGCGGGGAGCGCTGGCGGAAAAATGGCAGCAGGTGGCGGGTCTGGCGGTTTTGTGGGCGCTGGCGTTCTGCTTTGTCTGGTGCACCACCCATCCCCCGGCGCTGGCGCTGTGGCGCGACCCGACGAAGGGATAGTCCCGCCAAAGCGGTGTCAGTTCTCTCTTGAGATGAAAACACCGCAGGACGGATTTCCATCCTGCGGTGTTTAAATTTTTTCAGTTCAGCACGGTATAGCGGCCAAAGGGCACAAAGGCCACGGTGGCGTTGGGACCGTATTTTTCCAGCAGGCGGTCAAAGACCTTCTGCACATCGGCGGGACCGCTGGCCTGCAGGCCCACGTTCTTGGCGAAGTCCAGATTCTGCTCCAGCGTGATGTATTCGGTGGCTTTGCGGACCATGACCTCGTAGACCTTGTACCAGATGCAGCCTGCCCACAGCTCATTTTTGTGGCTGTAGAAGTCTTTCAGGGCAGCCTCGTTATGCTCCGGGGAGGGGGGCATATAGGCCTTGAGCAGGTCCATCAGGGCAAAGCCCTCCCATGCGCCATAGCCGGGGCAGGGGCTGGCAAAGAGGATGGTGCCGTCGTCCTTGGTGACGGGATCGACGTTGACCACGGCCCAGCTGGTGTGGAAGAACAGATGGTCGGTGGGGGCGGTGGAGCCGCAGATCACGATGTCCGCCTTTTCCGTGACCGGGAACTTGTAAATGCGGTCATACTCCGCGACAGATGCCCGGTGGGATTCCTCCGGCTCGCCCGCGTTGATGGCAATGATGTCAAAGCGGTTGCTGACGATGACGTTAATGCCCATGGTGATGCCGCACATGTGCAGCGCCTCGTACTTATCCAGCTGCATGGCCGCTTCGTTATTGCCGGGCACGCAGGTGGGGGAGAGGGACATGATGTGGTTCATCTCAATGGTTTCATTGTTGGCCGTGCCGGGAATGACCATGCCGGAGCCGCCATAGCCCCAGAGGGTGGCCTGCGTGGTGCCCAGCGTGATCTTCACGTCGGCCTCGTCCACCCACTTGTGCACCCAGATGGGGATGCCACGGGTGCTGACGCCCTTGAAAACATACTGCTCGGTTTTGCTGACATCGTTGGAGCAGACGGGCAGGTGATAGCCATAGAGTTCGTCGCCCAGCTTCACGCGCACCTCGTCGTCATTCAGCGGGCCGACCTTGCCGGAGCCGATGATGATCTTGATGGAGCAGCCTGCTGCCTGCAATTTTTTCACCAGCGGAAGCAGCAGCACGTCCGCCTGCGCCGCGCGGAACTGGTTTTCGATCATCAGCACCACGCTTTTGCCGCCCTGAACCAGCTCGGAGAGCGGTTTTCCGCCCACGGGATGCTCCACGGCGTCCAGCAGGGTCTGCACCGGGTCGGCCAGCGCAGGGGGCTCCTGCGGGGCAAATTCCAGCAGCTTGCAACTGTCCGGAATGGTTAGGGGGAGTACGGTGCCGCGGTCTTCAGCGGCCTCAAAGGGGATCTGGATCGTCTTGGACATGAAAAACCCTCCCGAATTAGATTACGCGAAGTCTATCTTCAGGATAGGTCTCTATCGCCTGAATGTCAATGAAATTTACAAAATTTTTTGAAAATATCAAAATTAATTTGTCAATATAGAACAAGAGGAGAAATCGGACCGTAGAGACCTTCTCCTGCGGCCCGATTTTCATTACAGTATCTCACATGATAAGAAGCGCCACGTACCCGGCGTACAGCGCCAGCATCAAAACGCCCTGCCAGCGGTAAAACCGCCCCTTCAGCAGCGGCGGCAGCACCGACACACAGCACAGCAGCAGGCATGCGGGCAGGTCCAGCGCGGTGGTCTGGGGGCCGATGGTCAGGTGTCCGCCGGAAACGGCGGAGCAGACCGGGAGGATCATGGTCAGGTCGATCACGTTGGCCCCTACGATGTTGCCAACAGACATGGACGATTCCTTTTTCACAATGGCCGTCAGCGTGGTGACCAGCTCCGGCAGCGAGGTGCCGATGGCCACCATGGTCACGCCGATGATGCTGGATGGAACGCCCAGCAGCAGGGCCAGCGCGCTGCCGTGATCAATGAGCAGGCGGCTGCCCAGCACGATGGCCGCGATGCCCAGCACGAACATGCCCAGCTTCATGGCCATCTGGCGGTGGGAGGTGGTGCGGCGGGCGGGATGGTCGGCGCGGGTCTCTGTCATGCTGCTCTTCGCGTCGTGCAGATTGTTGGCAAGATAGGCCGCGAAGACCGCGAACAGGGTAAGGCTTGGCAGAAAGGGTAGCCCGCCGCCGCGGCACAGCAGCGTTAAAAGCACCGCGCCCAGCACCATCAGCAGCGCCTTGAGATTAAAGTGCTTTTTGCTTACCGCTGCCGGGATGCACAGCACGGAAATGCCCAGAATCAGCCCCAGATTGGCGGTGACTGAGCCCACGGCGTTGCCCACCGCCAGATCGACCTCCCCTTCCAGCACGCCGATGATGGAAACGGTCAACTCCGGCAACGTGGTGGCAAGTGACACGATGGTGGCGCCGATGATGAACCGGGGCACGCCCGTGGATTCCGCGATCCACACTGCACCGTCCAAAAACCAGTCGCCGCCCTTGACGATCAGCGCCAGCCCCACCAGAAATAACAGCACTGTGATCCAAATACTCATACCCGCATTCCCACTTTCTCATAAAAAAATAGCGAGACCTTTCCTGTATACAGATATGCAGGGCTTGCCCCTGTCATACGGCATACAGCAAAAGTCTCGCCTTTTCGATGCGCTCCGGGCGGTATTCACCGCCGTGATGACGAACCACACCACGCCCTGCGGCGCAGGCTACTCCCTCTTACATTGGAACCACATTATACGTGTTGAAGTTCCGCTTGTCAAACAATTTCGGTGTAAAATTCCGGGGAAAAGGAAATATCCTTTTCCCACACCGTCCAGCCGCCGTCCTCCTTTGCGGGATGGAAGCCATAGTCAGTAAAGAAGCTGCCCACAGGGCTGCCCTTTGGCAGGCGCACATGGAGACGGTCGCCGCCGCCCTGACGGCAAAGCAGCACCGCCTGACCGATGAGCTGAACGCCGAAGCCCCGCTTGCGGCAGTCCGGCCGGATGCAGGCCAGCGTGATCCAGCCCGGCTCCTCGCCCGTCTGCACCGCCCCCACAGGCTCATCCCCGAGATAGCCCACCAGTGTGGTGCGGGCCGCAGCGTCGCGGGCAAGGCGGGCGGGGTCAAAGGCCGGGGCGTCGTCAGGCCAGCTGCCGCTCACCAGCCCGGAAAGCCAGAGCGACTGCTCCGGCAGGCGCAGCGGGGCGAACCACAGTCCCGGCTCCAGTGCGTTTGCCCGTTTGCGGACCTTCTCTCCGGCCAGAAATTCCGGCGTTTGCAGGTGGCTGTTGTCATCCCGGAAGATGACCCGCAGCGTACCGTTTTCCCATTCCAGCAGGGATACGGCGGTGTTGTCACCGTGGGGCGTCTGTCCGGCGGTTTCCATGGAATAGCCCTGCAGGTGGGCAAGCAGCACCCGGATGGCGTAGCCGTGGGAGAACACGACCACCGTGTGCCCCTCGTTTTCCGCAGCGATGGCGCGCACTGCGGCCTCCACCCGGTCCAGTACCTGCTGGGGCGTCTCCGCGCCGTCGATGTGCCATTTGGTGAAATGATTGCTGAAATTGTCCATTTGCTCCGGGTCTTCCCGGTAAATGTCGCCCCACGTGCGCTGTTCCCAACCGCCCACGTTGATCTCCCGCAGGGCCTTGACACGGTGGAGCGGCAGGCCCTTGGGCTGATAAATGGCGCTGGCGGTGGCGCAGGTGCGGTAAAGGTCGCTGGCGTACACCGCGTCGATGGGGATGTCTGCAAAGCGGCGCTCCAGCGCGCGCACCTGTCGCCAGCCCCGGTCGGTGAGGTTGCTGTTTTGCTGCCCCTGTGCAATGCGGTAAAGGTTGCCCTCCGCCTCCGCGTGGCGGATCAGATAGATGCGTGTCATACTGCCTCCCGAATTTGTTCATTTGCTATTAAGTATACATCGTTGCGGGGAATTTGGCAAATGCCGCGGCGCATTTTTCGCGGTTTTTCGGGGATACTACCGGAAAAGGAGGGATGGAGCAATGAGACTGTGTACCGGATTTTGGGTCGGTATGAGCGCCGGACTGATGGCTGGCGCGGCGGTGGGCATGATGATGCCCTGCGGCCGGGATTCCATGAAAACACAGGTGGGCAGAAGCATCCACAAGCTGGGTGTCGCCGTGGATCACGCCGTGGACAACATCGTTTCCGAAATGAGATAAGACTTTCGAAAAAGTGGCTCTGCCACTTTTTCGAGAAGAATTCGCTGAGCTCCGTGCCTCGGTTGACCGCATTGCGGCCAATTCGACACTCGCTCCGCGCAAAGTGTGTTCTGCCACGCACATGTCGCGGTAGAACACAAATCTTATGTCTTTCGCGTCTGCGGCCGCGAAACTCTGCGAGGCTTCTTCATCAAGCTTTAGCGCCGGGGAAAGGAATTTTCCTTTTCCCGGCGCGATTTCACGCGGTCGGGGGAACGTCTGCTTCACTCGGCGTATCTTGCGCGGCAGTGGTTGTCAGCAGGAGGCGGCGGCCATGGACCATGCAAAACGCGCCCAGCGGGGCGGTGACAAGAATGCCCAGCACAGCCACAGACAGCACGATGCGTCCGCAGGGCAGGCCCATCGCCAGCGGAGCAGAACCGATGGCCGCCTGCACGGTGGCTTTGGGCAGATAGGAGAGTGCGCAGAACAGCCGTTCTTTCCGGATGAGGGGTGTTTTCAGCAGACACAGCGCCACACCGACGGAGCGGAACACCAGCGCGCACAAGATCATACCCAGCGTCGAGATGCCCTCGTCAAGGGTATAGCGCACATCCACAGCCGCGCCTACCAGCACGAAAAGCCATATCTCCGCAGCCAGCCAAAGCTCGCCCAGCTTTTCCGAAAGGCGGCTGGAAACGGCGGGCGGACAGCTTCTTTTCAGCATACACGCCATGCCGACAACGGCCAGCAGTCCGGAAACGGCGGCGTATCCTTTCAGCCAGCCCTCCACGGCCAGCAGCAAAAACGCCGCGGCGAGGATGACGATGATCTGGATGCCGCTGCGCACAGGGCGGCGGTGGGCGGAAGCGGTTGCAAAGAGGGCGGAGAGGACCGCCCCAGTAGCGGCTCCCAGCGCCGCGCCCAGCACAATGGAAACCGGGACGGCGGCAAGATCCGCCGCACGCGTGCGGCCACCCTGCGCTATGTTGGTGAACGTGGAAAACAGGACGATCACAAATATATCGTCGCAGGAGGCCCCGGCCAGCACCATCTGTGGGATGCCTTTGTTCGTGCCGCGGCCCTCTTCCATCAGCCGGAGCATCCGCGGCACCACCACCACCGCCGGGGAGACGGCACCCAGCAC
>CAKSVQ010000004.1 GCA_934504065.1 uncultured Dysosmobacter sp. | reverse complement strand
CAGATGCCCCCAGCGGCACGGCCAAGCTGCTGCTGGACGCCATCGATCCGTCCCATGCCCTGCGCCCGGTCTATGGCCGGGAGGGAAACTGCGGCAAGCGGGAAAAGGACGAGATCGGCGTGCACGCGCTGCGGGGCGGCACGGTGGCGGGCACCCACACCGTGCAGTTCTTCGGGCCGGATGAGGAAGTGGAGTTTACCCACCGGGCCGCCAGCCGCCAGATCTTCGTCAACGGCGCGCTGCACATGGCCCGGCTGCTGCCCCAGCGGCCAGGCGGTGTGTATGACCTGCAAAAAATCTTATTTGGAGAGTGACCCATGAACGCTCAGGAGATCATTGATTACATTGCAAATTCCCAGAAAAAGACCCCGGTAAAGGTGTATGTCAACACCACGGGGGACGTGGACTTTGGCTCTGCCAAGGTCTTCGGCGCGCATAACAGCTTCACTGTTTTCGGCGACTGGGCGGAGCTTCAGCCCATTTTGAAGGCCAACGCCGAAAAGATCAGCGACTGCATTGTGGAAAACGACCGCCGAAATTCCGGCGTGCCCCTGCTGGACACGAAGAATATCCCGGCCCGTATTGAACCCGGCTCTATCATCCGGGAAAAGGTGGAGATCGGCGAGGGGGCCGTGATCATGATGGGCGCGGTCATCAACATCGGCGCGGTGGTCGGTAAGGGCACCATGATCGATATGGGCGCGGTGCTGGGTGGCCGTGCCACCGTGGGCGACCACTGCCATATCGGTGCCGGCGCGGTGCTGGCCGGGGTGGTAGAGCCCGCTTCCGCCACCCCTGTCATCGTGGAGGATGATGTGCTGGTGGGCGCCAACGCCGTGGTCATTGAGGGCGTGCACATCGGTAAAGGCGCGGTGGTGGCCGCGGGCGCCATTGTCATTGAGGACGTGCCCGCAGGCGCGGTGGTGGCGGGCAGCCCCGCCCGCGTCATCAAGATGAAGGATGAAAAGACCGAGAGCAAGACCGCCCTGATCGACGCGCTGCGCAAGCTATAAGCGCTGTGAAACGAAAAATGAACTCCTTGCCACACGGCAGGGAGTTCATTTTTTATGGGTTTTTTAATTCTGGCGGAAACGGGAGAGGAAGTCCCGGGTCTCCTGCTTCTGGGGGTTGCCGAAAACCTCCTGCGGCGCGCCGGATTCGCAGATAACGCCCTGATTCATATATACCACATGGGTGCTGACATCCCGGGCAAAGGCCATTTCGTGAGTGACCACCAGCATAGTCATGCCCTCCTGCGCCAGCTCCTGCATGACGGAGAGCACCTCGCCCACCATTTCCGGGTCGAGGGCGGAGGTGGGCTCATCGAACAGCAGCACCTCCGGGTCCATGGCCAGTGCCCGGGCAATGGCCACGCGCTGCTTCTGTCCGCCGGAAATCTGGCGGGGTTTGGCATTGATATAGGGGGCCATGCCCACCTTCTCCAGATACTGCATGGCGTGCTGCCGGGCATCCTCCCGGCTTTTTTTCAGCACCTTTACCTGCCCCACGATGCAGTTTTCCAGCACCGTCATGTTGTTGAACAGGTTGAAAGACTGGAACACCATGCCCACATGGGAACGGTACTCGGCGGCGTTAACGCCCCGGCCCGCCACATTCTTCCCGTGGTAGAGAATCTCGCCGCCAGAGGGCGTTTCCAGCAGGTTGATGCACCGCAGCAGGGTGGACTTACCGGAGCCGGATGCGCCGATGATGCTGGTCACATCGCCCTTGGAGACAGTGAAATCAATGTCCCGCAGGACCTGATGGGTGCCGAAGGATTTGCCCAGATGGCGGATCTCCAGAATATGTTCGCTCATATCAACGGTCTCCTCTCGTGCTTCCGTTCCGGTCTTTCAGGCCCAGCCGGACGCGGGTGCGCTCTTCCTCGTTCTTTTCGTCAAAGGGGCTGCCGGGCACGGGATGGGTGTAGGTCCCGGCGGCCATCACCAGTTGGTCGCCCTGCACCAGCTCATAGCTGTCGCTGCCGTCCATGGCCTTTTCCAGCAGTCGCAGCAGGAACGAGGCGATCAGCGTCATGGTGAGGTAACCGATCATTTCAATGGTAGCGGAGGGGAAGTACATATTGTTCACGCCTACGATATAGCGGTGGGCGGCAAAGAACTCCGTGAAGCTGATGATGAACATGACGGAGGTATCTTTCACATTGATGATAAGGTTGTTGCCGATCTGGGGAATGATGTTGCGCAGCGCCTGCGGCAGGATCACGCTGGTCATGGTCTGCACATGGGTCATGCCGATGGCCTTGGCGCCCTCGGTCTGGCCGGGGTCGATGGAGATGATGCCGCCCCGGACGGACTCGGCCATGTAAGCACCAGTGTTGATGGACACGATCACGATGGCCGCCGCCCAGATATTATCAAAGCGCAGGGCGTTGTCCGTGAAATAGGGCAGGCCATAGACGATGAACACCGCCTGCAGCACCATGGGCGTGCCGCGGAACACCTCCACATATACCCGCACCAGGATTCGGACCAGCTTGAGGAGGAAGCGCTTGGGCAGGGGATCGTTCTTGCCGTAGGGAATGGTGTTGAGAATGCCGCACACCAGACCGATCACACAGCCGATGGCCGTGGCCACCAGCGCGAGGATCACGGTGTTTTTTACACCGTTTAAATACATGGGCCAGTATTTGCCCCACAGCAGGGCAACGTCCTGACACAGCTTGGCCAGCTTATCCATGAGAGTGGCTCCTTTCAAAAACAGGACATATCCTCCGGCCCTTTTTCAGGGCCGGAGGACGCGGGATCGCAGATGGGAAGGGGGATCAGACCTCGGGCTGGATGGCGATAGCCTGATTCATCAGCTCGTTGAAGTCATCCTCGGTCATGGTGGAGAGGACGGAGTCGATGGCGTTCTTGAGCACGGTGTTGCCTTTGAGCACGGAGATGCCGATGTTCACATTCTCGGCCCGCTCTTCCTCAGAGGCGAACTGGAAGTCGCCGTCAGTGCCGGAGAAGTTCAGAATGACCAGATTGTCGTCCTTCGCCACGGCGGCCATGGCGGTGGGCATATCGGTGCAGACATAGTCCACCGTTCCGGTCTGGAGCTGCATGATCATTGCGGGCGCGGTCTCGGCGGGAGCCAGCAGCTGGGCATTTTCGATCTGGGGCAGGCAGGAATCATACCAGATGGTGCCGGACTGGGAGGTGCACTTGCCGCCGGCAAGGTCGGCAATGGAGGTAGCGGAGGCATAGGGGCTGTCCTTGGTGGTGACGCAGACGATGGTGGCGTAGTAATAGGGGCCAGCCATATCGACCTCAGCCATGCGGTCGGCAGTCATGGACTGGCCGGCGATGTTGGCGTCCATAGTCTTGGACTGCACGGCGGGGCACAGAGAGTCCCACGCGGAGGAGACGATCTCCAGATCCCAGCCGTTCTCCTCGCAGATCTTCTTAGCAATCATCACGTCATAGCCGTTGGCATAGGAGCCGGGCACGTTGGAGATGGGCACGGCACCGTTGGAATCGTCCATCTGCGTCCAGTTATAGGGGGCGTACGCGCACTCCATGCCCACGGTCAGCACGCCGTCCTCCACGCCAGTGAATCCGGTGTCGGTAGAGGCAGCGGCGGCAGGGGTCTCAGCGGGCGTTTCGGCAGGGGTTTCGGTCTTGGAACCGCCACAGGCGGCCAGAGACAGGGCGATGGACAGGGCCATCAGCAAAGAGAGAAACTTCTTCATGGGAAAAACGACCTTTCCAAATATGTTTTGGCGCGTACCATCCCACGCCGGGGATAAAAAATGAACCGCTTTGCAAGCGGTTCATGGAAATACGGAAAAACACCGCACCAAGGGCGGGTCCGTTAGCCATCAATAGCGCTTCACAAAGATCTTGTGACAGTCCGGCAGATATTCTCTGACGGCCCAGCTCAAATTGGGCAGGCACCCACTTTGGCTTCGGCGGATGCCCCTTTCCCCTCCGGCGGCTACCTGGCCTTGCCAATGGGTACTGATGGAATCCGCGCCTCTATTATTCAAGCGATTCAATTTTGGCTGTATCCTATCACGCTCTATCCCCGCTGTCAACACCTCCACGGACAAAATCGCAGAATTTTGTGCACATCAGTGCAAAAAAAATTGAAACTGCAGGCGACATATGGTATCATTTCAAGGAAGAGGTGGATTATGCAGGAGCTGGAATTAGCTGTTTTAAATGGAATACAGTCGATGTTTCACTGTGGGGCGCTGGATGTGCTTGCGCCGCTGGTCAGTTGCATCTGCGACCATGGCGAGGTGTGGATCGTGTTGGCGGCTGTGCTGCTGATGATGAAAAAACAGCGCCGTTATGGCGCTGCGGTGGCCTGTGGGCTGGTGCTGGACCTGCTGGTGTGCAACCTGCTGCTCAAGCCTGTGATCGACCGGGTGCGGCCCTTTGTGGTGAGCCCGGCGGTGCTGTTGGTGGCGCCGCCCATGGATGCTTCGTTTCCCTCGGGGCACACGGCGGCATCCTTCGCAGCGGTGGCCGCGTTGAAAACGGCGGGAAGCCCGCTGTGGAAGGGCGCGCTGGCTTTGGCGCTGGCCATTGCCTTTTCCCGGCTGTATCTTTACGTGCACTGGCCCAGCGACGTGCTGGGCGGGATGCTGGTGGGCGCAGCGGCAGGCTGGGCCGGGGCGCACCTCACCGCGGGGCGTTTCGTCGGCGCGGACGGCATGCGGGGCGCTGACTGAGTTTTTCCAAAAATGAGAAAAAGTCTCGCAGCCTTTCGCGTCCGCAGACGCGAAAGGCTGCAAATAAAACACAAAGCCCCGCAGACGTAAGCCTGCGGGGCTTTGTATGTATCCCTGATTAGTCCTCGGGGACGATGGCGCTGTTGGGGCAAGTGTCGCTGCAAGAACCGCAGTCCAGGCAGGCGGCAGAATCGATGACGTACTGGTCATCACCCTGGCTGATGGCACCGGCGGGGCAAACATCCGCGCAGGAACCGCAGCTCACACAGGCAGAAGTGATCTTGTAGGCCATGGGAAGCACCTCCATAAGATTTGTAATTGTCATTGTACCATACAATTTTGAAAAAGCAAGCGTCTTGCGTTAAAAAATTAGCGCAGAACCGAAAAAATTTTGTTCATAAATTGTTTACATCAAATGGTCAAAGAAAGTCAAAATTAACTCTTGACAAAAGAAAGGGATGTGGTATACTGACGTCAGAACGAAAGGTTAAAGAAAGTCAAAGTCAAATAGATAGAAAAGGGATGATCGTCAAGTGGGTATCTCAGATTTGATCGCCAGCTTTTTGCAGCAGAGTCTGGACGAAGCGGAAAACGGTGTGCTGGAGGTGCAGCGCAGCGATCTGGCGCAGCGCTTTAATTGCGTGCCCAGTCAGATCAATTATGTGATGAGCACCCGCTTTTCCCCGGAACGGGGCTATATTGTGGAAAGCCGCCGGGGCGGCAACGGATACATCCGCATCACCCGGGTGCACCTCGACTGCGAGACGCTTTTGATGCATGTGCTCAATTCACTGGGCACGGAGGTGGATCTCCCCTCTGCACGGGCGATCCTTGGCAATCTGGTCA
The DNA here is from genome assembly GCA_934504065.1 of uncultured Dysosmobacter sp. Taxonomy (GTDB): domain Bacteria; phylum Bacillota; class Clostridia; order Oscillospirales; family Oscillospiraceae; genus Oscillibacter. The sequence goes on along the minus strand of CAKSVQ010000004.1, from coordinate 39,647 downwards.
GCAGCGGAGCCATCAGCTCCGACGCGGGCCGGGCGCTGCTGGCCGCCGTGGGCGACAAGGCGCTTGCCGCCGTGCCGCGACAGACGCGGGATCAGGTGCGTGCGGACATCATGAAGCAGGTTTTGATCCTGCAAGTATAACAAGGTTAAAAAATTTGGTTGATATAGGAGTGAACAGTTATGAAATGTGAGAATTGCGGTAAGAATGAAGTTACCTTTGTGTATCAGAGCAACATCAACGGACATGTCACGGAAAAGCACCTTTGCACCGAGTGCGCGGAAAAGTTGGGCTACACCCAGCGCATTGCGGCCACGGGGCGGCGCATGATGCGCAGCTTCTTCGATGACGGCTTCTTCGGCGGCAGTCTGCTGGGCAGTTTCTTCTCCCCCAGCCTGATGGACCGCGGCGCGCGGCTGCTGGAGGACCCCTTTGACGATTTCTTCGCCCAGATGCCCGCGCTGAATGCCGCGCCCGCTCCGGCGCAGCAGCAGTCTGACGAGTTGGTGGGCAAAGAAGAGCAGGGGCACTTCGCCTACCTTCGCCGCGTGAACGCGCTGAAGGCGGAAATGAAGAAAGCCGTCCGGCAGGAGGACTTTGAGCGGGCCGCCCAGCTCCGGGATGAGCTCCACACGCTGGAAGCGGAGCACAAGGCCCGCAAGGAGCAGAACTGACAAAAACCATGATTCCCAAGAGGGAGGCAGACCATTATGAATGAAAACAAATTTACCCCCAGAGCGGAGGAAGCGCTGCGGCTGGCGCAGGAAGCAGCCGGAGAACTGGGCCACGGCTACGTGGGCACCGAGCATTTGCTGCTGGGTCTTGTCCGGGAGGAAGAGGGCCTTGCCCATGAGGTTTTGACCGACGCAGGCGTCACCGGAGAGCTGGTGGCGGAGATTATCAAAAAGAGCGTGGGCGCGGGCCTGCCCGGCAGCAACCCCGCCCAGGGGCTGACGCCCCGGGCCAAGCGGGTGATCGAGATCGCCGTGGAGGATTCTGTCCGCGGCGGGGGCACCGATGTGGGCACCGAGCACCTGCTGGCGGGCCTTCTGCGGGAGGGCAACAACATGGCAGTGCGCATTCTGCGCACCGCCGGGGTGGATGCCCGCCACCTTTATACCGCGCTGATGCAAAAGCTCAGCCAGACGCCCCGCGGACAGGCGGCACAGGCCGCCAAGGCCGCCAGCGCCCCCCGGGAAGAGGGTAGTCGGCTCAAGACGCTGCGGGAATTTACCCGTGACCTGACCGCTGCGGCCCGTGCGGGTAAGCTGGACCCGGTCATCGGCCGGGACGCGGAAATTCAGCGGGTGGTGCAGATCCTCTCCCGCCGCAGCAAGAATAACCCCTGCCTGATCGGCGAGCCCGGCGTGGGCAAGACCGCCATCGCCGAGGGCCTTGCCCAGAAGATCGCCATGGGCGACGTGCCGGACGAGCTGCTGGACAAGAAGCTCCTCTCGCTGGACCTTTCCGGCATGGTGGCCGGGACCAAGTACCGCGGCGAGTTTGAAGAGCGGATCAAGAAGGCACTGGAAGAGGTCAAAAAGGCCGGAGACGTGATTTTGTTCATCGACGAGCTGCACACCATTGTGGGTGCGGGTTCTGCCGAGGGCGCCGTGGATGCCGCCAACATCATCAAGCCTGCGCTGGGCCGGGGCGAGATCCGTGTCATCGGTGCGACCACGCTGAACGAATACCGCAAATATATTGAAAAGGATGCCGCGCTGGAGCGCCGTTTCCAGCCTGTACAGGTGGGCGAGCCCAGCCGGGAGGATGCGCTTGCCATCCTCAAGGGCCTGCGGGAAAAGTATGAGCAGCACCACAAGCTGCACATCACCGATGAGGCATTGGAAGCCGCCGTGTCTCTCTCCTCCCGGTATATCAACGACCGCTTCCTGCCCGACAAGGCCATCGACCTGATGGACGAGGCTGCCAGCCGCGTCCGTATGGAGGCGGAGGAGGTCTCGCCGGAGTTGAAGAGTCTGGAGGAAAAGCTGGCCTCTTTGAATCGGGAAAAGGAAGAGGCCATTGAAAAGCAGGACTATGAGACCGCCGCGAAGCTGCGGGACATCCAGCGGGACTACCGCAGCCAGATCGACGCGGAGCGGGCAAAGCGCCGCGCCGGAGCCGCCAGCCACCGGGATGTGACGGCGGAGGACATCGCCGCCGTGGTGGCGGGGTGGACTGGCATTCCTGTCACCCGCCTGACGGAGGACGAGGGGCAGCGGCTGCTGCACATGGAGGAAACGTTGCATCAGCGCGTGGTGGGGCAGGACGAGGCCGTCCGGGCCGTGGCCCGGGCCATCCGCCGGGGCCGTGTGGGCTTGAAGGACCCCAAGCGCCCCATCGGGTCGTTCCTCTTCCTCGGTCCCACGGGCGTTGGCAAAACGGAGCTGTGCAAATCGTTGGCTGAGGCCATGTTCGGCGACGAGAACGCCATGATCCGCATCGATATGTCCGAGTATATGGAGCGCCACACCGTTTCCCGCCTGATCGGCTCACCTCCGGGCTATGTGGGCCACGAGGAGGGCGGCCAGCTCACCGAAAAGGTGCGCCGCAAGCCCTATTCCGTGGTGCTGTTCGACGAGATCGAAAAGGCCCATGAGGATGTGTGGAACGTGCTGCTGCAAATTCTGGATGATGGCCGCATCACCGATTCGCAGGGCCGCACCGTGGACTTCAAGAACACGGTCATCGTGATGACCAGCAACATCGGCGCCAAGAACCTGACCGCCATGGGCACGCAGCTTGGCTTCTCGGCTGAACATCAGCCGGATGCCGGGGAGGAAGCGGCCTTCCAGCGGGCAAGGAACGCGGTGATGGCCGAGTTGCGCACTACCTTCCGGCCGGAGTTCCTCAACCGCATTGATGACATCATCGTCTTCCGCACCCTCAGCCAGCAGGACATCGAAGAGGTGGCCCGCCGGATGCTGCGCACCGTTTCCGCCCGGATGGAGGCCATGGGCATTCATCTGGATGCCAGCGACGCGGCGGTGGCCGAGCTTGCCAAGGAGGGCTTTGACCCCAAGTATGGCGCGCGGCCCCTGCGCCGGGCTATCCAGAACCGGGTGGAGGATGCCGTGGCCGAGCAGATGCTGGAGGGTACGCTCCGCGAGGGCGACACCGCAAAGCTCACGGTGGAAAACGACAAGCTGCTTGTCACGAAATAACTGTATCCGCGCATTTGACCGCCGCAAAGACCCGCCCAGGCCCTTGCGGCGGCCATTTGCTGCGCGGAAAAACCGCCGTTTTTCAACGGGCGGTTGATTTGTTCACACTTTTCCTGTACAATACTACTAAATTTATGTTTTAACAAGGGAGGCCACAGCATATGCCGTTTTCGTTCCAGTTCGGCGCCAATCCCTTTGGCGGGGGCTTCAATCCCGCCGGAGGAGAGGGCGGAGCCACACCCCCGCCCAAAAGGCCCCGCAAGCCTCGCCGCGCCATTGGCAACGCGTTTACCCGGACCCTCATCAATCTGGCGGTGACCCTCGTATTCGGTCTGATTTATTTTTACGTGGAGCTGCCTGCCATCAATCTGCATGACCACGCGTTTTATGTGTTCGCGCTGCTGCTGTGCGCCGTGTACTGTGGGTGCGCAGTGCTGACCTCCGGGTTTCAGGGCGAGGGCGTGGGCGGATATGTCCGCTTCGTCAAGCGCCAGTGCACCGTGCCGTTTCTCGCGGTGATTGTGCTGGCGGTGCTGATCGCCGTGGGGTCTGTCAGCTCGTGGGTGGTGCTGCGGGCGGGAGCTTACAGCAAGCTGCTGCCGCTGGAAAACGGCGACTTTACCGACGAGGTCAAGGAGATCAGCTATGACCAGATCCCCATGCTGGACGCGGACTCCGCCGCCCGGCTGGGTAGCCGCAAGCTGGGCGAGCTGAGCGACATGGTCTCCCAGTTTGAGATCCTGCCCAACTATACCCAGATCAACTATCAGGGCCGTCCGGTGCGGGTGACCTCTCTGGCCTACGGCGACCTGATCAAGTGGTTCACCAACCGCGCCGACGGTCTGCCCGCCTATATCATCATCGACATGGTGACGCAGGAGGCGGAGGTCGTCCGGCTGGATGACGGCATGAAGTATACCACGGCAGAGCATTTTTCCCGCAACCTTTCCCGCCACCTGCGCTTTCGCTACCCCACCATGATGTTCGACGAGCCCGTCTTTGAGATCGACGAGGAGGGCACGCCCTATTGGGTCTGTTCCCGGGTGGTGAAGACCATTGGCCTGTTCGGCGGCACGGACATCCGCGGTGCGGTGCTGGTCAACGCCGTCACCGGAGAGAGCAGCTATTATGAAGAGGTGCCAAGCTGGGTGGACCGGGTCTACTCTTCCGACATCATCATGGACCAGTATGACTATTACGGGATGTACCACAACGGCTTCCTGAACTCCATCTTCGGCCAGCGGGACGTGACGCTGACCACGGACGGGTGGAACTATATCGCCATCAACGACGATGTGTATATGTACACGGGTATTACCTCCGTGACCTCCGACCAGTCCAACATCGGCTTCATTCTCACTAACCAGCGCACCAAGCAGACCCGGTATTACCCCTCGGCCGGAGCGACGGAGACTTCGGCCATGGATTCGGCCCAGTCGCAGGTACAGCAGATGCGCTATCAGGCCACCTTCCCCCTGCTTTTGAACATTGCCGACCAGCCCACCTATTTCATGGCCCTGAAGGGCGAGGACGGCCTTGTGAAGATGTACGCCATGGTCAATGTGCAGCAGTACCAGCTGGTGGAGACCGGGGGCACTGTGGCCGAGTGTGAAACGGCCTATCGGCAGGCGCTGGCCCGCGCGGGTCTGATCGGCGCAGGGGACACGGCGGTCACCGGAACGCAGCAGCAGTCGGAGGGTGTGGTGGCGGAAATTCGCTCCGCCGTGATCGACGGCAACACCCATTACTATGTCCGCATGGAGCATAGCCCCGGGTATCTGGATTTCAATGCGGCTGACACGCCCCGGGCTGTCCTACTGGATAAGGGTGACCGCATTCGGTATACCTACACGCTGGAGAGCGCTACCTTCCCGGAAAACGGCATTGTGCCCGCTGTGGATTTCCGATTCGAGGGCGAAGTGGACTGACGGAAAAGAGAGAAAGGGAAAAGAACGATGTTTGCATTCAATCATTTTAATTTCAACGTTACTGATCTTGAAAAGTCGCTGGCTTTTTACAAGGAAGCGCTGGGGCTGGAGCCCGTGCGGCGCAAGGAGGCGGCGGACGGCAGCTTTGTGCTGACATTTCTGGGGGACGGGAAAACGGATTTCCGTCTGGAACTGACATGGCTGAAAGAGCATCCCCAGAAATATGACTTGGGCGAGTGCGAGTTCCATCTGGCCATGCAGGCCGAGAACTTTGCCGCGGCCCATGAAAAGCACAAGGCCATGGGCTGCATCTGCTTTGAAAATCCGGCCATGGGCATCTATTTCATCAGCGACCCGGACGGATACTGGATCGAGATCATCCCCTGAAAAAGTTCAAATCCCTGCATACAACAACACCCCTCGGAACAGATTTCCTGTTCCGAGGGGTGTTGTTATTAAAAAAGCCTCGCAGAGTTTCACGTCTGCAGACGTGAAAAGTATGAAATCTGTGTTTTGCCGCGACATGTGCGTGGCAAAACACACTTTGCGCGGAGCGTGTGTCGAAATGACCGCGCAGCGGTCATGAGGCGCGGAGCGCAGCGAATCCTAATCGCAAAAGTGGCGAAGCCACTTTTGCGATTTATTGGAGGGGAATTTCAACTCCGTCGATGACGATGGCGGTCACGTTTTCCATGTCGATGGGCGAGGGAAAGTCGTTTCCGGTGGAAAATTCCGAGATGTATGTGTCGCCCTCCACCCTGTCAGAGCCGGAGAAGGAGGAAGCGGTCAGCGTGACAGGGGTCCGTGTGCCGTCGCTGTGCAGCAACTGGGCGTTCCAGTCCCGGTGGTAAATCAGGCCCGCGCCCAGCTCCTCACCAATGAGTTCCCGGGCGGTGAGGGATGCCTGCCACGAAAGGGGAGAGATACGGAAAAATGTCAGAAAGAGGTGGGGGTCCAGAACGGTCTGCGACCCTTCCCATTTGCGGGCGAGGTCCTCATATTCCAGCGTCCAGGTATGCTCCCACGTGCCGGGAACCACCACATCAAACTCCGGGGCAAGGTAAACGGTGACGGTCTGGTCGCCCTGCGAGCCGTCGTATACGGCGAGGTGGCTGCCGTCGGACAGCTTGTGCACCACAAAGCCGCCGGAGTAGTAGACCGTTTCACCGGATGCCGAGGTGAGGGCGGCAATCTCAGCTTCGCTCAGGTCGGTGCGGACGGTGCCGTCCGGCCGCACCAGCACGGCGGTGGACTTTCCGGCAGGGCCCTGCACCTCCACCATTTCCTCCGGCGTGTAGGCGTGGGGGTGGCCGTAGTCCTGCGCGGTGAGGGTGATGGTCTGTCCGGTGAGATTTTCCTGCCCGTTGAGGTGGAGATTCAGAAGATAGGTGACGGAGCGGTCGTCCTGATCGAGGATGTTGGCATTCCAGCTGATCTCCCGCGAATCGGAGAGCGTGACACGCAGGGAGGAGAAGCGGAGATAGCCGCCGTGGGACGCGCCCTCCGGGAAGTCAAAGCGGACCTTGAGATACAGGCGGTTGGCGTCGCCCAGCGTTTGCAGTACCGTCATGCCGACGCCTTGCTGTTCCACGGTCTTTTCCACCTTCTGTACAGCAGGGCGCAGGGACTTTGAAAGCTCCGGGGGAACGGACAGCGCACGGGAGAGTGCTTCATCCAGCTCCGGCGTTTCTTCCTCCGTCTGCGCTGGCGGGGATGCCTGCGGGACGGGCAGGGGAGCCGCCGGGGTGGGGGCCTGCTCTTCAACGGCTGGGGCGGGTGCTTCTTCTGCCGCTGGGGCGGGCACAAGGCCCAGCGCCCGGGAAATAGGGCCGCTGGAGGCATAGTCTGCCGCGGCCATGGCGGTGACGGACAGGGCGCAGATCACGGCGGCGATGCACAGGCCCCGCAGGGGGAAACGGTGCTTGCGGGCCGGGGCGATGTGCTCCATGGTCCGGCGCTTCACGGCGTCCAGATCGAATGCGGGGGGCGTTTGTACCAGCGCGTCCAGTTCTTCCTCCGTGGGGATATGATTCTCATTCACAGCAGACACCTCTTTTCTGCAAAAATTCTTTCAGCCGCTTGCGGCCCCGGTGCAGCCGTACCCGCAGTGTGGCGGGCTTTTGTCCGGTGGCGGCGGCGATCTCGTCCACGGTCTGTTCCAGATAGTAAAAGCGGATGAACAGCGCCCGGTCCTCTCCGGGCAGGGCGTCCACCGCCTGATGCAGCGAGGCGCTGCGCTCCCAGCGCTCCAGCTGCTCCTGCGGCAGCGGTGCGCCGTCGGGCGGGGACCAGTCCTCCGGCAGGGCGTCGGCGGGGCGGAAGGTGCGCAGCTTTTGCCGGGCGGCGTTGCGGGCAATGGCGGCAAGATAGGGCCGAATTTCCCCTTCAATCCGCGCCCGGCCATTCCAGAGGTTCACGAACACGTCGGAGAGGACCTCCTCCAGGTCCTCCGGCGGCAGGGTGCGGCCGATATAGGCTGCAATGATTTTGGCAGCGTAGGCTGCGTAGCGGTCCATGGCTTCTTCCAGCGCCGCGGTATCGCCCAGTCTCAGCCGGGCGGCAAGATCGTCGTTCATAGGGGCCTCCTTTCCGGTGAGGAATGCGATCTATCTTTCAAGATGCATGCGGCGGCGAAAAGGTTACAGTAATTTTGAAAAAATCGGGAGTTTATAAAAAATCCGCCGCAGGCGCGGCGGATTTTCTATCGAAAAAGTGGCGGAGCCGTTTTGCGGATCACCAGACCAGCGTCCGGAAATAATCGTCCAGCGTTTCGGCACGGCGGATCATCTCCACAGTGCCGTCCTCCTTCAAAAGCAGCTCTGCCGAGCGGAGCTTGCCATTGTAATTATAACCCATGGAAAAGCCGTGGGCGCCGGTGTCGTGAATGACCAGCAGATCGCCCATGTCGATCTTGGGCAGCATCCGGTCCACGGCAAATTTGTCGTTATTTTCGCACAGCGATCCGGCTACGTCATACTTGTGGTCGCAGGGGGCGGACTCCTTGCCCATGATGGTGATGTGGTGGTAAGAGCCGTACATGGCGGGGCGCATCAGGTTGCAGGCGCAGGCGTCCACACCGATATACTCCTTGTAAATGTGCTTTTCGTGGATGGCCCGGGTGACAAGGTGGCCGTAAGGTGCCAGCATGAAGCGGCCCAGCTCGGTGTAAAGCGCCACGTCGCCCATTCCGGCGGGCACCAGAATTTCCTCATAGGCCCGGCGCACCCCCTCGCCGATGGCGGCGATGTCGTTGGCGGGCTGCTCGGGGCGGTAGGGGATACCCACGCCGCCAGAGAGGTTGATGAAGGTGATGTGCACCCCGGTCTCCTGCTTCAGCTCCGCGGCCAGCTGGAAGAGAATGCGGGCAAGGGCGGGATAATAGTCGTTGGAAAGGGTATTGGAGGCAAGGAAGCTGTGAATGCCGAACTCTTTGGCTCCCATGGCGGCAAGGCGGGTGAATGCCTTTGAGAGCTGGGGGCGGGTCATGCCATATTTGGCGTCGCCGGGGTTGTCCATCACCTGGAAGCCCTCCCGGGTCTCGCCTAGTGTGAACACGCCGCCGGGATTATAGCGGCAGCAGATCTTCTCGGGAATGTGGCCGATGGCGTTTTGCAGGTAGTCCACCATGGTCAAATCGTCCAGATTGATGATGGCTCCCAGACGGTCGGCCAGCTGGTATTCGCAGGCGGGTGTATCGTTGGAGGAGAACATAATGCCCTCTCCGGTAACGCCGCAGCGCTCCGCCATCACAAGCTCCGCCTCGGAAGAGCAATCGCAGCCGCAGCCCTCTTCCTTCAGAATTTTCAAAATGGCGGGGGTGGGGGTGGCCTTCACGGCGAAATATTCCCGATAGCCGGGGTTCCACGCAAAGGCGGCCTTTAAGCGGCGGGCGTTTTCCCGGATGCCTTTTTCATCATAAATGTGGAAGGGGGTGGGATACTGAGCGGCGATGGCTTCCAGCTGCTCCTTTGTCACAAACGGCGTTTTCATGGGCGGCGACCTCAAATCATGTCAGGATCGCGGAGTGCTTCCGCGTCAGGTTACGATATAACTGCTATTTTACGATGTAAAGCGTTGGAATGTCAAGAAATCCGGCGAGAAATGGCGAACTGCACGGGAAGCGGCGGGAAATGGAGGGGCGGTTTGTGGGTATTTCGCCGTTTTTCCCGCAAAAGCTGTCTCTTGCTATTCCCATCCACTGGCGGTAAAATAAGAGACAACAGAAAACCGCTCCGGCGGAGAAAGAGGATGAACGTATGATAGTTGTGAACGCTTTGGGGGAGCAGTGCCCCATTCCGGTGGTGAAGGCCAGCCGCGCCCTGCGGGAGATGGCGTCGCCGGATACGCTGGAGGTTCTGGTGGACAACGAGACCGCTGTGGAAAACCTGAAGCGGCTGGCCTCCGGCAACCGCCTTCCCGTGGAGGTGGAGCGCCGGGGCGAAAAGGAATTCGCTGTGCGGATGCAGGTGTCCGCCCCCGTTGGCAATGCGCCCATTGAAGAGCCGGAGCTGGCGGCCTGTGCCGCCGGAGGCAGTCTGGTGGTGGCCGTGGACACGGACGTGATGGGCCGCGGCAGCGAGGAGCTGGGCCGCACGCTGATGAAGGGCTTTCTCTTTGCCGTCAGTCAGCTTCCCCGGCTGCCGGAGACCATGCTGTTCTATAACGGCGGCGCAAAGCTCACCACCGAGGGCTCCGCTTCGCTGGAGGACCTGCAGAAGCTGGCGGACGCGGGCGTGGAAATCCTGACCTGCGGCACCTGCCTGAATTATTATGGCCTGACCGACAAGCTGGCAGTGGGCTCCGTGACGAATATGTACGCCATTGTGGAAAAGCTGGCCGGGGCCGGGAAGGTGATCAAGCCGTGATCTATCTGGACAACGCCGCTACCTCTCGTCCCAAGCCCCCCGGTGTGGCCGAGGCGGTGGCGGCGGCCATGGAGGACTGGGGCAACTGCGGCCGGGGCGTCCACCCAGAGGCGCTGGCCGCTGCCCGGACGGTCTATGGCCTGCGGGAAAAGCTGGCGGCGCTGTTTCACTGTGCCCGGGCCGACCATGTGTGCTTCACACCCAACTCCACCATGGCGCTGAACATTGCCATCAGCGGGCTGTTCGGGGCGGGGGACCATGTGATCTCCACCGATCTGGAGCATAACTCCGTGCTCCGCCCCCTTTACCGCCTTGCGCAGCAGGGAGGCAGCGTGGATTTCCTGCCCGCCGACAGGGCGGGGTGCATCGACCTTGCGGGGCTTTCCGGGCTGCTGCGGCCCAACACCCGGGCCGTGGTGTGCACCCATGCCTCCAACCTGACGGGAGACATGGTGGACGCGGCAGAGGTGGGGAGATTCTGCCGGGAGCATGGGCTGCTATTCGTGCTGGATGCTTCCCAGACGGCGGGCTTTGCCCCCATCGACATGGAAGGCTGGGGCGTTGACGTGGTGTGCTTTACCGGGCACAAGAGCCTGCTGGGGCCGCAGGGCACCGGAGGGCTGTGCCTGCGGGAGGGCGTGGACATTCGCCCCTTTGCCGTGGGCGGCACGGGTGTGCAGAGCTTTCTTCCCACCCAGCCGGAGGAATACCCCACCCGGCTGGAGGCGGGTACGCTGAACAGCCACGGCCTTGCGGGGCTTTCTGCGGCGGTGGACTTTTTAAACAGCGTGGGGCTGGACGCTGTCCGCGCCCATGAGATGGCACTGGCCCGTCGGTTTTATGAGCGAGTGCGCACGGTACCCGGCGTGAAGCTGTACGGGGACTATGGTGCGGCGCTGCGGGCGCCTATCGTGTCGCTGAACATTGGCGATGCGGATTCCAGCGAGGTATCCGACGAGCTGACCCAGCGCTTCGGCGTGGCCACCCGTCCGGGCGCGCACTGCGCCCCCCGACTGCACCGGGCGCTGGGCACGGAGGATCAGGGTATCGTTCGCTTTTCGTGGTCGTATTTCTCCACGGAAGAGGAGACGGATGCGGCGGCGGAGGCCGTCCGCATTCTGGCGGAGGAATGAGATGCGGCAGAAGGAGGAGCGGTGCGTGGTGACGTTCCGCACCACCGCCGGGGCCATGGCCATGGAGCGGGTGTGCGGGCAGGAGGGCGTGCCGGGGCGACTGATCCCGGTGCCCCGCAGCATCACCGCCGGGTGCGGAATGTGCTGGAGCGCCCCGTCGGAGGCGCGGGAGCAGGTGGAGCAGACCGTGATCGCCCACCGCCTGATGATTGACGGTGTGTATTCAGTTTTGATTTGAGGGGAGAAGCGGTATGAACTGCGAGGAATGCGTGCATTACGACTATGATGACGAAACGGAGAGCTTTTACTGCACCATGGATCTGGACGAAGATGAAATGGAGCGGTTTTTGCGCAGCGCCAACAACGCCTGCCCCTTTTACCGCCGGGGCGACGATTACGCCACCGCGCGCAGGCAATAAGGAGGAAGCATGATGGAACTGGTGGATCTTTACGATGAAAACCGCGTCCCGCTGGGGAAGACGGCAGAGCGCCATGCCCCCAAGGAAGCGGGGGAATACCGCATGGTGGTGCACGTGTGCGTGTTCAACGGGCGCGGGCAGCTGCTGGTGCAGAAGCGGACGGCGGAAAAGCGCATCTGGCCGGGATACTGGGACGTGAGCGTGGGCGGCGGCGTAGACGCGGGCGAGACCAGCCGACAGGGCGCGGAGCGGGAGTTCCGGGAGGAACTGGGCTATGCGCTGGACCTTTCCGACGTGCGTCCGTCGGTGACGGTGAACTTCGCCGGGGGCTTTGATGATTTTTATATCGTCAAGCGGGAGATCGACGAGACAGCGCTGACGCTGCAAAAGGAAGAAGTGGACGCCGTGCGCTGGGTGACGCTGGAGGAGGCGGAGCGGATGGCGGAGGACGGGACCTTTATCCCCTATCCGCCGGGATTTCTGCGCTTCCTTTTTTCCATGCAGGATACCTTCGGTTTTCCCACGAAGTAGAGCTTTCGAAAAAGTGGCTTTGCCACTTTTTCGAGGAGGATTCGCTGCGCTCTGTGCCTCATGGCCGCTCTGCGTCCATTTCGACACACGCTCCGCGTAAGGAGTTTTCTGCCACGCGCATGTCGCGGCAGAAAACAGATTACACATCTTTCATGTCTTCGGACATGAAACTCTGCGAGGCTTTTTTGCCAAGCTGTGTCCGCCGCCCGAAAAAGGGCGGCGGGCGTTTTTGCTGCATGGATTTCCGTTTTCTGCGCACACTACGGGGGAAACGAGGAAGATCGGGAGGGATCGGCATGAACGAAAAACGGGTCGGCAGGCGCACGGTTGCTCTGGCCCATCCCCCGGCGGTGGCGGCCTGTGCCAACATCGGCGGGCGGCAGGAGGGACGGGGGCCGCTCTCCGGCTATTTTGACGAATTGAGCGACGATTCCTTTTTCGGGGAAAAGACATGGGAAAAGGCGGAGTCTGCCATGCAGAAGCGGGTGGTGCAGCGGGCGCTGGAAAAGGCGGGGCTGCGCCCCGGTGATCTGGATTATATTTTTGCCGGGGACCTTTTGAACCAGTGCATCGGTTCCGCTTTCGGTCTGCGGGAGCTGGGCATCCCCTTTTACGGGCTGTACGGCGCCTGCTCCACTATGGGAGAGGGGCTGTCGCTGGCGGCGCTGATGATCGACGGCGGCTATGCCCGCCGCACTGCTGCCGTAACCAGCTCCCACTTCTGCACGGCGGAGCGGCAGTACCGGATGCCGGTGCCCTACGGCAGCCAGCGCCCGCCCACGGCGCAGTGGACGGCCACCGCGGCCGGGTGCACCGTGCTGGCGGCGGAGGGGGACGGGCCGTATATCACCCATGTCACCTGCGGGAAGATCGTGGATATGGGCATCCGCGATGCCAACAACATGGGGGCGGCCATGGCTCCTGCCGCGTATGACACCCTTTCCGCTTTTTTCCGGGATACCCGCACCTCCTTCAAGGACTTTGATCTGGTGGTCACCGGGGATCTGGGCGAGCTGGGCCACGGGATCGTGCGGGACTTCTTTTCCCGGGGCGGGGTGGACACGGACGAGCGCTTCTGCGACTGCGGGATGCTGCTCTACGACCGGGAGGCGCAGGATATGCACGCCGGGGCCTCGGGCTGCGGGTGCTCGGCGGCGGTGCTGAACGGGTATCTGCTGCCGGGGCTGCAGGCGGGGAAATGGCGGCGCATCCTCTTTGCTCCCACCGGGGCGCTGCTCTCGCCCACCTCCAGCTTTCAGGGCCAGTCCATCCCCGGCATCTGCCACGCAGTCTGTATTTCCAGTGAGAAGCTCTGTGCGCGGTGAGAAAACATTTTTGCGCGTATGGAAATTGCACAAACCTTTTTTTCCGGGGGCGGCCTGATTTAGAAAAGTCCCCGAAATCTGGCGAAAACCCGCTCTGTACGGGCAAAACCCGTTGACAGAGCGGGTTTTCTGCTCGTATAATCCTTTCAAGAGAGAGCAAGGGCGCCCCCTCTCGGGTCGTCTGCGCTCATTTTTTGTATTCCTGCGAACATCCGCTTTAAAGCGTTAAAATTTTGCCTTGATCTGGAAAGGAGACCGCTTATGGGCAGATATACCAAGGAGGACATCCTCCGTCTGGTGGAGGACGAGGATGTGCAGTTCATCCGGATGCAGTTCACCGATATTTTCGGCCAGCTGAAAAACGTGGCCATCACCGCCTCCCAGATCCAGAGGGCGCTGGACAACGAGATCATGATGGACGGCAGCTCCATCGAGGGTTTTGTCCGCATTGAGGAGTCTGACCAGTACCTTTATCCTGATCTGGACACCTTTGCTATTTTGCCGTGGCGGCCGCAGTACGGCAAGGTGGCCCGGCTGATCTGCGAGGTGCATAACCCCGACGGCACCCCCTTTGCAGGTGACCCTCGGAACGTGCTCAAACGGGTGCTGCAGCGGGCCGAACGCATGGGCTATACCTTCAACGCGGGACCGGAGCTGGAATTCTTCCTCTTCCAGACCGACGAGGACGGCCGCCCCACCACCCGCACCAGCGACGAGGCCGGGTATTTTGATCTCGGCCCGCTGGACCACGGCGAGAGCACCCGCCGGGAGATCTGCCTTTCTCTGGAAGAGATGGGCTTTGAGATCGAAGCCAGCCACCATGAGGTGGCCGCCGGACAGCATGAGATCGACTTCAAGTATGCCGACGCCCTCCGGGCTGCCGACAACATCATGACCTTCAAGCTGGCGGTGAAGACGCTGACCCAGAAAAACGGCCTGCACGCCACCTTCATGCCAAAGCCGGTGTTCGGCGCCTCCGGCAGCGGCATGCACATCAACATGTCCCTTTTCAAGGACGGGAAGAATGTGTTCTTTGACCCTGCCGCGCCCTCTCAGCTTTCCACCCTTGCCTATCAGTTTATCGCGGGGCTTTTGGAGCACGTGCAGGGCTTCTGCGCGCTGACAAATCCGCTGGTGAACTCCTATAAGCGGCTGGTGCCGGGCTATGAGGCCCCCTGCTATACCGCGTGGTCCTCCTCCAACCGCTCCGCGCTCATCCGCATTCCGGCGCCCCGGGCGCAGGGCACCCGGGTGGAGCTGCGCAGCCCCGACCCATCCTGCAACCCCTATCTGGTGTTTGCCGCCTGCCTTGCCGCGGGACTGGACGGTCTGGAGCGGAAGCTGACCCCGCCGCCGGAGATCGCGGAAAATATTTACGCCATGACGCCGGAGGCCCGGGCGGCCAAGGGCATTTGCAGCCTGCCCGGCACACTGGAGTCCGCCATCTTCGCCATGCAGAAGGACCGCGTGGTGCTGGACGCGCTGGGTCCCCACGCCTCCGCCCAGTATATCAACGGCAAGCTCCGGGAGTGGGAGGAATACCGCACGCAGGTTTCCCAGTGGGAGATCGATAAATATCTTGTGACCTACTAAGCCGCGCAAGCGAAAAAGGAGGGATGCGCTGTGGACAGACTGGTGGTAGCCTTTGCCAACGAAGAGGCGCAAAAGCGTATCCTGCGGCTGCTGAGCTCTGATGGATGGGGCTGCGCCGCCTGCTGCACCTCCGGTGCGGAGGTCATCCGCACTGCCCATAAGCTGGGCAGCGCCATTGTGGTGTGCGGCTTCAAGCTGCGGGACATGACCGCAGGCGATCTGGCCGCCGACCTGCGGGGCTGCGCCGTGCTGCTGGTGGTATCCTCGGCGGTGAATCTGGACCTGTGCGAGGGAGAAAACCTCTACAAGCTGCCAACGCCCGCCGCCCGCTCTGACTTTTTCGCAACGCTGGATATGCTGCGCCGCTTTGAGGAAAAGAACCTGCGCCATCCGCCTCCCAAGCGGCGGGAGGAAGAGCAGAAGCTCATCCGCGACGCCAAGGAGCTTTTGATGGACGTGAACCGCATGACGGAAGCCGAAGCCCACCGCTTTTTGCAAAAGCGCAGCATGGATAACGGCATGAAACTCTATGAGACCGCGCAGTACATTTTAGCTTCCTATCAGTGATCCCCGCGCCTGCGCGCGGAACCCTATGCAATCAAACAGGGGCGCGGCCCCTGAATACCAAAGGATTGGAGTGATCCCCATGGCGGGAACTGACCAGAACTATCCTCTTTATTCCCCTCAATTTGAACATGACGCCTGCGGCATCGGCGCGGTGGTGGACCTGAAGGGCCGCAAAAGCGCCCGGACGGTGGACAGCGCCCTGAAGATCGTGGAAAAGCTGGAGCACCGCGCCGGAAAAGACGCCGCCGGAGAGACCGGAGACGGCGTGGGCCTGATGATCCAGGTGCCCCACAGGCTGATGAGCCGCTTTGCCGCGGAAAACGGCATGGAGCTGGGCGCGGAGCGGGATTACGGCGTGGGAATGTTCTTCTTCCCTAACGATCGGCTCAAGCGAGCACAGGCCAAGAAGATGATGGAGATCATCGTGGCCAAGGAGGGCATGGAGTTTCTGGGCTGGCGGGATGTGCCCACCCACCCGGAGGTGCTGGGCGAAAAGGCCCTTGCATGCATGCCCACCATCTGCCAGTGCTTTGTGCGGCGGCCCGCGGAGTGCGCGCAGGGGCTGGACTTTGACCGCAAGCTGTATATTGCCCGGCGGGTCTTTGAGCAGTCCAATGTGAATACCTATATCTCCTCCTTCTCCAGCCGCACCATTGTCTATAAGGGAATGTTTCTGGTGGGGCAGCTGCGCCGCTTCTATGCCGACCTGACCGACCCGGACTGCGAAAGCGCCATCGCACTGGTGCACTCCCGGTTTTCCACCAACACCAACCCCAGCTGGCAGCGGGCTCATCCCAATCGCTATATCATGCACAACGGCGAGATCAACACCATCCGCGGCAACGTGGACCGGATGCTGGCCCGGGAGGAGACCATGTCCTCCGCGGTGATGGAAGACGACATGGACAAGGTTCTGCCCGTGGTGGACCAAAGCGGATCGGACAGTTCCATGCTGGACAACACGCTGGAATTTTTGATGATGAACGGCATCGACCTGCCGCAGGCCGTGATGATGTGCATTCCTGAGCCGTGGGCCAACGATAAGAAGATGGACCGGGAGAAGCGGGACTTTTACCATTACTATGCCACCATGATGGAGCCGTGGGACGGCCCGGCTGCCATCGTCTTTTCCGACGGCGACACCGTGGGCGCGGTGCTGGACCGCAACGGTCTGCGCCCCTGCCGCTGGTACCTCACCGATGACGACCAGCTGATCCTCTCCTCCGAGGTGGGTGTGCTGGATATTCCGCCGGAAAGAATCGTGAAGAAATCCCGGCTCCAGCCCGGGCGGATGCTGCTGGCCGACCTGCGGCAGGGCCGTCTGGTGGACGACGCCGAGCTCAAGCGCCGCTATGCCTGCCAGCAGCCTTATGGCGAGTGGCTGGACCAGCATCTGGTTTATCTCAAGGACCTGCCCATTCCCAACCGCCGGGTGGAGACCCATTCGCAGGAGCTGCGCGATCGACTGTATAAGGCCTTTGGCTATACCTATGAAGAGGTGAAGGACTCTATCCTTCCCATGGCCCGGGACGGGGCGGAGCCCACCTGCGCCATGGGCGTGGACACGCCGCTGGCCGTGCTGAGCGAGCACCACCAGCCCCTGTTCAACTACTTCAAGCAGCTTTTCGCGCAGGTGACCAACCCGCCCATGGACGCCATCCGGGAAGAGATCGTGACCGACACCACGGTGTATGTGGGCTCTGGCGGTAACCTTTTGCAGGAAAAGGCGGAAAATTGCACCGTGCTGCAAATTCATAACCCCATCCTGACCTCCGTGGACCTGATGAAGCTGCGGTACATGAACCGCCCCGGTTTCCGGGTGGAGACCATTTCCCTGCTTTATTACAAGGGCTCTCCCCTGCAAAACGCGCTGGACCAGCTGTTTGTCAACGTGGACCGGGCTTATAAAAAGGGCGCCAACATTCTGATCCTCTCCGACCGGGGCGTGGATGAAAACCATGTAGCGATCCCCTCGCTGCTGGCGGTCTCCGCGCTGGAGCAGTATCTGGTGCGCACGAAAAAGCGCACCGCCGTCTCCATGATCCTGGAGAGCGCCGAGCCCCGGGACGTGCATCATTTCGCTACGCTTCTGGGCTATGGCGCGCAGGCCATCAACCCCTATCTTGCGCAGGAGTGCGTGGAGGAGTTGGTGACGCTGGGCCTGCTGGACAAGGACCCCACCGCCGCCGTGAACGACTATAACAGCGCCATTCTCCACGGTATTGTGAAAATCGCCTCGAAAATGGGCATCTCCACCATCCAGTCCTACCAGTCCGCGCAGATTTTTGAGTGCGTGGGCATCAACCGAGAGGTCATCGACCAGTACTTTACCAACACGGTCTCCCGTGTGGGCGGCGTGGGGCTGGAGGAGATCGGCGAGGGTGTGGAGTGGAACCACAATCAGGCCTTCGATCCGTTGGGGCTGGGCTTCGATCCCACGCTGGACTCCATGGGCAACCATAAGCTGCGCTCCGGCCCGGATAAGGAAGACCATATGTACAATCCCCGCACCATTCTGCTTTTGCAGAAGGCCGCGCGGGAGGGCAGCTATGAGACCTTTAAGGAATACACGGCGCTGGTGGACTTTGCCGACAAGCCCCATACTCTGCGGGGGCTGCTGGGCTTCCGTTTTGCGCCGGACGGCGGCATCCCCATCGACGAGGTGGAGTCGGTGGACTCCATCGTCAAGCGCTTTAAGACCGGAGCCATGAGCTACGGCTCCATTTCGCAGGAGGCCCACGAGTGCATGGCCATCGCCATGAACCGCATCGGCGGCAAGTCCAACTCCGGCGAGGGCGGCGAGGCCCGGGAGCGGCTGCACGACGAGCGCTGCTCCGCCATCAAGCAGATCGCCTCCGGTCGCTTCGGCGTGACCAGCGAATACCTGTGCAGCGCAAAAGAGATTCAGATCAAGATGGCGCAGGGCGCCAAGCCCGGCGAGGGCGGCCACCTGCCGGGGAAAAAGGTGTATCCGTGGATCGCAAAGACCCGCTATTCCACCCCCGGCGTCAGCCTGATCTCTCCGCCGCCCCATCACGACATCTACTCCATTGAGGATCTGGCCCAGCTGATCTACGACATGAAAAACGCCAACCGCAGTGCCCGCATCAGCGTGAAGCTGGTCAGCGAGGCGGGTGTGGGCACCGTGGCGGCAGGCGTTGCCAAGGCGGGCGCGCAGGTGGTGCTGATCTCCGGACACGACGGCGGCACCGGCGCGGCTCCCCGCAACTCCATTTACGGCGCGGGCCTTCCGTGGGAACTGGGCGTGGCGGAGGCCCACCAGACCCTGATCAAAAACGGCCTGCGGGAGCAGGTGGTCATTGAGGCCGACGGCAAGCTGATGACCGGACGGGATGTGGCCATTGCCTGTATGCTGGGCGCGGAGGAATTTGGCTTTGCCACCGCGCCGCTGGTGACCATGGGCTGCTGTATGATGAGGGTGTGCAATCTGGATACCTGCCCAGCAGGCATTGCCACCCAGAACCCCCAACTGCGCAAGCGCTTTGCGGGCAAGCCGGAGTATGTTATCAACTTCATGCATTTTGTGGCGCAGGAGCTGCGGGAGTATATGGCCCGGCTGGGCGTGCACACCGTGGACGAGCTGGTGGGCCGCAGCGACCTTTTGCAGGTGCGGGAAAAGCTGGTGACCCACCGGGCCGAGACGCTGGACCTCACCGCCTTGCTCCGCAACCCCTACGGCGGCCATGTGCCCCACTTTGACCCCGCCGCCGTGTATGACTTCCATCTGGAAAAGACGGTGGACATGAGTGTGCTGCTGGAAAAGCTGGGCAGAAGCCTTAAGGGCAAAAAGTCCGGTAAGCTGGACCTGCGCGTCTCCTCCACCGACCGCTCTTTCGGCACCCTCTTCGGCTCGGAGATCACCCGCCAGTGCGGCGATGCCCTGTCGGAGGACAGCTATGTTATCACCTGCCACGGCGGCGGCGGACAGTCCTTCGGCGCGTTCATCCCCAAGGGGCTGACGCTGGCGCTGGAGGGCGACTGCAACGACGGCTTCGGCAAGGGCCTCTCCGGCGGCAAGCTGATCCTTTATCCCCCCAAGGGCAGCGGCTTTGACCCCGGCGAGAACATCATCGTGGGCAATGTGGCGCTCTATGGTGCCACCTCCGGCAAGGCGTTTATCAACGGCTGCGCGGGCGAGCGCTTCTGCGTGCGCAACTCCGGCGCGGTGGCCGTGGTGGAGGGCGTGGGCGACCACGGCTGCGAATATATGACAGGCGGGCGGTGTGTGATCCTTGGCCCCACCGGAAAGAACTTTGCGGCGGGTATGTCCGGCGGCATTGCCTATGTGCTGGACGAGCACCACGACCTTTACCTGCGGCTGAACAAGGATCAGGTACTGATCGACACCCTGACCGAATCCCACGACATTCAGGAGCTGCGGGAGTTGATCGAAGAGCACGTGGCCGCCACAGGCTCGCCCCGCGGCAAGCAGATCCTGGCGGCGTTTAAGAGCTATGTTCCCTGCTTTAAAAAGGTCATGCCCAAGGACTATGACCGGATGCTGCGCGCCATCGCCCAGTATGAGGAAAAGGGCATGAGCCGGGAGCAGGCGGAGATCGAGGCGTTTTACGCCAACACCAGAGGCTGAGAAAGGAGGGCGAACACAATGGGAAAGACAACAGGATTTTTGGAATACGTCCGGAAAGACGAAACGCACCGCCCTCCCGAAGAGCGCGTGCGGGACTGGGAGGAATTCCGCCTTCCGCTGCCGGATGAAGAACGGGCCCAGCAGGGCGGACGGTGCATGAACTGCGGCGTGCCTTACTGTCAGGCGGGCATCGTGTTTGAGGGCAAGCCCTTTGGCTGCCCTCTGCACAACCTGATCCCCGAGTGGAACGACATGATCTATGCCGGAAACCGCGCCCACGCGCTGAGCCGACTGCTGAAGACCAACAACTTCCCGGAGTTCACGGGCCGGGTATGCCCGGCGCTGTGCGAAAAAAGCTGCATCTGCGGCATTTACGGCAGCCCCGTCACCGTCCGGGACAACGAGCTTTGCATCATTGAGGAGGCCTTTGCGGAAAAGACCGTCAAATGCCGCCGCCCGCCCCAGTGGTCGGGCAAGAAGGTGTGCGTGGTGGGCTCCGGCCCCGCAGGCCTTGCGGCGGCGGACCAACTGAACCACCGGGGGCACTCCGTCACTGTGATCGAGCGGGAGGAACGGCCCGGCGGACTTTTGACCTATGGCATCCCCAACATGAAGCTGCCCAAAAGCGTGGTTTCCCGCCGGGTGGAGCTGATGACCGACGAGGGTGTGAGCTTCGTGTGCGGCGTGGACGCCGCCGACCCACAGACTGCCCAGCGGCTTTTGAAGGAATATGACGCGGTGGTGCTGTGCTGCGGCGCGGGCAAGCCCCGCCCGCTGGGACTGGAGGGCGAAGCGGACGGCGGCGTGTATTACGGCACGGAGTACCTCAAGGCCGCCGTGGAGCGCCACCAGTTCGGAAAGGCTCCTGCTGTGCCTGCAGCGGAGGGACTGGACGTGGTCATCATCGGCACGGGCGACACCGCCAGCGACTGCGTGGCCACCGCCCTGCGGGAGGGATGCCGTTCCGTCACCCAGCTGGTCCGCCGTCCGGAGAGCGACTATCGCGGCCCCGACGGTGCGCTGCCCATGGACTATGCCCATGAAGAGGCGTTGGCCGTCACGGGGCATGATCCCCGCCGCTTCGGCGTGCAAGTGCAAAGGTTGCTGCGGGATAAGCAGGGCGTGCTGACCGGGGTGGTGACCTCCGGGGGCGACACACTGCCCTGCGGCCTGCTCATCGGCGCCACTGGCTTTGCCGGGTGCCGGGAGGACGTGTGTCAGGCCTTCGGCGTGGAGGCGGGCAGGACCGTGACAACGCCGGAGGGGCGCTTTTCCACCAGTGTGGAAAAGGTTTTTGCCGCCGGAGATATGCGCCGGGGCCAGTCGCTGGTGGTCTGGGCCATTGCCGAGGGCCGCAGTGCCGCCGCCGAAGTGGACGCCTATCTCACCGGATATACCAACCTTGTGGAGACCGTGTAAGAAACCATAACAACCAATAGCAAAAGCGCCCTCTCCGTTTTTCGGAGAGGGCGCTTTGAACTTGCGGAAAGAGTCTCACAGTATATCACGTCCGGAGATGTAAAAACAGCGAAATCTTCTCAAAAAAGTGGCTCTGCCACTTTTTTGATTACTGGTCGGATTGCTGGCAGGACAGGGCCTCCAGCACCTGATAGCGGTCCATGGGGAAGGGCTTGGTGGTTTGCAGGGCCTCTTCCATATCAATGTCGGTCACGTGGCCGTCCTGACTGACCACCACCCGGTTGCCCCGCTGGCCAAGCAGAGACATGACGGCCTGATAGCCCATGCGGCTGGAAGTCTCCCGGTCGCGGGCGGAGGGGGAGCCGCCCCGCTGGATGTGGCCCAGCACGGTGACCCGGGGGTCCAGGCCCAGTTCGTCGTGGATGCGCTTGCCGATCTCCACGGCGCTGCCTGCGCCCTCGGCCACCACGATCATGAAATGGGTGGTCCCGGCCAGCCGCGCCTGCCGAATCTTTTCAATGATGTCCCGGTCAAAGTCCATCTCCCGCTCGGGGATCAGTACGGCGGTGGCGCCCACGGAAATGCCCACGTACAGCGCCAGATACCCGGCGTGGCGGCCCATGACCTCCACCACGGAGCAGCGCTCATGGGACTGCATGGTGTCGCGTAGCTTGTCCACGCATTCGATGGCGGTGTTGCAGGCGGTGTCGAAGCCGATGGTATAGTGGGAGCAGCCGATGTCATTGTCGATGGTGGCGGGGATGCCTACCACCTGCAGTTCCAGATTTTGTTCCGCGGCCTGACGGCTCAGCGCCAGCGCGCCGCGGAACGTGCCGTCGCCGCCGATGGCCACAATGCCGTCCAGCCCCAGCAGCTTACAGGTGGAAAGGGCCTTGGTCCGGCCTGCGGGCTCCCGAAACTCCTCGCTGCGGGCGGTGTAGAGCATGGTGCCGCCGGTGTTGATGATATGGCTGACGCTGGTTGCGCTCATGTGGGTGAAGTCGCTGTTGATGAGGCCGTTCCAGCCCCGGCGGATGCCCACGCATTCAATGCCCTGACTGAGGGCGGTGCGCACCACGGCGCGAACGGCCGCATTCATGCCGGGGGCGTCTCCGCCGCTGGTGAGTACGCCGATCCATTTGACCTTTTTCTCCATGATCTGGCTCCTTTCCAAACTGCTTGTGTAAATTTTACAGGAGGACGGCCCCTGGCAGAGGGTCCCGTCCTCCTGCATCGTAGCAGAAAAAGGGATTTTGTGTCAATAAAAAAGAGAAAATGACGAGAGAAATCGTTTTTCTTCCTGTGGAAAATGAAAAGAAGCAGGGGAATGACACGGAACAGTGTATAGTTAGCACGCAAAATTTGCAGAAAATACTTGGCAATTTGTTGAAAAAGGACGGAATAATTTGGCATCAGACTTGTGCAATTTTCCTTGCGGGGCGGCAAGGGGCTGTGGTATCCTGTATAAAACGAATACGGGAGGCCGAGTATGCTGGTTCTGGACTTTATCAACGTTGGCAACGGCGATTCCACTTTGATCCGGGAAATGGAGGGCGGCGTGCAGAAATTCGCCCTGCTGGTGGACTGCGGACACGACTGTCTGGTGCGGGACGACCACCCCGGAGAGCTGGACCCCTGCTCCCAGCGGATCTATGCCGGGGACTTTCTGCGCAAGCAGGGGGTGAAGCGGCTGGACATGGTGCTGCTGACCCATTTCCACCGGGACCATGCCGGGGGATTGGGCCGGGTGCTGGAGGCAGTTGAAGTAGGCGAGCTCATCAGTACCTACACCCCTCCGGCGGACAGCTGTGGGCTGGAGCCGGATCGGGATATGGAGTTTCCCAAGGCCGCCCGCAACCTGCTGCGCTGCATCGACCTGTACGCCGGGATGCTGCGCAGCCACCCCGGCCGCATTGGCCGGATGGTGGAGCTTCCCGGTGACAAAACAGAGACGCTCCGCCTGACGGATGCGCTGACCATGGACATCCTCTGCGGAGAGCCCTGCCTGTATCCCCGGCAGAAGGCGGTTTACGACGCGGCTTTCCGGGGCGAGCGGGACCGCTATGCCCTGATGCACTGGGGCAAATGCATGAATGTGGCCAGTCTGCGCCAGCGCCTTTACTATCACGGAAAGGAAATCGTACTGGGGGGCGACGCCTATGCCGTGACGTGGGACAACGACACACTGGCCCCCTGTGACATTTTGAAGGTCCCTCACCATGGCTGCATTTCCTCCACCACCCGCAAGATGCTGGCGGCGCTGCGGCCCAAAACGGCAGTGGTGAGCGTGGCGGCCCGGCGGCCGGACGAACGGCCCCATCCGTACATCGTGTCGCTGCTGCGGGAGTTTACGGACGATGTCCGTTTTACTGACGCGGTGGAGCTCCCGGGGCTGGTGACCCCGGAATTCCATGAGAGCGTGCATATCGAGTTGGAATAAGCGCGTCAGCTGCCGAAGAACAGCCGCACGGCCAGCGCCGCGGCGACAAACCCGGTGAGGTCCGCCGCAAGGGCGGCGGGAATGGTGTGGCGGGTCTTATGGATCCCAGCAGAGCCGAAGTAGACGGCAATGGTGTAAAATGTGGTCTCTGTGCTGCCCAGCATCACCGCCGCTACCCGGCCCACATAGCTGTCCGGTCCGTGGGCGGCGATCAATTCGCTGGCAACGGCCAGCGCCCCGTTGCCGGAGACCGGGCGCACCAGCATCAGCGGCGCGGTTTCCGGCGGGATGCCCAGCCATTCCAGCGCCGGGGCGCACAGGGCGGAGAGAAATTCCATGGCTCCGGAGGCCCGGAACATGCTCACGGCGGTCAGAAGTCCCACCAGCGCCGGGATGATGCGCGCAAGTACCCGCAGTCCGTCCTCCGCGCCGTGGGTAAGAGCGGCGTAAACGTCCACCCGCTTTCCCGCGCCCCACAGTGCCACGGAAGCCAGAAGCACCGGGATGACAAAGGAAGAAAGGCTCATGGCCGCTTCCTCCCCAAAAAGGCGAAGAGCCGGGCGCAGAGAAGCCCTACTGTGACCGACATGGCTGACGCCAGCCACACCGCGGGCAGGATGTCCAGCGGTGTTTGGCACCCGGCGGCAGCACGGACAGAGGCCACCGTGGCAGGCAGCAACTGAATGGACGCGGTGTTCAGCACCACCAGCAGGCACAGCTCGTCGCTGGCGGTTCCGCCGCAGTCCCGGGCCATCCGCTGGGCGGCCCGGATGCCAAGGGGCGTGGCGGCGTTGCCCAGCCCCAGCAGGTTGGCGGAAACGTTGGCCGAAACGGCGGCAAGGGTCTCGCTGTCCCGGCAGGCGTTTGGCAGCAGCCGCCGCAGCAGGGGGCGGAACAGCCGCGCCAGCGCGGCCGACCAACCGCAAAGGCGCATCACCTCCATCACGCCGCTCCAAAGGCACAGCACCCCCGCCATGGAAAGGCTCAGTGTAATGGCAGAGTCCGCGCCGGAGAGCGCGGCGGCGGCCACGGCGTCCAGCCGCCCGGTGCACACGCCGAACAGCAGCGAAAGAACCAGCATCCCGGTAAACACCCATGCCATCGCCATGGCGGCAGTCCTCCTTTAAATTTATAAATATGAACAATGCTTGAATTTTTAAAAACCGATTGACAGAATATTGACAAAATCTGAGGGAATGTGCTATCTTATAATGACCATCGGGAATTTAAGGAAAGGAGAATCGTCTTGAAATCTACAGGTATTGTGAGAAAGGTCGATGAGCTGGGGCGGATCGTGCTTCCCATTGAGATGCGCCGCACGCTGGACATCGCCGAAAAGGACGCATTGGAAATTTATGTGGAGGGTTCGTCCGTCATTCTGAAAAAGTACAAACCGAGCTGCATTTTCTGTGACGCCACCAAGGACATTACCGTGTTCAAGGGGAAAAACGTCTGTCCGAAATGCCTGAAGGAACTGAAAAATCTGTAAGTGCTGCCACACTGGAAAGAGCGACCATTCGCAAACGCCTTCGTTTGAAACGAAGGCGTTTTTGTCCGCCGGAGTGGTGAGCATCGCAAAATATGAAAAGACGACATCAGCCCCGCGCTTCTGCCAAAGCGCGGGGCTGATGCCATAGAAGGAAAGGAGAAACAGAAAAACGCATCATGGAAAATGCGTGCATGGGGAAACAGAGTTTGGTGAAAAAACGGAAAAGGCTGTCAAGTTAAGAAAGCATAAAAATTCATGAGCACCGTTTTTTCAAAAGGGAAAACGAAGCGTCCAAGCGGCAGGACCATCCCAAAATGCATAGCCGGGAGACGCGAACATACGTGAAAGAATTCACGTAAACGTTTCCAAAGAAAAAGGAAAGAAAAGCCAGAAGGATCATTCCCTTTTGGATACTGTTATTATGCAATAAAAACCATATATCTGTCAATAGCTTTCTGAAAAGTTTTTTGTTTGCAACAAGTATTTTCCAGAAAACCGTGCATTTTCACGATAGAATGGTTAAACGTTTGCGTAATCGATGAAAGAAGAGACATGAAAGGAAAAAGCTGCCCCGAAAAGGGCAGCTTTCTGGTTTTGACGGTTTTTTACTGGTTTTCGTCCGGCAGCGATTTCAAAAACCGCAGCTGGATGGGAACAGCACAGGCGAAGGTCAGCAGGTCGGAGGCCATCTGGCTCATTTGAATGCCGGGAAGCTCCAGTGTGTGGGAAAGGAGCCATACCAGCGGGATAAAGAAAATGCCCTGCCGCGCCATGGCCAGAAAGGTGGCCGGGCCGGTGCGGCCCACGGTTTGCAGCGTCATGTTGCTCATGACCACCCAGCCTTGCAGACAGAAGGTGACGCACTGGAACCGCAGCGCCGCCGCGCCGATGGAAATGACCTCGGGGCTGTCCCGGAAGACGGCCACCAGCTGCGGAGCGAAGACAAAGCCCAGCGCGCTGACGGCCAGCAAGAACACTGTGGAGGTTTTCACGCAGAAGGCAAAGCCGCGCTTCACCCGGGTATAGAGCTTTGCGCCGTAGTTAAAGCCGCACACGGGCTGAAAGCCCTGCCCGAAGCCGATCATGGCGGAAGCGCCGAACATGGTGATGCGCTGCACCACGCCCATGGCGGCAATGGCTGCGTCACCGTAGGATTTGGCGGCAAGATTCAGGCAGATGGTGGCCACCGAGGCCAGCCCCTGCCGGGCAAGAGAGGGCAGCCCGCCCCGGATGATCTCACGGTAATAATCCCAGTGCAGCTGCACGCGGGAGATGTGGATGTGGAGGTTGCCGCCCTTGGTGCAGCCTGCCAGCAGCAGGCAGAAGCTGACAAACTGGCTGATGATGGTGGCCAGTGCCGCGCCGGAGATGCCCATGCCGAAAACAAAGATCAGCAGTGGGTCAAGGGCGATGTTCAGCACCGCGCCGCAGGTGATGCCCACCATGGCATAAGCTGCGCTGCCCTGAAAGCGGAGCTGGTTGTTCAGCACCAGCGAGGCGGTCATCCACGGCGCGCCCAGCAAAATCAGCCGCAGATAGTCCTTGGCATAGGGCAGGATGGTGGCCGTGGAGCCCAGCAGATAGGCCAGCGGTTCCAGAAAAAGCTGCCCCAAAAGGCACAATAGCGCCCCGGCAGCCAGTGCGGAGAAGAACCCGGTGGCCGCCATGTTGGATGCGGTGTCGTGGGCCTGACGCCCCAGCTCCCGGGAAATGAAGTTGCCGCTGCCGTGGCCGAAGAAAAATCCGATGGCCTGAATCACCGCCATCAGGGAAAACACCACGCCCACGGCGGCGGTGGCGGCGTCGCTGTGCAACTTACCCACAAAAAAGGTGTCTGCCATATTGTAAAAAGAAGTGACCAGCATGCTGATGATGCACGGCAGCGCCAAACGGCAGATCAGCCCGCCCACCGGAGCTTCGGTCATTTGATGGAATTTTGCCTCCTGCTTGTCCATATCCTCACCCTTTCAGAATGGTTGCTTTACATAAATTTAACATCATCATATCACGTTTTCCGGCAGTGTGTAACCCCTGATTTCCATTTTGCCCGTGAGAAAAGCGCAAATGCCGGAACGGCGGGCCTCCGGCGGTATTTTTTGGGCAGTTTTCACGGCGGTTTCCCCCTTGCGGCAGGGCGGTCCCATGGGGTATACTGAAAGGCGAAAGCCAACAAATAGAAAGGATGATCGTGATGACCGCTTATACCAAGATGACCGCCGAAGAGCGCAAGGCGGAATACGCCCGGCTGCAAAAGGAGTTTGATGCGCTGAAGGCGCAGGGCCTCTCCCTGAACATGGCCCGCGGCAAGCCCGGCAAGCAGCAGCTGGATATGGTGAGTGATATTTTCGACCTGATGCGCAAGCCCGAGGACTATGTTTCTGACGGTGTGGATGTGCGCAACTACGGCGAGCTGACGGGCCTTCCCGCTGCCAAGCGCCTGTTTGCCGAGATTCTGGGCTGCTGGAGCGAGCAGGTGTTCGTGGGCGGCAATGCAAGCCTTCAGCTGATGTATGACACGATTTCCAAGGCCTATACCCACGGCCTGACCCACAGCCCCCGGCCGTGGTGCAAGGAAGCGCAGGTGAAGTGGCTGTGCCCCGCCCCCGGCTATGACCGCCACTTCAAGGTCACGGAGTCCTTCGGCTTCGAGCTTATCACCATCCCCATGACGGACGAGGGCCCGGATATGGACGCCGTGGAGGAAGCGGTGAAGGACCCGGCCGTCAAGGGCATCTGGTGCGTGCCCAAGTACTCCAACCCCGACGGGATCATCTATTCCGCGGAGACCATCCGCCGCATCGCGTCGCTGCGGGCCGCCGCGCCGGACTTCACGGTGATGTGGGATAACGCCTACTGCATCCATGAGTTCGAGGGCGAGTATGTGGAGTTCCCGGACATTCTGGCCGAGTGTGCCAAGTACGGCAACCCCGACATGGTCTTCGAGTTCGCCTCCACCTCCAAGGTGACGCTGCCCGGCGCGGGCATTTCCTGCTTTGCCACCTCCGAGGCCAATATGGACTATATGAAGAAGCTGCTCACCGTACAGGTCATCAGCTTCGACAAGGTGAACCAGCAGCGCCATGTCCTCTATCTCAAGGACAAGGCCCACACGCTGGAGCTGATGAAGAAGCACGCCGCCATCATGGGGCCCAAGTTCCAAGCCGTGCTGGACGCGCTGGACAGTGAGATCGCCCCGCTGGAGATCGCAAATTGGCGGCGGCCCAAGGGCGGCTACTTTATCTCCTTCAACGCCATGCCCGGCACGGCCCGGCGCGCGCTGGCCCTGTGCAAGGAGGCGGGCGTGACCATGACCGGCGCGGGCGCCACCTTCCCCTATGGCAAGGACCCGCAGGACAGTAACATCCGCATTGCGCCGTCCCTGCCCCCGGTGGATGAGCTGAAGCAGGCCATCGCGGTGTTCTGCGTGTGCGTGAAGCTGGCCGCGCTGGAAAAGCTGGGCGTATGAGGTATTTCGGAGCGGTTTACCGCCCCCCATCCGAAGCGTACAGCCTGATCGTGCAGGTGACCTATGGGTGCAGCCACAATACCTGCGCCTTTTGCAGTATGTACAAGGACAAGCGCTTTGCTGTGCGGCCGCTGGACGAGGTTTTGGAGGACTTTCGCATGGCCCGACAGACCTATCGCCGGGTGGACAAGGTCTTTCTGGCCGACGGCGACGCACTGGTGCGCAAGGCGTCGGAGCTGTATACGATTCTCGACACGGTGCGCCAGCTGTTTCCCGAGTGCCAGCGGGTCACGTGCTATGCCTCGCCCACCAGCATCCGCGTCCGCACGGACGAGGAATTGCAGACCCTGCGGGCAAAGGGACTGACCATGGTGTATACCGGGCTGGAATCCGGCTGCGACGAGGTGCTGCGCCGGATGCGCAAGGGCCACACGGCGGCGGACATCATCGCCATGGGGCAGAAGATCCGCCGCAACGGCATTGCCCTGTCCGTCACCGCTATCACTGGCCTTGGCGGACCGGAGCTGCTGGAGCGCCATGCCGTGGAGACGGCCCGGGCCTTCAACGCCATGAATCCGGAGTATATCGGAATGCTGACGCTGATGGTGGAGCCGGGCACGCCCCTTTACGACTGGGTACAGGAGGGCAGTTTCCACCTGCTGACCCAGCCGCAGGTATTGCAGGAGACCCGGCTTCTGGTGGAAGCGCTGGACAGCCCCGGCAGCGTGTTCCGCATGAACCACGCCAGCAACTATCTGGTGCTCAAGGGCACGCTGAATCAGGACAAGGACGCGATGCTGCGCACCATCAGCGCGGCGGAGCACGATCTCAGCCGCCTGCGCCCGGAAGAATGGCGGGGACTGTAAGATTTCCCAAAAGTTTCGAAAAAAACTGATAACAGAGGAGCGCCCGGTGCATTCTCATGTACCGGGCGCTCTTTTTTTGTGTCAGGTTATTTGGTGATCTGCTTGAAGTTGCCCAGCGTTTCATTCACGCTGGAGACATAGGAAAAGGTATCCGGGAATTCGCTGAGGATTTCCTGAAAGCGGACGATCTGGTGGCGGTTCACCACGCAGATGACCAGCGAGCGGGGCGTTTCCGAATACATTCCCTCTGCCTGCAAAACGGTGACGCCGTGGCGCAGCTCCCGCAGCAGTCGGGCGGAAAGCTCCGGTGCGTGCTGGGTGACCACCTCAAACTTCAATGCGGTCTTCACACCTTTGAGGATACCGTCGCTGATGCGGGAAGAGAGATAGCAGTAGATCAGGCACAGGATCACGGGTTCGAACTGGCAGCCGTACACGAAGAAGGAAAGCACCGCCACCGCCGCGTTCAGCATGAAGATCACCCAGACAAGGCTTGCTTCCGGGTGGAGCTTGTGCACCCATGCGGCCACAATGTCCGTACCCCCGGTAGAGCCGTTTTGCCGGATGACAAGGCCGTATACTGCGCCGCTGACCACGCCCGCGGCCACGGGGCCCAGAATGGCGGAGGTGCCGTTTTCCGTGTGATAGGCGATGGCGCTCAGGTCCATCCGGCCCAGCACCAGCGTGACGGTGGAAAACACCAGCACGAACAGCAGGCTCTTGCAGGCAAAGTCCCGGTCCAGCTTTTTCCACGCAAGCAGGATCAGCGGCACGTTGATCAGCAGGGAAAAATAGCCGATGCTGATGTGGAACAGATATTGGATCATGGTGGCAAGGCCATTGATCCCAGCGGGGGCAAAGGCGTT
Organism: uncultured Dysosmobacter sp.; assembly: GCA_934504065.1. GTDB lineage: Bacteria > Bacillota > Clostridia > Oscillospirales > Oscillospiraceae > Oscillibacter. Next base: position 8,967 of record CAKSVQ010000004.1, on the reverse strand, counting down.
GGGAAAGACAAATACCTCGTAACTCAGGCCCATGACCACGGCCAGCGCCGCCACCGTGCAAAGGCTCTTGATCGATGTGGATCGTTTCTTTTCCAAGGTTGGACATCCTCTTTTCTCGTAAACTGCATAGGCAGTATAGGCCGATACAGCAGAAAATGCAAGAAAAAATGCATAAAAAAGAGCGCACTGCAAGAAAAAAATCTTGCAGTGCATTTTTAGTGGGATCAGCCCGGTTTTCCCGGAAGAAATGGGGGAAACAGGGCGAATGATGCAAGCGCCGTGCGGGCTGCATCATGCGTCGTCTGCCCGGGTGAGCAGGAAGACCGTGGCAATGATGGCGGCTAAGCCCACAAGGTCGGCGATGGAGAACCGGGTGCCCAGCCACAGGGCGGAAAACACCGTGGCCGAAAGCGGCTCGGTGGAAGCCAGCATGGAGGCTTTGGCGGGGCCCGCGTCCACAATGCCCTGCATGATGAGGGTGAACGCCATGGCGGTGCCCAGCAGCACCACGGAGGCCACGGCCAGCCACCCGTCCGGCGGCAGCGAGACAGCGTCCATCCGCCCCAGTGCGAGGAGGTTCAGAGCAATGCCGCCGATCAGCATTCCCGGTCCCACCACGGCGCTGCGGTCATAGCGGCTAAGCAGCTTCTGGGGCAGCAGGGAATAAAGGGCCACGGCGGCAGCCGCTGCCAGACCCCAGAAAAGCCCCAGCGGCGAGAGGGCCATGTGCCGGGGGTCGCCTCCGGTGGCCAGCAGGTAAACGCCGCATAGTGCCAGCACCAGCGCAAAGCCCTCCCGCCGGGTGGGCAGGCAACGCTGGCGCAGACAGGTATAACCCATGATGAGGAGCAGCCCCAGATTTTGCAGCACAGTGGTGGTGGCGGCATTGGAATAGGCAATGCCCGTCATATAGGCGTACTGGCACAGCAGCAGCCCCGCCACACCATAGAGCACCAGCATGGCAAGGTCTTTGGGCGTGCGGAGGATGGCGGCCAGATCGGCGCGGTGGCGGCGCAGGCATAAAAGCGTGAGCAGTCCGCCGCCCACCAGCAGCCGCACGCAGGTCAGCCACAGGGAACTGACGGGATAGTGAGAAAAAAGATACTGCCCGCAGGTGCCGGAAAAGCCCCAGCACACGCCGCCCAGCGCAGAGCACACCGCGCCCCGCAGGGCGTGGGGATAAGTCTTTTTCATAGTTACCTCAAAAGCCTGCCCGGAGTTTTTACTCCGGGCAGGCGTGGGCCGCAGAACAAGTGGCAAGCCACCTGCTCAACAGCTTCAACTCAGAATTTCTTGTCGATGGCGGTGTCGCAGTAAGCGCAGCGGTAAGTGTGCTTTTTCTCGTCGCTGAGGAGGAAGATGGCGTCCAACTGCGGCTCGCTGACGGTGATGCAGCGGGGGTTCTTGCAGTGGATGATGTTCACCAGCTTCTGGGGCAGCTCCAGATGCTTCTTCTCCACCCGCTTGCCGTCCCGGATGATGTTGACGGTAATGTTGGAATCGATATAGCCCAGCACATCCAGATCCAGCTCCAGAGGGGAGTCGATCTTGATGATGTCCTTGCGGCCCATGTGGCCGCTGCGGGCGTTTTTGATGATGGCCACCTGGCAGTCCAGCTCGTCGAGGTGGAGGTATTTGTAAATGTCCATGCTCTTGCCGGACTGGATATGGTCAAGGACTACGCCGTTTTGAATGCTGTCGATATTCATAGATAAGCCTCCTTACGCTTCAACGCCCAGCAGCTTCATGATGAGGGCCATGCGGATGTACTTGCCGTTTTTCACCTGACGCCAGTAAGCAGCCCGGGGGTCCTTGTCCACCGCCACGGCGATCTCGTTGACACGGGGCAGGGGATGGAGGATGGAAAGATCCTTTTTGGCATTTTCCAGTTTTTCCGGGGTGAGGACATAGCTGTCTTTCAAGCGGAGGTAATCCTCCTCGTTGAAAAAGCGCTCCTTCTGCACGCGGGTCATGTAGAGAATGTCCAGCTGGGGCATGACGGATTCCAGATCGGTGGTCTGGGTGTAGGGAATGCCGTTTTTCTTCAGGGCCTCTTCCTTGACGTACCGGGGCAGCTTCAGCTCCTCCGGGGAGATGAACACGAAGTTGATGCCGGAATAGCGGCTGAGGGCGTTGACCAGAGAGTGGACAGTGCGGCCAAACTTCAGATCGCCGCAGAAGCCGATGGTGAAATTGTCCAGCCGTCCCTTTTCCCGGTGGATGGTCAAAAGGTCGGTAAGGGTCTGGGTGGGGTGGCAATGGCCGCCGTCGCCCGCGTTGATGATGGGCACCTCGGCCACCTGCGCGGCGGCGATGGGGGCGCCCTCCTTGGGATGGCGCATGGCGATGATGTCCACATAGCTGCTGACGGTGTGGATGGTGTCGCCCACGGTCTCGCCCTTGGAGGTGGAGCTGGAGCTGGCGGAGGAGAAGCCCAGCACGCTGCCGCCCAGCGACAGCATGGCCGACTCAAAGCTCAGCCGGGTGCGGGTGGAGGGCTCGAAGAACAGCGTTGCCAGCTGCTTGTGGGCGCAGACATCCTGATACTTCACAGGGTTTGCGATAATATCCTCCGCAGTGGCGATGAGCTGGTCGATCTCCTCTACGCTCAGGTCCGTAATGTCGATCAAATTTCTTGCCATGATGCTTCCTCCTATTAACCGATCCAGGATTCGTCCGAGGGGTTGGCCCGGAACTTTTTCAGACGCTCGATGTCCTCGGGCTTGATCTTACCCTCCTCGGCGGCGACTTCGCACACCGCGTCGAAGTTGGAGAGACTGAAGTTTTTCACGTTGGCGGCGGCCATCCGGTCAAGACCCTTTTGCAGGCCGTAGGTGAAGATGGACACGATGCCCAGCACCTCGGCTCCGGCCTCCCGCAGGGCCTCCACCACCTCGATGCAGCTGCCGCCGGTGGAGATCAGGTCCTCCACCACCACGACCTTCTGGCCCGGCTCCAGCTTGCCCTCAATGCGGTTCTGGCGGCCGTGGTCCTTGCTGCCGGAGCGGACATAGCCCATGGGCAGGCCCATCAGGTGGCCCACGATAGCAGCGTGGGCAATGCCGGCGGTGGAGGTGCCCATCAGCACCTCGACATCGGGATAGTGCTTGCAGATCAGGTCCACCAGCCCTTCCTCCACATGAGTGCGGACGGCGGGGGCGGTGAGGGTTAGGCGGTTGTCGCAGTAAATGGGGCTTTTGATGCCGCTGGCCCAGGTGAACGGCTCGTCGGGGCGCAGAAAGACCGCGCCGATGCTGAGAAGATCATGGGCAATGGTGTGTTCCAGATTCATACAGGAAGTCTCCTTTCCAAAATAAACGCTTCAGCGGAAGTAGAACAGCAGGTATAAAACCAGCAGGTGAACAGGATAGAAAGCGTAAAACGCGTATTGCAGCGCCTTTCCGCCGCCGCCCCGCTGGCCGTTGTACAGCCAGATGGGCACGATCGCCCCCACGGCGAAGCCCTGCGTGGGGAAGTCCCACCCCAGCAGGGGGAGGGTCATATCCCGGACGCCGAGAATGTTCAGCGCGGCCAGCGCGCAGAGCTGGGCAAGGCGCGCACCGGGGAAATCCCGCAGGGCGTAAAAGGCCAGCACCGTGGCAACGCCCCGCCAACCGTAGTCCACAAAGAACACGGTGGCGGCCAGCAGGATGCCCGCAAGGGAGAGGGCGCAAAGCGCCCATGCCTTTTTGGTGCCGATCTGTCGGGTGCGGTCGATGGCGCAGCAGCCCAAAAGTCCCAGCAGCAGCGTGAAGAGGACGTTCTGATGGAAGGGGTAAAAGGGCGTGCTGCCATAGACCAGATCAAAGGGGATTTCCGAAAGCAGGGCAAAGAGCAGCAGACGTTTGGCATAGCGCCTGCGGTCGGAGGTGTGGAAAAATCCCTCGGAGATCTGAAAGGCAAAGATGGGGAAGGCCAGACGGCCAAGATATGTCATCCACAGGTGGCTGGAGAGAAACACGGCCCACACATGGTCAATGAGCATCAATATCATGGCCAGCGTGCGCAGTTGGTTGGCATTCAGCCCCGGGCGGGAACAGGAGGTGGTGGTCATCTCAGCCCAAAAAGTCCTTCACGGCCCGGCGGTAAGCGGCCACGGGATCGTCGGCCTGCGTGATGGGGCGGCCCACCACGATGTAGTCGCAGCCGGACTTTCCGGCTTTTTCCGGGGTCATGATGCGCTTCTGGTCGCCCACGACGCTGTCCGCAAAGCGGATACCGGGGGTGACAGTGAGGAAGCTTTGGCCGCACTTTTCCTTGACCAGCGCCGCCTCCAGCGGAGAGCAGACCACGCCGTCCAACCCGCTGTCGGCGGCGTTTTTGGCGTAGGACATCACGGTCTCTGCCATGGGGGTGTCAATCAGCAGTTCGTTTTTCAGCGCGGAGGCGTCAGTGGAGGTCAGCTGGGTGACGGCGATCAGCAGGGGGCGGGTGCCGTCGGGCCGGGTCAGGCCCTCCAGCGCGCCGCGCATCATTTCGGAGGCTCCGGCGGCGTGGAGATTCACCATGTCCACATCCAGCCGCGAGAGCACGGACATGGCGCGCTTGACGGTGTTGGGAATATCGTGGAGCTTCAGGTCCAGAAAGATCTTGTGGCCCCGGGCCTTGATGTCCCGGACAATCTGGGGGCCTTCGGCATAGAAAAGCTCCATGCCGATCTTCACAAAGGGCTTTTCCCCGGCGGGGAAGCGGTCCAGAAACGCCAGCGTATCCTCCCGGGTGGGGAAGTCCAGCGCGATGATAACGTCTTTAGCCATGATGTGCTCCTCCTGTTAATTCAGAAATATGGGTGATGCCCAGCTTTTCGCATACGCCGGGCAGATTTTCCACAATGGTTTTGCAGGCATAGGGGTCTTTCAGGTTGGCGGCGCCCACCTCCACGGCGGCAGCGCCTGCCAGCATCATTTCGGCGGCGTCCTCGGCAGAGGACACGCCTCCGCAGCCGATGATGGGAATGCGGACGGCCTCATACACGTCCCACACCATCCGCAGTGCCACCGGGAACACGGCGGGGCCGGACACCCCTCCGGTGCGGTTGGCAATGACGGGGCGGCGGGTGCGCAGGTCGATGCGCATGCCCAGCAGAGTGTTGATCAGGCACAGCCCATCGGCCCCGGCGTCCTCGCAGGCCCGGGCGATCTCAGCGATGTCGGTGACATTGGGGGTCAGCTTCATGAAAACGGGCTTGTCCGTCGCCGCCTTCACCGCTTTGGTCACCTCGGCGGCGGCCTTCGGATCGCAGCCGAAGTTCTTTCCGCCTGCGTGAACATTGGGACAGGAGATATTGACCTCCAGCAGCTTCACCTGCTCCACGTCGTTGAGCTTGCGGCAGTTTTCCGCGTATTCCTCCAGCGAAAACCCGCCCACGTTGGCAATGACGGGGCCACGGAAGATTTGCGCGATGTTGGGCACCTCCTGTGCGATCACCGCGTCGATGCCGGGGTTTTGCAGCCCCACGGCGTTGAGCATCCCGCCCGTCGTTTCCGCGATGCGGGGCTGGGGATTGCCCAGCCGAGGCGCGGCGGTGGTGCCCTTCCAGGAAAAGCTGCCCAAAATATTCAGGTCGTAGAGCTCGGCGTATTCCCGGCCATAGCCAAAGGTGCCGGAGGCGGGAATGATGGGGTTTTTCAGTTCCACGCCTGCCAGCGTGACGGCGAGGTTTACCATACGATCTCCTCCTTATAAAGGATGGGGCCGTCCTTGCACACCCGTTTATACCCGTCCTGGGTGGGCACGGTGCAGCCCATGCACGCGCCGAAGCCGCAGCCCATCCGGGCCTCGAAGCTGAACTGTCCGCCCCGCAGCTGGGGCAGGCCGTGGACGGCCTTGAGCATGGGCAGCGGGCCGCAGGAGAGCACATAGTCGCACTCCGGCACAGAGCGGATGCAGTCGGTCACAAAGCCCCGGACGCCCATGCTGCCATCCTCGGTGGCGATGAGCAGACGGCAGCCAAGGGCGGCAAATTCGTCCAGATAAAAAGCGCCGTGTCCAGAGCGGAAGCCCAGCGCAATGGTGGGGTGTTGGCCCCGTTCCAGCATCCGCAGGGCAAGACCGTACAGCGGGGCGATGCCGATACCGCCTCCGGCCAGAACGGGGTGCTCTCCGGCCACGGCCATGTCAAAGCCGTTGCCAAGGCCGCTGAGCGTATCGATCTGCGTGCCGGGCACGCTGCGCACCAGCTCCCGCGTGCCATCGCCCACCACCTTGACTAGAAGCAGCAGGCCGTCCTTTGTCCAGTTGCAGATGGAGATGGGGCGGCGCAGGAACTTTCCGGGCAGCGAAAGGTTCACGAACTGCCCCGGCGCGGTGACGGCGGACGTGTCGCCGGAGAGGACCAGCTCATAGGTGTCCTCCGTCAGCTGGCGGGCATGTTCCAAGATAAAGTCAGATCGTTTCATTGCAGTTCCTCCCGGTTTTGCAGGTCGTGATAGACGATTTCCCCGCCGCAGATCGTCATGGCCACGGCGGCGGATACGCCCCAGCCGTCGAACGGGGTGGCGCGGCCGAGGGAGCGGAATGTCCGGCTGTCGATCACGTGGGGGCGGTCCAGATCCAGCACGGTGAGGTCGGCGGTCTCGCCGGAGGTCAGCGTGCCGCCGGGCAGGCCGAAGATCCGCCGGGGATTGACGCACAGGGCGTTCAGCACAGTCTCCAGCGGCACGATGCCGGTGGCGACCAGATTCGTGTAGAGGATGGGGAAGGCGGTCTCCAGTCCCACGATGCCGTTGAGACTGCCCCGCAGGCCGCGGGACTTTTCCTCGGCGCTGTGGGGGGCGTGGTCGGTGGCGATGCAGTCCACCGTGCCGTCCAGCAGCCCTTCGATCAGGGCGTCCCGGTCGGCGGCAGTGCGGATGGGGGGATTCATTTTGAAGCGGCCCTCGTCCAGCAGTTCCTCGTCGGTCAGCACCAGATAGTGGGGACCGGTCTCGCAGGTGACAGGCAGCCCCTCGGCCTTGGCGGCGCGGATCAGCGCCACGGATTCTCTGGTGGAGATGTGACAGACGTGATAGCGGCACCCGGTCTCCCGCACCAGACGAATGTCCCGCTCCACCTGCCGCCACTCGCTGGCGGGATCGTTGCCGGGCAGGTCGTTCCGACGGGCAAAGGCCCCGTCGTGCACGGCCCAGCCGGGGGTGAGCAGGGTTTCATCCTCGCAGTGGGCCACAATGATCTTACCCAGTGCCCGGGCCTTTTCCATGGCGCGGCGCATCATGTCTTCGGACTGAACGCCCCGGCCATCGTCGGAAAAGCCCGCCACATAGGGGGCCATGGCCTCCATATCGGCAAGGACCCGCCCCTGCTGGCCCATGGTAATGGCCCCGTAGGGATAGACATGGACGCGGGCGTCCTTTTCAATGACCGTCCGCTCCTCGTTGAGGCTGGCCAGCGTGTCCGGCACGGGCTTGAGGTTGGGCATGGCGCACACGGCGGTATATCCGCCTGCCGCCGCCGCCATGGTGCCGGAATAGATCGTCTCTTTATAAGAAAAACCAGGCTGTCGAAGATGAACGTGAACATCAACGAAACCTGGAACGACCAAATGGTGATGAAATTGAATGACGGAAAAGCCTTCCGTAGGAAGGGAAACAATACGCCCCTGATCGATGGCGATGTCCATATTCTGGAACTTTCCATTTCGGAAAACGGTTCCGCCGGTCAGCAGAAGACTCATGTGGGTTCTCCTCTCTGGTACATTTTCAACTCATTATTTTATCGGAAAGCGGCAGGGATGTCAACGGCATTTTCCGCCGCAGATGTACAAAAAGCGGGCCGATTTTCGGCCCGCTTGTGCAGTCTGCAAAAAAGTTGGGTTTGCAGAAAAAATGTTTTTTGCAGCAGGGGGAGTATGAGGGGGCGGGAACCCTTTCGTGTTGGATCGAATGCCGACAAAGCACCTGTCCATACAGGTGCTTTGTGCCGCGCAGCGGAAGCTTTTTGGGCTGCGCGGCAGACAAAAAGCGAGGTATTGCGCAAGGCGGCCAAAAGTCCAGATGGACTTTTGGCCGCTCCTGAATCAGTGCTTCAGGCTTTCCGCCCACTTTCCGTACTTTTCCACATTAGCCTGCGCATTCTGCGCGTCGGCTCCCTGGGCAAGGATGTAGACCTTGATCTTCGGCTCGGTGCCGGAGGGGCGGACGATGATGGAGGTGCCGTCGGCCATTTCAAAGCGCAGCACGTTAGACCCGGAGAGCTCCATGGTGTGCTTTTCCCCGGTGGCGGCATCGGTGACGGTGCCGTCCTGATAGTCCTTATAGGCCGCGATCTGCACTCCGGCTATTTCAGTGGGGGGCGCGGTGCGCAGCGACTGCATCAGCGTCGCCATGTCCCGCAGGCCGTCCAGCCCGGGCATGACCAGATTATAGGTGTGCTCGGCATAGTGGCCGTATTTTTCATACAGGGCATCCAGCGCGTCAGAAAGGGTCTTGCCCTGCGCGGCGTACCATGCGGCCATTTCCGTCAGCAGCAGCGAGGCGGTCACGGCGTCCTTGTCCCGCACATAGTCGCCCACCATGTAGCCGTAGCTCTCCTCATAGGCGAAGATGACCTTGCCCTCTTCGGCGCTTTCCAGCTGGTCCTTTTTCTCGGCGAGGAATTTAAAGCCGGTAAAGGTATCATAGCAGGCAAGGCCGTTGACCTCGGCGACCTTACGGGCCATTTCTGTGGTGACGATGGTCTTGAGGGCCACCGCCTTTTCCGGCAGCTTTCCGCTGCGCTTCTGCGCGCCGATGAGATAGTCCAGCAGCAGCACGCCTGTCTGGTTGCCGGAGATAGTCTTGAATCCGCCGTCCTTCGTGCGCACCATGATGCCGACCCGGTCGGCGTCCGGGTCGGAGCCGAGGATGAAGTCGGCTCCCTCCCGCTTGGCAATGTCCACGGCCAGATAGAAGCCCTCGGGGTTTTCCGGGTTGGGGGAGACCACCGTGGGGAAGTTTCCGTCAATGACCATCTGCTCCGGCACGCAGATCA
>CAKSVQ010000003.1 GCA_934504065.1 uncultured Dysosmobacter sp. | reverse complement strand
GGGGGATGCGCCAGCCTATGATCTGCTGGATGCGGACGGCGCGGTGGTCTATTCCGACCTTGACACCACGTCGGGCCTAATGTGGCAGCCCATCGTCGGCGCGGGGCTGTTTTCCAATATGGAAAGCGGCTGCTTCTGCTACCGTACGCTGGCGGACGGCTCGCTGGTGTTTCGCTATCCGCTGCAAAACAATAATGACTGAGCGGAGAGACTTGCTGGAAAGGATGCTGATGATGAAACGACAGATGGTTCTTTTGCTGGCGGCGGCACTGTTGTTCTCCGGCTGCGCCAAAAGCGCGCCGCAGGAGGAGAGCGCACCTATGGCCGCAGTGGAGCAGGAGCTGGGAGAAACGGCATGGCAGGCCGTCAGCACAGACGCCGAAGCCTTTGACCTTACAGATGGCCTTGGAAATCAGAATTTTAGGGATGTGTTTGAGCATATAGACACCGTTCCCCTCGACCAGTTGATCGCGTTTTCGCTGGTGGCGGATGGTGGCCCCAGCGAGGGCGCGGAAGATGAGCTGCGCAGCCGCTTTTTGCAGTCGACCCACACGGTGCTTGCTTATCTGGTGCTCATGGGCGACCAGAGCGCCCCGCATGCGCAGGACCTGACTGCGGCGGAGGACGTGTGCCGCCGCATTGCCTCGGCGGACGCCGCATGGTATGGCGGAACGGAGGAGTTTGCGAAGACCATGGAGACCTGCCGGGCCGCCTACCCCAGCGGTCCCGCCGCCCACCTGCTGGACACGCTGGAAGCGGAGCAGAAAGCCAGTCTGGAGCGCAACGGATGATTGCGCGCGACTGCGCGGACAAAGAAGTGAGAGAATGAAGGACTATCAGGAGCTGATCGGCAGGCTTGTGCTTGCCGCCGCAGTCCTTGCGGCGGGGCTGTTGATCGCAAACGCCGTGGAAGCCGGATGCGCCAGCATCGGCAGCCAGATCGCCGCTGCCATCGCCATTTCATAAACCGGGACTGGCAGGGAAGCACCTGCGGCTGCTGAATATAGCGAAAAAAACGGCGTGACTGTAAATCACGCCGTTTGTCTTGTAAAAAAGCCTCGCAGAGTTTCACGTCCGCAGACGCGAAAGCTGTGAAATCGGTTTTCTGCCGCGACATGTGCGTGGCAGAAAACACTTTGCGCGGAGCGAGTGTCGAATTGGCCGCATCGCGGCCAACCGAGGCACGGAGCGCAGCGAAACTTCCTCGAAAAAGTGGCTATGCCACTTTTTCGACGTCAGCCGCCCAAGTATGCCTTTTTGATGGCGGGGCTTTCCAAAAGCTCTTCTCCGGTGCCTGTGGTGACGATCTTTCCGGTCTCCAGCACGTAGCCCCGGTCAGCAACGCTCAGGGCGGCCTGCGCGTTCTGCTCCACCAGCAAAATGGTGGTGCCCGCCTTGTGCAGCTCCCGGATGATGTCAAAAATCTGTTCCACCAGAATGGGGGCAAGGCCCATGGAGGGTTCATCCAGCATCAGCAGCTTGGGGTTGGACATCAGCGCCCGGCCCATGGCCAGCATCTGCTGTTCGCCGCCGGAAAGCGTTCCGGCCACCTGCTTGCGCCGTTCCTTCAGACGGGGGAACTGCTGGAACACGCGCTCCATGTCCGCGTCGATATTGCCGCCCTTCCGGGAGAATGCGCCCATGTCCAGATTTTCCTGCACGGACATCTGGAGGAAGATGCGCCGCCCCTCGGGGACCAGCGCAAGGCCCTTGGAGACCACCTTATGGCTGGGAACGTGATTCAGCGGCTCGCCCAGGAACTCGATGCTTCCGGTCTTGCTGCGCAGAAGGCCCGCAATGGTGTTCAGCGTGGTGGACTTGCCTGCGCCGTTGGCGCCGATCAGGGTGACCACCTCGCCCTCGTTGACCTCAAAGGAAATGCCCTTGATGGCGTGGATGCTGCCGTAATAAACGTTGATGTCGTCGACCTTTAAAATGGTGCTCATGCTCACGCCTCCTTCTGCTTGCCGAGATATGCCTCGATGACCACGGGGTTGGACTGGATTTCCGCCGGGCTGCCCTTGGCGATGACGCGGCCGAAGTTCAGTACGCAGATGCCCTCGCAGATGTTCATGACCAGATTCATGTCATGCTCGATGAGCAGCACGGCGATCTGGAACGTATCCCGAATTTTGCGGATGTTCTCCATCAGCTCCGCCGTTTCAGAGGGGTTCATGCCTGCTGCGGGCTCGTCCAGCAGCAGCAGCGAGGGGTTGGTGGCCAGCGCCCGAACGATCTCCAGACGGCGCTGTGCGCCGTAGGGCAGCGACCCGGCCTTCACCGGGGCCAGATCCGCCATGTTGAACAGGCTCAAAAGCTCCAGCGCCCGGTCGTGGGCCACCTTTTCTTCCTTCCAGAAGCCCGGCAGACGCAAAATGCCGCTCACCATGCTGTAATGCATCTGGGTGTCCATGGCAGCGGTGACATTTTCCTCCACCGTCAGATTGTTGAAAAGGCGGATGTTCTGGAACGTGCGGGCAATGCCTGCCCGGTTGACCTGGGCGGTGTTCATGTTGTGGGTGTCCTTGCCGTCCAGCAGGATGGTGCCATGGGTGGGCTGATAAACCTTGGTGAGCAGGTTGAAGACCGTGGTCTTGCCTGCGCCGTTGGGGCCGATCAGTCCGGCAATCTCCGTCCGGCCGATCATCAGGTTGAAATCATCCACGGCCTTTAATCCGCCGAAAGTGATGCCAAGATTGATGCAGTTGAGGATGGGGCGCTTGTCAATGTCCCGCTCGGGGATCACCGCGCCGGAGGGAACGGGAACCAGTTTACCGAACATTTCAGACCGCCTCCTTTTCATTTTTTCTGCCGGGCTTGAACCGGGCAAAGAAATTCTTGAACGTGGGGTTGTTGGTGGCCAGCATCACAAGGATCAGCACGATGGCGTAGACCAGCATCCGGTAATCGGAGAACTGGCGCAGCGCCTCGGGCAGGATGGTCAGCGCGGCGGCGGCGACGATGGAGCCCAGCATATTGCCAAGGCCGCCCAGTACCACGAACACAAGGATCAGGATCGAGGTGTTGAAATCGAATTTGTTGGCCACGATGGTGGAATAATTCATGGCGAACAGCGCGCCCGCGGCTCCGGCCAGCGCGGCGGAGGTCACAAAGGCCATCAGCTTATACTTGGTGATGTTGATGCCGATGCTCTCCGCGGCGATGCGGTTATCGCGGATGGCCATAATGGCCCGGCCTGCTCGGCTGCCCACCAGATTGAACACCACGAACAGCGTCAGCAGCACCAGAATGAACCCGGCGGTAAAGCTGGAAATTTTGGTGATGGAGCCGATGCCCATGGGTCCGGCGATGATGAGCTTGCCGCCCTCGCCCAGATTCGTCTTGTCGCTGAGCAGGCTCATGTGCAGGCCCGAAGCGTCCGCGCCCAGATAGAAGTTATTAAAAATGCTCTTGATGATCTCGCCGAAGGCCAGCGTCACAATGGCCAGATAGTCGCCATTGAGCCGCAGCACGGGGATGCCGATCAACACGCCTGCCACCGCAGCGAACAGCGCGCCGATCACCATGGCCACAGCCAGCCGCAGGGGTGCGGAGGGGATGCTGTCCTGCAGGGCGATGGCGGCGGCTGTTCCGGTGAAAGCGCCCATGCTCATAAAGCCCGCGTGGCCCAGAGACAACTCGCCCAGCACACCAACGGTCAGGTTCAGGGAGACGGCCATGACAACGTAAGCGCAGATGGGCACCAGCATGCCCTTTAACGAGGAGCTCAAAGAGCCATTCAGCACCTGCAAAATGACGTAAGCAAGGATGACCAGACAATACGTTATGTAATTTTTGCGGGAGATTTTACTTAAAGTTTTCGACTTAGCCATATTTCCACCTCACACTTTCTCACGGATCTGCTTGCCCAGCAGGCCGACGGGCTTCACCAGCAGCACCACGATCAGCACGGCGAAAACGATGGCGTCGCTGAGCTGGGTGGAGATATAGGCCTTGGCGAGAATTTCGATGATGCCCAGCAGCAGCCCGCCCAGCAGCGCACCGGGGATGGAGCCGATGCCGCCGAACACAGCGGCGGTGAACGCCTTGATGCCGGGCATGGAGCCGGTGGTGGGCACCAGCGTGGGATAGGCGGAGCACAGCAGCACGCCCGCGATGGCCGCAAGGCCGGAGCCGATGGCAAAGGTCATGGAAATAGTGGAGTTGACGTTGATGCCCATCAACTGTGCCGCGCCCTTATCCTCGGAGCAGGCCCGCATGGCCTTGCCCATCTTGGTCTTGCTGACAAAGGCGGAGAGCACCAGCATGATGACAAGGCAGGCCACGATGGTGACGATGGTCACGTAAGAGATCTTGAGCTGGCCGCCGAAGAGCTCAATACCGGAGGAGGCGGTACCGTCCGCTCCGCCGGAAACGGAGAAGAAGGAGGGGAACACCTTGGGGTTGGAGGTCCACAGCAGCAGCGCGGTGTTCTGCAGGAAATAGCTCACGCCGATGGCCGTGATGAGCACGGCCAGCGACGGGGCGGTGCGCAGGGGCTTATAGGCAAGCCGCTCCACCACGATGCCCAGCACCGTGCACACCACCACGGCCAGCAAAACGCCCAGCACCGGGGGCAGCGAATACTTGGAAACGGCGAAGAAGCACACGTAAGCGCCTACCATGATCACGTCGCCGTGGGCGAAGTTCAGCATCTTGGCAATACCGTATACCATGGTGTAGCCCAAAGCGATGATGGCGTAGATGCTGCCGAGGCTGATACCGCTGATGAGAAAATTCAAAAAGCTCATTGACACACACCTCATATCGTTGCATTTGAAGGGAAGCGGTCTCGTTGACGGGCAAGGGCGTATCTGAAAAGTACCGCGCGGCGGCGGTATTTTTCAGATACGCGCTGAAACCCCCGAGACCGGAGGGGCGATGTCGCCCCTCCGCCGGGTGGGAAAGCGGGGATCAGTCGAGGCCGACGTAAGCGCCGTTCTCAATCACCATGCCCTTGGGGCTCTTGGAGACGTGGCCGTCAGTGCCCCAGGTCATGCCGGAGCCCGTCAGACCGTCGAAGGTCATGGAGGTGAACTGCTGGATCATCAGGTCGCAGAGGGTGGCGGCGTCCATGTCGGGGGTGGCGCCAGCGGCCTCAAGGGCCTGCTTGTAAGCGTACACACAGTCATAGGCGTCAGCGGCGAACTGGTTGGGCACATCGCCGAACTGGTCCTGATACTTCTTAACAAAGTTCTGGGTGCGCTCATCAGAGGAGTCCGCGTTGAAGGGGGTCAGCAGCATAACGCCCTCGGCAAGGGAGGTGTCGAAGCCGTCCAGCGTCAAGATGCCGTCCATGCCGTCCACGCCGAACCAGGTGGGCTCATAGCCCATGTTCTTGGCCTGCGCAAAGATCAGGGAAGCGGGCTGATAGTACATGGGCAGGAACACCAGATCGGCACCCTTGGTCTGGGCATCGGCGAGCTGGACGGAGAAGTCGGTGTCGTTGCCGTCGGCAAAGGTGGTGTCGGAGACGATCTCCAGACCCAGCTCAGCGGCCTTGGCGGTAAAGGTATCGTGGATGCCCTTGGAGTACACGTCGTCATTCTTCCAGATGATGGCGATCTTGCTGCCCAGAGCCTTTTCAGAGATGTACTCAGCGGAAGCGGAGCCCTGGTTGGGGTCGGTGAAGCACATCTGGAACATATCGTCCTTGCCGTCGGTGGTGGCCTCAGAGGAGGCGGAGGGGGTCAGGCCGAAGATGCGGTCCTCATTGTTCAGAACGGAGGTTGCCTCGCAGGGCTTGGTGGTCACGGAGCCGAGAGAGAGCTGCATGCCCCAGTCCTTCAGGGCGTTGTAGGCGTTGACGGCCTTTTCGGCATCGTGCTGGTCGTCCTCATACTTCAGCTCGAACTGGATGGGGCCGCCCTCGGCGTTGATCTCATCCACGGCGATCTGGGCGCCGTTCTTCACCGCGTTGCCGTAAATGGCCGCGCCGCCGGTGAGGGGAGCCGTGCCGCCCAGCTTGAAAGCGGTGCCGCTGGCGGAGGGGGCGGGATCAGAGCTGCTGCCGGAATTATCGCCGGAAGCGCTTCCGCTGTTGGAGCTGCCGCCACAGGCGGCCATGCTGACGGCCATGACAGCAGCCATCATCAGAGCAAAAAACTTCTTTTTCATCATGAGTTTCTCCTTTTGGTTTGATATATACAAAAAAGCGGTCCCGCCATGAGCGGAACCGCTTTGCTGTATCAAAGTACATTCAAGCGAACGTTCGCATCCATGGCATCTTTTCTTGTTGGGTTACCAGCAGGCCTACCAGAACCAATACCAGTACCAGAATGGACAGGCGAATGAGCCCCAGCAGGGAAATGGACGCAATAATAATGGACGCCATGACAATGGCGTCCAGAATCACACAGATGGAGTTGTTGCGCGCAGACATATGACGCGCAGAACGCGCGGCAGAAGCGGCGACATCACAGAAAGAAGCCGTCGGCATGGACATCATGGAATTGTGCATCTGCATGGAGGTCATTGCCACCGCTCCTTTCCGTTTGCTTGATTGATTGTCACTTATTGTAGTGACTTCCGGAAAAAAAGTCAACCGCCAAAGTGAGGGAAAACATCACAGAAAAGACAGCACGAAACGGCACGGCATAGGTAAAATACACAAAAACAGGCGAAAATGGACAGCTGCGGCGATGGTGTTCACCGCTGGAAAACACAAAAAAGGGACTGTAACTTGCAATAAAACGCGCATTGACTTCCCGCTCTGCGGTGGGTATCATGAGGAGTAACAAGGCGTGTAAACGTTTGAGTAAAGGGAGGGGCTGCCTGTGCGCACCGTGCTTCGCTATCTGCTTCCCTTCCGGCGGCGGATCGCCGTCGGCGTGGGCATCAAGTTCACCGCCGCCATGCTGGAACTGCTGCTGCCGCTGCTGCTGGCCCGGATTATCGATGCCTGCGTGCCCTCCGGTGATCTTGGCTCCATCTGGCGGACGGGCGGGTGGATGATGGTGCTGGCCTGCGGGGCGGCGGTGTGCAACATCACGGCCAACCGCATGGCGGCGTGGGTCTCCATGGAGGTCACCCGGGTACTGCGGCAGGACCTTTACAGCCGGGTGGAGCACCTGAGCTGTGCCCAGATGGATGGCTATTCCGTTTCCTCGCTGGTCTCCCGCCTAACTAACGACACCTATCATATCCACCAGATGTTCGACAAGGTGCAGCGCGGCGGGATCCGCGCGCCGCTGCTGGTGCTGGGCGGGCTGGTGCTCACGCTGCTTCGGGCACCGATGCTGGGACTGGTGCAGCTGGCGGTGTGCGGGGCCACCTTTTTCACCATCTACCGTGTGACGCGCCGGGGCATACCTTATTATACCGCGTCCCAGTCGGCGGTGGATGCCGTGGTGCGCATCATCCGGGAAAACGCCTCCGGTGTGCGGGTCATCAAGGCGCTGGGCTGTCAGGCGCAGGAGCGCAGTCGCTTTCATGAGGCCAATGCCCGGGCAAGGCAGTGCGAAGAGACGGCGGGACAGTGCATGGCCGCGGCCAACCCCCTGACGGATTTTTTTCTGAACGCGGGATTGGTGCTGGTGGTGGCCGTGGGCGCGGCGATGGTGGACTGCGGGCGGCTGGCCGTGGGGCAGATCGTGGCGTTTTTGTCTTACTTCGCCCTGATTCAGAACGCTACGCTGGGCATGGCGAAGATCTTTGTCAAGCTGAGCAAGGGCGCGGCATCGGCCCGGCGGGTAGAGGAGCTTTTAAAGGCCTCTGCTGCGCAGGGGGTGCGTCCCTCCGAGGATCAGTTCAACGGGGAGCTGGGGATGCGGGCGGTGTCCTTTTCCTATCTGGGTGTGGAAAACGATTTGGAAGGACTGGATTTTACGCTGGAAAAGGGGAAGATGCTGGGCATCCTCGGCCCCACTGGAAGCGGAAAGACCACCCTTGTCAGCCTTCTTCTGCGGCTTTATGACGCGGGGGCGGGCACCGTGGTGGTGCATGGCCGGGACGTGAGGGCCCTGCGGGCGGAGGAGCGGCGCTTTGGCGTGGTGTTCCAAAACGAGACGCTGCTGCGGGACACGGTCTATGAAAATATCTCCTTCCTCCGGGGCCTTTCCCGGGAGGCGGTGGAAGCCGCCGCCAAAACGGCGCAGGCGTGGGAATTTATCGAAAAGCTGCCCCATGGGCTGGATACCAGAGTGGACATCCGGGGCGGCAACCTCTCCGGCGGGCAGCGCCAACGGCTGCTGATTGCCCGGGCGCTGGCGGCAAAGCCGGATGTGCTGATATTAGACAGCGCCGACAGCGCGCTGGATTACCGCACCGCGGCGGCGCTGTATGCCGCCATCCGCCGCGACCTGCCGGAGACGACGCTGGTGGTGATCTCGGAGCGGATCGCGTCGCTGTGGGATGCGGAGCGTATCCTTGTATTAGGGGAGGGACGCATCACCCATCAGGGCTGCCACGAAGAACTGATGGAGCGCTGTCCCCGTTACCGCCGGATGACGGAGCTTCAAATGGGAGGGATACAGGCGTGAAACGGTCGGTAATGGGGCGGCTTGCCCGGTTCCTGCGGCCCTATGGGTGGAAGCTGGCGGGTCTTTGCGCGCTGTTAGTGCTCTCCAGCCTGCTTTCCCTGCTGGGGCCCATGCTCTCCGGCTGGGCGGTGGACGCTGTGGGCACCGTTCCGGGGGGTGTGGACTTTGCAGGAGTGGCCAAAAACGGCTGTGGGATGCTGCTGTGCTATGCCGGGGCCTCCTTTTTGAATTACTGCATTGGCGTGGGGCTCACCCGGGTGGGGCAGGGCGTTTCCCACGATCTGCGCCGCGCCGCCTTCGACCGCATGAGCGAGCTTCCGGTGCAGTATTTTGACACGCACCCCGCGGGCGACCTCATCAGCCGTATCTGCTATGATGTGGACACGGTGAATGCCGCTCTTTCCACAGACCTGCTGCAGCTTGGCACCAGCGCCCTGACGGTGGTGGGTTCCTTTATGATGCTGCTGGCCCTCTCTCCCCGGCTGACGGGGGTGTTCTGCGTGACGGTGCCGCTGTCCGTGGCGCTGACGGGGGTGCAGATGAAGCGGGTACACCCGCTGTTCCGCCTGCGCTCTAAGGCGCTGGGAGCGTTGAACGCTTTTACTGAGGAGCGGGTGAGCCGCCAGCGGGCCATCCGGGCCTACGGTGTGGAGGACGCAGACGAAAAACAGTTCGCGGCGTATAACGACGCGGCCTCCCAGGCCTATTACGAGGCCGACCGGGCCAGCGCTGCGCTGGGGCCCTCGGTAAACTTTATCAACAATGCGTCGCTGGCGGCGGTGAGCATGTTCGGGGCGGTGCTGTATCTGCGCGGCGCGCTGACGCTGGGGAGCCTTTCTTCCTTTGTGCTGTATTCCCGGAAGTTCTCTGCCCCCATCCGGGAGGCGGCGAACCTTTTAAGCGAGCTGCAATCCAGCGCTGCGGCGGCGGAGCGGGTGCTGGACCTGATCGACGAGACGACCGAGCGCGGCGACGAGCCGGACGCCATCCCCGCCGAAGGCCTGCGGGGCGGCATCGTCTTCGACTGCGTGACCTTTGGCTATACACCGGAGCGGCCTGTTCTGCGGGAATTTTCCGCAAACGTGCCCGCCGGAAGCCTGACGGCGGTGGTGGGCCCCACCGGGGCAGGCAAGACCACGCTGGTAAGCCTGCTGCTGCGGTTTTATGAGCCGCAGAGCGGCTGCATCACCATCGATGGTGTCCCGGTGGGGCGATACAGCCGGGACGGTCTGCGCCGCCGACTGGCGCTGGTAATGCAGGATACATGGCTCTTCGGCGGCACCATTGCCGAAAACATTGCCTATGGCACGCCGAATGCCACCCGGGAAGCCATCGTGGCGGCGGCAAAGGCTGCCCGCATCCACCGCTTTATTACAGCTCTGCCGCAGGGATACGACACCGTACTGACCGATGAGGGGGCAGGCATTTCCAAGGGCCAGCGGCAGCTTCTGGCCATTGCACGTTGCCTGCTGACCGACGCGGATATCGTGATTCTGGATGAGGCCACCAGCAATGTGGACACGGAGACGGAGGGGGAGATCAGCTTTGCCATGGAGCATCTGCGCCGGGGGCGCACCTGCTTTGTCATCGCCCACCGCCTTGCCACCATCCGAAGAGCCGACTGCATTCTGGTGATGGAAAACGGCGCCGTTGCGGAGCAGGGGACCCATGCGGAGCTAATGGAAAAAAATGGAGCATACGCAAAGCTGTACGCCGCTCAATGGACGCAGGAGGGGGATTTGGCAGATTCCACAAAATAGTTGCATAACGCCACTATTTTGCGCGGTGCGATTGGAAAATAATCGTCAAAATGCTGGGAAAATGACGAAATACTTTGTGCGGCTCCTACACGAATTGTTAAAAAGATATAAAAAAGCACCCGTAAACTGGGGACTATATGCATTGACAAATGCAACAAAAATTTCTTATAATGGACACAACAAATCGTAAACGTTTACACAAAAAGGCTGCCGATCACAGCCCGGTAAACGCCACACTGCGAAAAGAGAATGGATGTGAGGAAAGACCAAAACCGCCCAGACAAAGTTCCCGGCAGTATTGAGAAAGAGGTGTTCGTGTGTCCAAGAAAGATCTTCCCAGAAAACCGTTAACCAAAACGCGGCTGAAGAACCTGATCCTGAATGTGGTGAAGAACCCGTTCAACATGATCGTACTGGTCAGTCTGGTAGTTCTGTTCTGCCTGATCGTGATCCCCCTGCTGACCATGGTCAAGTCCACCTTTACCCTTGCGCAGTCCGAGCTGCGGCGCAATCACGGCGCCACCATCGGGCAGTTTACCCTGTATTACTGGAAATATATGCTGGCCAGCAACATGAGCAAGGCCGTGCTGTGGGAGCCGCTGCTCAATTCCCTGTTCTGCGGCGCGATGACCACCCTCATCTCCGTGCCTCTGGGCTCGGTGCTGGCGTGGCTGATGATCCGCACGGACATCCCCGGCAAAAAGGTGCTGGGCCTGCTTGTCACCATTCCCTATATGATCCCTTCGTGGACGAAGGCGCTGGCGTGGCTGGCCGTGTTCCGCAACTCCACCAGCGGCGCCAACGGTTTTCTGGCGGGTTTGGGCGTTCCCGTGCCCGACTGGCTGGCCTACGGCCCCATTGCCATCATCCTGTGCATGTCCATGCACTACTACGCGTTTTCCTATATTCAGGTTTCCGGCGCTCTGCGCTCCATCAACTCGGAGCTGGAGGAGATGGGCGAGATCCAGGGCGCGAACAAGGCCCAGATCCTGCGCCACATTACCCTGCCCCTCATCATGCCCTCCGTGCTCTCCGCGCTGGTCATGACCATTTCCAAATCCATTGGTACTTACGGCGTTGCCGCCAACCTCGGCAACCGCATCGGCTATTATACGCTGGCCACCAAAATGCGGGTGTTCATCGATCAGGGGCCCCGCGGCGTGGGCTATGCCATGAGCATCGTGCTGGTGGGTCTGGCCGCCATGATCCTGATGGGCAACCAGCGCATCATCGGTGTGCGCAAGTCCTATGCCACCGTGGGCGGCAAGGGCGGCCGCAGCACCTTGATGCCGCTGGGCAAGGCCAAAAAGCCCATGATGGTGTTCCTCGGCGTCTTCCTGTTCCTCGCTATGGTGATGCCCTTCTTCGTGCTGATCATGGAGACGTTCCAGGTCACCACCGGCGCGGGCTACAGCCTCAGCAACCTCACGCTGTATAACTGGATCGGCACCACCGACCAAACGGTGAAATACACCAACTATCCCGGCATCTTCCGGCACGACGAGTTCTGGAATGCGCTGTACAACACCGTCCGCCTGTCCCTCATCGCCTCCATCCTCACGGCGTTCTGCGGCCAGTTCCTGGGCTATATCAGCTCCCGCGGCCGCGGCAAGTGGTACGGTAACCTCACCGAGCAGCTGGTGTTCGTGCCCTATCTGATGAGCGGCGTGGCATTTTCCACCATGTATTTCTCCATGTTCTCCCGTCCCCATCTGGGTGGACTGATCCCCTCGCTGTACGGCACGTTTACTCTGATCATTCTGACCTCCGTGGTCAAGCACTTCCCCTTTGCCAGCCGCTCCGGCACGGCCAATATGCTTGCGATCAGCGTGGAGCTGGAAGAGGCGGCTGATATTGTCGGTGCCAGCTTCTGGAAGCGGATGGGCTCTATCATCATTCCCCTTGCAAAGAACGGCTTCATTTCTGGCTTCATGCTGGTGTTCATCTCCATCGCCAAGGAACTGGACCTGATCATCATCATGATGACCCCCACCACCCGGACGCTTTCCTATCTGGCCTTTACCTACTCTCAGGAGGGATACAACCAGATGTCTGACGCGATCTCCGTGGTCGTGCTGTTCTACATCCTGCTGTGCTACATCGCGGCCAACAAGATCGGCGGCGCGGACATCAGCAAGAGCTGGTAATCATCGGAGTACTGACTGAAAGGATAGAATGATATGAGTCGTATTGAATTAAAGCATATTGATAAGTTTTATGGCAGCAACCATGTGCTGCGGGACGTGAACCTCACCATTGAAGACGGCGACTTCATGACGCTGCTGGGCCCCTCCGGCTGCGGCAAGACCACCACGCTGCGCGTGGTCTCCGGCCTTGAAAAGCCCCAAAACGGCATCATGACCATCGACGGGGTGGAAATGATCAACGCCGACGACGCCTATTATGCCGAGCCCAGCAAGCGCGGGCTGAATCTGGTGTTCCAGTCCTACGCCCTGTGGCCCCACATGACGGTGTATGACAACATTGCCTTCGGCCTGAAGATCCAGAAGATGGATAAGGCCGAGATCGAGCGTCGGGTCATGGATTCGCTGCGGATGATGCGCATCGACGCCTATAAGGACCGCTATCCCACCGAGCTTTCCGGCGGCCAGCAGCAGCGCGTGGCCATTGCCCGCGCCGTGGCATCCAGCCCCAAACTGCTGTTGCTGGATGAGCCCCTTTCCAATCTGGACGCCAAGCTGCGCATTGACATGCGCGCGGAGCTCCAGCGCCTGCACAAGGAGCTGGGCACCACCATTATCTACGTGACCCACGACCAGACCGAGGCGCTGACCATGTCCACGAAGATCGCCCTCTTTAAGGCAGGCGAGCTCAATCAGGTGGCAACGCCCATGGAGCTTTACAACAACCCCATCGATCTGGAGGCCGCCGACTTCATCGGCAACCCCCGCATCAATCTGGTTCCCGGCAAGGCCGAGATGAAGGGCGGCGAGCTGGTGGTGAAAAGCGAGCTGGGCAACCACACCTTCGGCGCGGAGTGCCTGACGAATGAGCAGAAGCCCGCCTCCGGCGAGTTCGACTGCGTGCTGGCCTTCCGGCCCGAGCAGATCGCCATCTCCCGCGAGCCTGTGGAGGGCGCGCTGCCCGTCACCGTGTACGCGAACCAGCCCGCAGGCTCCGAGACCATCGTGACGCTGCGGGCCGGGGAGGAGGAATTCCTCGTCAAGGAGCTGGGGCAGGTGTATTACGAGCTGGATCAAAAGGTCTGGGCCATCATCGACCGCAACAAGATCAACGTGTACAACAAGGAAACCACCCGTCTCATTAAGCGCGCGGTGTGACCGCGAGTTTATAGATCACCCAGCGGAATTTCCCCAGTTTTTCAAAAACGAAAGGAGAAGACCCGATGAAAAAGAAGTTTTTAGCAATGCTGCTGGCCACTGCCATGATGATGAGCCTTGCTTCCTGCGGAGGCGGGAAGAGCGAGACTCCCAGCGGCGACGGCGCGTCCGGCGAGGCACAGGGGAGCACCCTGCACCTTGGCTATGATCCCTCCACCGGAGAGGAATTTTACGGCCCCTATTACGACGAGTGGAGCGACATGACCGACGAGGAGCTCTATGAGCAGGCGTTGAAGGAAGATACCGCCATTAATGTCTACGCCACGTCTTCCAAGATGCTAAAGGCTGAGGAGCCGTTTGAAGAGATGTATCCCGGTCTGGATCTGGTGGTCTCCGATTTGGACACTGACGAGGTGCTGAGCAAGGCCCAGATCGAAAACGAGACGGGCAACATCACCGCCGACGTGCTGCAGACCAAGGATGTGAACGGCAGCGTGTTCAAGGAGTATTACTATCAGGGCGTGATCGAGCCCTTCTACCCCCGCGACATCTGCGAGCACATTGACGACGCGTATCTCCGCTTCAGCTATCCCCTTTACGCCTCACAGGCTTTCTGGTATTATAATACCGAGGCGTTCCCCGATGGCCAGCCCATCAACAACTGGTGGCAGATCATTGAAAAGGATGAAAACGGCAAGCAGCATTATCGGCTGTTCACCAAGGAGATCGGTCAGGAATCCGCGTATATGTCCCTCTTCGCCAGCTTCATCAGCAATGCCGACCAGATGGAAAAGGCCTATGAGGACTGCTACGGCGAAAAGCTGGAATACACCTACGACGCTTCCAGCTTCAACTTTGAGGTGCCGGAGAACAACGCGGGCGTGGAATACCTGTGGCGCTTCAGTCAGGCCAAGATGACCTTCATCGGCGACGGTGACGAGTTGGTTCTGGCTGTGCACAACTCCACCAAGGACGATCCCGCCCTGTGCCTGGCCTCTGCCGGCAAAATTGAAAATCAGGAGGAGTCCGGCTATAACATCGCGTGGTGTACCAAGCTGGCCCCCTACAACGCGCTGCTGAACGTGGAATCCATGTTCGCCGTGGCGGGCTGCAACAGCCCCGCGGGCGCGCGGCTCTTCATCCGCTACATCACCGGCGGCGCGGATTGCCAGAGCGGCGGCCTCAAGCCCTTCACCAAGGTGGGCAACTGGCCCCTGCGCGACGACTTTGAGGACAAGAAGAACCCCGCCACCCTCTCGGAGCTGGGCGCGATCTCCAACGATCTGGACGCCATCTATACCATCTATCCCGATGTGCAGGATATGTGGACCTACTGGCTCAACCAGAGCCCCAATAAGTAATTTTTTCCGCAGCACAGATATGTGAGAAGGTGGGCGGCCCCGCGCCGCCCGCCTTCCTTTTTCAAAGGAGGAGTCCCCATGCGCAAAGCCACCAACCCCATCGAAGAGCAGGCGTGGAACGAAAAGGTCACCCGGGCAGCGGACAGCTTCTGGTCCGCCTTTCAGATGACGGAAAACGGCAGGGTGAAAAGCACGCTGCTGCTGTATTCGTTCTGCCTGTGCTGCGTGTTCATCGCCGTTTACGCGGGGGCGTATATCCTGCTGCTGGACCCGCTGAACGCGGTGTTTTCCGGCGCGGGGCTTGCGGCTCATGTGGCGGAATCGGTGATCCCTGCGGCGGTGGGCGCGGTGGTGTGCGCCCTGCCGTGGCCTCTTTTGAAGGATAAGCGCATCCTGCCTGCCAGCTATACGTGGATGCTGGCGCTGGGCGCGGCGTGTCTGATTGCCATGCTGGTGCTGATGCGGGACGAGCCGGAGGCGCGGGGACTGTTCGTGCAGTTCTTTGTGCAGGCCGTGCCTGCGCCCATCCTGCTGGGCGGCGGCCTTGCGGGGGTGCTGTATCACCGCCGTCCCCGAAAAGCACCCGCCCCGCAGGCATCGGAGCCGTGGAAAAAACAGTGAGCTCGGTGGTTTGCAAGAACAGAGAAAAGCGGTCCTCCCCTTATCAGGGAGGACCGCTTTCATCATAAAAGAGAGATTGTTCCGAAATCGGATGTACAGCGCTTCCTGTGGAAATACTCAATAGCCGAAAATCATGGAGCGGTCGATGTCGGCAAGGCTGTGGGCCCCGCACATGGACATGGTGTCCGCCAGCTCGGACTGGAGCTTGTCCACATACACCTGCACGCCCTCCGCGCCGCCGCCATAGACCATGTTCACAAAGGGGCGGCCGATCAGCACCGCGTCTGCGCCCAGTGCCAGCGCCTTGAATACGTCCATTCCGGTGCGGATGCCGCCGTCCACCAGAATGGTCAGCTTGCCGCCCACCGCGTCGGCAATGGCGGGCAGCACCTCCGCCGTGGCGGGGCACTGGTCCAGAACCCGTCCGCCGTGGTTGCTGACCACGATGCCGCTGGCACCGGCTTCCAGCGCCTTCTGCGCGCCCTTGACGGTCATGATGCCCTTGAGAATGAAGGGCTTTCCGGCCATTTCGGCGATCTTGCGCAGTTCTTCCACGGTTTTGCGTCCGGCGGGGGGCGTCATGTTTTTCAAAAACGGCAGTCCGGCGGCGTCAATGTCCATGGCGATGGCGAGGGGGTCAGCCGTCTTGACCAGCGCCATCTTTTCCTCCACGGTGGCAAGATTCCACGGTTTCACCGTGGGCACGCCGCAGCCGCCCTGATGCTGAAGCGCCTTCACCGCGCCCTCCATCACGGCGGGGTTGGTGCCGTCGCCGGTGAAGGCGGCGATGCCTGCCTTGGCGCAGGCGGAGACCAGCAGGTCGTTATAAGTCAGGTCGTCGTACTTGTCGCCGTAGTGGAGCTGCATAGCCCCCACCGGGGCGGCAAATACAGGCAGCACGACCTTTTTGCCGAAGAAGGTGTAGGACGTGTCCACCGGGGTGTTTTCGCAGATGGTGTCCATGTTCACACACAGTTCCTGCCACTTCTGATAGTTGCGGATGAATCCGGTGCCGATGCCCTTGGCGCCGGGGCCGGGCATGGTGTTTTTGCAGGCAAGACCGTTGCAGGTGGGGCAGGATTTACAATAGGGCCCCATACAGGTGCGGGCGTTGGCCAGAATCTCCTGATATGTCATAAAATATTTCCTCCCATACTCCATTTTGCGGTACTGTCATTGTACTCTACAGAAGGAAAAAAGGCAAGAGGGGCGCACTTTTACGAAAATTTTGCGTTTTTGTGGAGGGTCGCGGAACATTTTTCCTGCCGCGTCCGTCTACATGGATAAAGGCCCCGATTGGAAGCGCGGGCCGAAAAGGAGGAAGCGCAATGAAAAGAACGGTTCTTGCATGGTTGTTGGCACTGATGATGCTCCTTTCTCTGGCCGCCTGCGGCGGGAGCAAGGCGAGCAACGAAAGCGGCGGGTCTACCTCAGCGGCCACGGCGGACTCTGCGTCTTGGGACGAAGAAATGCCCATGGAGCCGGAGCTGGGATTTGACTCCGGGGCCGCTTCCGATGGAGCGGCCATCCCCAGCGGGCAAAAGCTCATCCGCACCGCCCAGCTGGAACTGGAGACCACTGACTTTGACAAGACGGTGGAGGAGCTGACTGCTCTGACCCAGCGGGTGAACGGCTACTTTGAATCCAACGATGTGAACAAGCGCAGCGGCGGCCGCTGGGCCAGTTTCACCATCCGCGTGCCCGCTGATGCGTATGATGCATTCTTGGAGCAGGCGGGCAGCCTGTGCCATGAGCTTTGGCGCAGCGCCCAGCAGGAGGACATCAGCGAGCGGTATTACGACACGCAGGGCCGCCTGAAGACCCAGCAGATCAAGCTGGAGCGGCTGCAGGCGCTGCTGGCCAAGGCGGAGAAGATGGAGGACATCATCACGCTGGAATCCGCCATTTCCGAAACAGAGCAGGCCATCGACGATCTTTCCGGCACCCTGCGCAGCTATGATGGGCAGGTGGATTACGCCACGGTGAATATCACGCTGGACGAGGTCTATAAGCTCTCGGAGGTGGACGAGGTGCCTGTGAGCTTTGCCTCCCGGCTGGGCAAGGCCTTTGCCGGGGGCTGGACAGCCTTTACCGACGGACTGGAGAACCTGACCGTGGCACTGGCCTACGGCTGGATGTGGCTTTTGACAGCGGCGCTGATCGCCGTGGTGGTGATCCGGTTGGTGCGCCGACATCGCACGGGCCCCATGGGAAAAAAGCCGGATGACAAATCGGGGAAACTCTGATAGAATAACGAAAACGAAAGGATGTGGGGAAGGCGTTCATGCTTTCCCCACGCCCCTTTTCGGTTAGACGAACTGCAAAAACGGACGCACACAGCAGAGAAAGGAGACCGCTATGGTCTTACATGGACGGTCCATCCCGATTTTAGATCCCTGGAATGTCTGCGTGAACAAACGATATTCATGTAGACAAGGAGTTTTCAAAGAGGATCATGAAATACAATCCAATCAAAGAACTGACGAAGCGGGAGTGGGCGCTGTGGCTGGGGTCGCTGATGGCCGTGGCGGGGGCTTATCTTGCTTCCGGCACGGCTGACCCGCTGACGCTGGCGGCGGCCTGCGTTGGGATCACCGCGCTTGTGTTTGCGGCCAAGGGAAATGTATGGGCGCAGATATTGATGATCATATTCAGCGTGATGTACGGTGTGCTTTCGTGGAGAATGTGCTATTGGGGCGAGATGCTCACGTATCTGGGCATGACGCTGCCGATGGCCGTGTGGTCGGCGGCAGTCTGGCTGCTGCATCCGGCGGAAAACGGAACGGCGGTGGCGCTCCAAAAGCTGACGGCAAGGCATTGGGCGGGGCTTTCTGCATCCGCGGCGGCTGTTACGGCAGTCTTTTATCTGATTTTGCAGCGGTTGGATACGCCGAATCTGCTGTGGAGCACAGTTTCCGTCACCACCAGCTTTTTCGCGGCGGCGCTCACCATGCTGCGAAGTTCCTATTATGCGCTGGGATACGCGGCCAACGATCTGGTGCTGATTGTGCTGTGGCTGTATGCTTCGCTGAAAAGTCCGGTTTATTTACCGATAGCAGTTAATTTTGCGGTGTTTTTCCTCATTGATCTGTATGGCTTTGCCAACTGGAAAAAGAGGGAAAAACTGTGCGTCTGAACGTTTCTGAACAATGTTTTCCTGAAAATAGCCCGGGTCCCCATGTGGGGATCCGGGCCGTTTTTGATTTTAATGGCTTGCTTATTTCACCCCGTCGGCGCGGAGGCGGGCGGTCAGCTGGGCCAGCAGTGCTTCCGTTTCGGCAAGGACAACGGCAAGATATTCTTTGGTGATGTTGTCGTAATGGATGCCGCAGCTCACGGACACACCGCACTGCCCGGCCTGCGCCAGCGCCGCGGCAAAGCGGCGGCTGACCACATCGTCCCGGTGGCCCTGCCCAAGGCTGGTCTCACAGCGCACGGCCTGATTTTCCCAGTATGCCGTTGACACACTGCCAAGGTGGGGGCGGCAGCCCCCGGTCACCAGCACAGCATAGTCTTCGCCCATGGGGAAGACCTGCGCCGTCAAAGGCCAGTCCAGCACCAAGCGCTGGATCGTAAACGGTTCCTTCATCTCTTTTCCTCCCGGATCGTGATTTTCTTTCGACCATTATGGCATGGACGGGAGCGGTTTGCAAGAGCTTTCCTAGAAAACGTCCGTGATTGTGAATGTTCAAACGAACAAATTAATTGTGTGAAAAATTGGAAAAATCCGACGAAATATTAGTGAAAATTACATATTTACAAAAAGGTATTACTTCCATATAATGAACTCGAACAAAAGAGATGTTCGTTTAAACATGGAGGAAATCATATGTACGCCAAGCGCAGGGAAGACATTCTTGCCATGCTGAAAGAGACCTCGCCGCGCACGGTGAAGGAGATCGCGGAGCGTTTGCTGGTCAGCGAGATGACGGTGCGCCGGGACTTGACGCAGATGGAAAAGGACGGTCTGGTCAAGCGGGCCTTCGGCTCTGCCAGCCTTTCGGCGGAGGGAGTCCAGCCGGAATTCCTCCAATCGATCCTGCAGCGGACGAACCGGGCCTCCGAGGCCAAAAAGCGCATCGCCGCGGTGGCGGCTGACATGGTGCACGACGGCGATTCCGCCATTTTGGATGTGGGCACCACGGTTTACGAGGTGGCCAAGCTACTGTGTGACAAGCAGGTCACCCTTCACACCTCGTCAGTGCCCACGGCGCTGTGCGCCAACGGCGGCGCGGCGGAGGTGCGGCTGTCCGGCGGACGGATGGAGCGGACGTACGAGGTGCTGGGCGGCCCGGCGGCAGAGAGCTTTTATCAAAGTCTGTACTGCGATTTTGTGTTTATCAGCGCGGCCTCCATTTCGCTGGAATATGGGCTGACGGCTTATACGGAGGATGACGCCGCACTCAAGCGCATCATGCTCAAGCACGGGCGCGTGCGGGTGCTGCTGGTAGACAGCGGCAAGTTCGACCGCATCCAGCAGTATCGCGCCTGCGGGTTGGAATACGTGAATGTGGTCATCACAGACACCCAGCCTGCCCAAAGCTATCTGGACTTTTTTGCTGCGCACCAGATCCGCGTGATCGTTGCGGAATAAAAACGGGATTATGGGGCTGCCGCACCGGAGACGGGGCGGCGGGAGGGCCCTGTAAAATATTGAAAAGAGGATGATCCGAATGAAAAAGCTTCTCACGCTCTTGCTCACTCTCACCATGGTGCTGTCGCTGGCCGCGTGCGGCGGCCAGAACGGCGGAAACGACGCCGCTGAGCAGCCCGCCGACGACACCCCCGCAGCCACCGGAGACGAGGCGGCGGCCTCTGACCTGAAGGTCGCCATGGTCTGCTCCGGCAGCTTGGGCGACACCGGAATTTTCGACATGGGCGAAGCCGCGCTGAAGCAGGCCGCCGACGATTTCGGCATCACCTATAAGGTGCTGGAGGGTAAGAACGACCCGTCGCTGTACTATGAAATGCTGAATCTGGCGGGCTCCCAGTTCGATCTGGTGTTTGTGAACCCCGGCTATCAGTTTGATAGCTACCTGGAGGAGATCGCCACCGCCTATCCCGATGTGACCTTTGTCTACGCCGACGGCGTGTCCTCCGTGGACATGGACAACGTGATCTCTGTTTCCTATTTGGAAAATGAGGGTTCTTATCTCGCTGGCGTGATGGCCGCCATGATGACCACCCGCACCGATTACAAGGGCATCAACGAAGACAAGGTGCTGGGCTTTGTCGGCGCGGTGGACAGCACCACCATCCACAACTTCCTGACGGGCTTTGAGCAGGGTGCGGCCTCTGTGGACAGCGAGATCAAGGTCCTGCCCGTCTACGTGGGCGACTACAACGACCCCGCCACCGGCAAGGAGCTGGCGCTGTCCCTGTACGATCAGGGCGCGGACATCATCTACGCCGCCGCTTCCAACTCCGGCGACGGTGTGTCCGAGGCCGCTGTGGAGCAGGGCAAGTACGTCATCGGCGTGGATACCGACAAGTCCTTCCAGGGGCCGGAGAACGTGATGGGCAGCATGCTCAAGAACGTGACCAAGTCCTTCTATGACGTGATCGCCGCCAAGATCGACGGCGAGAAGCTGGAAGCCGAGCAGCGCTACGGCCTTTCCAAGAAGTGGGTCGAGCTGTACTTCATTGATTCCATGGCAGAGTCCCTCCCCGAGGATGTGATGTCCGCCATCAATCAGGCGGAGGCTGATATTGTTTCCGGAGCGATCACCGTTCAGGAAGCCAGCAACTAAACCATCTGGGGCAGGGCGGCCATGGAGCCGCCTTGCCCTTTTTGGCGAAAAAGACAGGAGGAACGTCAATGGACGAAAGCCGTTATGCTGTTGAAATGCTGGGCATCTGCAAGCAGTTCGGCACGGTGCAGGCCAATAAGGATGTGAATTTCAGCGTTCTGAAGGGGGAGATCCACGCCATCGTCGGCGAGAACGGCGCGGGCAAGACCACCCTGATGAATATCCTGTTCGGAATGCTGGAGCCCACCGCCGGAAAGATCCGCATCAATGGGGAGGCGGTCAAGATCACCTCCCCCAACAAGGCCATCCATCTGGGGATCGGCATGGTGCACCAGCATTTTGAGCTGGTGCCCACCTTTACCGTGGCGGAAAATGTCTGCATGGGACATGAGCCGCGGGGACGTCTGGGCTCGGTGGATAAAAAGGAAATGGTGCGCTATACCCGGGAGCTGGCGGAGCAGAGCGGCCTGCACATCGACCCGGAGGCAAAGATCAAGGACCTTTCCGTGGGCCTTTTGCAGCGGGTGGAAATTTTGAAAGCCCTCAGCCGGGGCGCGGAGATTTTGATCCTGGACGAGCCCACGGCAGTGCTGACCCCGCTGGAGTGCGAAGAGCTGTTCACCGTTCTGCGGCGGATGACAAAGGAAAACAAGACGATCATTCTCATCACCCACAAGCTCAAAGAGGTCATGGCCATCGCCGACCACATCACCATCCTCAGCCGCGGCGAGACCCGCGGCACGCTGCGCAAGGAGGAGACCGACGCCAAAGAATTGGCCCGGCTGATGATGGGCAAGGCGGCAGAGTTTCAGCCCTTTGCGCGCACGGCCGTACCCGAAGCGGAGCCAAAGCTGGTGGTGGAGCACCTGCGGGTGCGGGACGGCATGGGCGTAGAAAAGGTGAAGGACGTGAGCTTCCATGTCCGTCCCGGTGAGATCCTCACCGTGGCCGGAGTGGAGGGCAACGGCCAAACGGAGCTGCTGAACGCCCTGATCGGCCTGACCCCCGTCAGCGGCGGCACCATCAAGGCAAGCGGCACGGAACTGACGGGGCTGTCCGTCCGCGAGCGGCGGCAGCGCTGTTCCTACATCCCGGAGGACCGCATGAAAACGGGGCTGGATTTGCAGGCCACCGTGCATGACAACCTGATCGCCGGAAACCAGAGAAATCCCCAGTGGAGACACTGGGGCCTGATCGACCACCGCAAGACCCGTGCCCACGCCAAAAAGTTGGTGGAGGATTACGCCATCCGCACGGACGGCATCGACATCGCCGCCAGCAGCCTTTCCGGCGGCAACCAGCAGAAGATCGTGGTGGCCAGAGAGATCTGCTTTGGCAACGATGTGCTGGTGGTGGCGCAGCCTTCCCGCGGCGTGGACGTGGGCGCGACCCGCTTTATCCATGAGCAGCTGATCCGGGCCAGAAATCAGGGCTGCGCGATCCTGCTGATCTCCACGGACCTTGACGAGGTGCTGTTGCTCAGCGACCGGATCGAGGTGCTGTTCGACGGCCAGCTGGTGGCCAACGTCCGCCCCGCGGAGATCACGCCGCAGGAGCTGGGACTTTACATGACCGGATCGAAACGGATGCGGCCGGAGGAGGTAATGGCATGAATGGACAGATCGGCAAACGGCTGCTCACGCCGCTGACTTCCCTTTTGGCGCTGGTGGCCGCGCTTTGTGTGGGCGCTGTGGTGATCCTGCTCAACGGCGACAGCCCGGTGCGGGCATACAGCTCGCTGCTGGCAGGCTCCTTCAGCAATATGCACTATCTTGCGTCCACTCTTTCCAGCGCAACGCCCCTGATCTTCACGGGCCTTGGCGTGGCGGTGGCTTTCAAGGCCGGCATGGCCAACATCGGCGCGGAGGGCCAGCTGTACATGGGCGCCATGGCGGCGGCCGTGGTAGGCATTTATCTGCCGCTGCCCGGCGCGCTGCTGATCCCGGCGGCGTTGCTTGCAAGCTTTCTGGCAGGCGGCGTGTGGGGCATGGTGCCCGCGGTGCTGAAGGTGCGCTGCAATACCAACGAGGTGGTCACCACCTTGATGCTGAACTATCTTGCGCAGCTGTTCACCTCGTATCTTGTGAACTACCCCCTCAAGGCCGAGGGCTCTGCCCTTGGCATGACGGTGGACATTCAGGCGGCGGCAAAGCTGCCCATCCTCTACGCCGGGACCCGGCTGAATCTGGGCTTTTTGGTGGCAGTGGCGGCAGCCGTGCTGGTGGCCATTTTGTTCAAGCACACGTCCACCGGATATGAAATGCGCCTCTCCGGCGAGAACGCCACCTTTGCCCGCTATATGGGTATCGACACCGACTGCCGCATGGTGCAGGGAATGTTTTTAGGCGGCGGTCTGGCCGGCATGGGCGGCGCGATCCTGGTGCTGGGCATCCAGTATAAATTCGTGCAGGACATTTCGCCCGGCTACGGCTTTGACGGGCTGACCATTGCGCTGATGGCCGTGTTCAATGCCTATGCGGTGCTGCCGATTTCCATTTTGTTCGGCGCGCTGCGCGCAGGCGGTGTGACTATGGAGCTCAACACCAACGTGCCCTCGGAGCTGAGTCAGGTCATTCAGGCCACCATCATTCTCTTCATTGCCGCGCAGGTCTCTTTTTCCGGGTATCTCAACGACCTGATCCTGAAGGTGCGGCACAGTCTTGGCGGAGCAAAGAAAGGAGGCGGCGAGCTTGGGAATTCTTGACGTTTTGATCACGCCCTCTACCTTTGCGGCCACGCTGCGCATGGCCATTCCGCTGCTTCTGGTGAGTCTGGGCGGCCTTTTGACCAAGCAGGCAGGCATTGAAAACATCGGTCTGGAGGGATTGATGCTCATCGGCTGCTTCAGCGGCTTTACCATCAACTATTATACCAGCAGCTGGGCCATGGGGCTTTTGGGTGCAATGCTGTGCACGATCCTGCTTTCCCTGCTGTTCGGATTGTTCGTGATCTCGCTGCGGGCCCATGAGATCGTGGCGGGTGTTGCGCTGAACGTGCTGGGCACGGGACTTACCACGTATTTGCTGCGGGCAATCTTCGGCGTGAAGGGCTCCTTCACCGATCCCCGGGTGATGTCCATTCCCGAGATCGATCTGGATTTCCTCAAGGGCATTCCCTGGCTGCATCAGATCGTCAGCGGACAGTCGGTGCTGCTGTATATTTCTATTGTGATCTTGCTGGTACTGGACTACATGCTCTATTCCACCCGGTTCGGATATTACATCCGCGCCGCCGGGGAAAACGAGAAGGCGCTAGCCAGCGCGGGCGTGAACGTTGCAAAGGTCCGCTATATCACGCTGCTGCTCCACGGCGCACTGTGCGGCCTTGGCGGGGCCTTCCTCTCCACCGGGTATCTTACCCAGTATGTGGAAAAGATGTCCGCCGGGCGGGGCTATATTGCCATGGCGGCCATTGCCTTCGGCATGGCGATGCCCAAGCGGGTGCTGGGGTCGGTGCTGCTGTTTGCCTTTGTGCAGAGCCTGAGCAACCGCTTGCAGATCTGCGGCTATCCCTCCTATTTCACGGATATGATCCCCTATTTCATCACCGTGGTGGTGCTGGCGGTCACCTCGTATCAAAGCATGAAGCGGGAGGGACGGCTTGCATGAAAACACTGCTGAAAAACGGCTATCTCTTCACTGGAGCCAGTCTTCCGGTGCGGAAGGAGCTTTTGGTGGAGAACGACCGCATCTCCGCGCTGCTGCCGCCGGGAACGGTGGCGGAGGCCGACGAGACGGTGGACCTTCACGACCGGGTGGTAATCCCCGGCTTTGTGCAGACCCATGTGCACCTTTGTCAGGTGCTGTTCCGCGGGCGGGCAGACGATCTGGCGCTGCTGGACTGGCTGCGCACCCGCATCTGGCCCTATGAGGCGTCCCACGACGAGGAGAGCACCTATCTTTCTGCGCTGCTTGGCTGCATGGAACTGCTGGCAGGGGGCGCGACCAGCGTCTGCGTGATGGAATCCGTCCGGCACGCGGACGCGGCGGCCAGAGCCATGGAGGAAACGGGCATCCGCGGCGTGTTCGGCAAGGCCATGATGGACTATACCGACACCCCCGCCGCTCTGGGCGGGATGCCGGACGCCTTTTTGGAAACGACGCAGCAGTCGCTGGATCGGTCTCTGGCGCTGCTGAAAAAGTGGCATGGCGCGGCAAATGGCCGTATCCGGTATGCATTCATGCCACGGGGTATCCTCACCACGTCGGAGGAACTCCTCTGTGAGCTTCGTCGCCTCAGCGGCGAATACGGCGTGCTGGTGCATACCCACGCCTGCGAAACCACGCCGGAGAGCCGACTGGTGGAGCAGCGGCGGGGCCTGACGGAGATCAGGTATCTTCATAAGCTGGGTCTGACAGGGCAGCAGCTGCTGCTGGCCCATTGCCTGTGCATCGACGAGGAGGATATTGAAATTCTCCGCTCCACGCAGACCGGGGTGGCCTCCTGCCCGCTGGCAAATCTGAAGCTGGCCTCCGGTGTGGCGCCCCTGCAGCGGATGCTCTCCGCCGGGGTGCGGTTGTCGCTGGGGTCGGACGGCGCTCCGTGCAACAACAATCTGGATATGTTCCAGGAGATGAAATACGCTGCCCTGCTGCAAAAGGGCATTTCCCACGATCCCACGTGGATGAGTGCGGAAGACATTTTCCGCATTGCCACCGAGGGCGGTGCCCGGGTGCTGGGAATGGAAAAGGAGACCGGGACGCTGGCTGCGGGCATGAAGGCAGATCTGGCGGTGGTGGAGCTGGACTGCCGCGCGGCGGCTCCGGCACCCAGAGCGGTTTCCACGCTGGTCTATTCCGGCAGTCCCGCCATGGTGACGGACACCATGGTGGACGGCCGCTGGGTCTACCGCAACGGCGCGTTTTTGCATCTGGATGAAGAGCGTATCCGCGCCCACGCAAGAGAAGCGGTGGAACGGGTCATCAAACGGGCGCAGGGCGCATGAAAAAGAACGGAATAAAAGGAGAAGTTACAATGAGACATTGGAATAAAGAGTTGCGGATGAACCGCCTGTTTGACGCCTCCGGCAAGACGGTGATGGTGGCCATGGACCATGGTCAGGGCGGCGTGAAGCCGGGCCTTGCCCATCCTGAGCGGCTGCTGACCTCTCTGGTGGAGGCCCAGCCGGACGCCATTTTGCTCAGCGGCGGCATGGCCAGAACCTATAACTATCTCTTTGGCCGGAAGGGAAGCCCCGCGCTGGTTATCTCCAGCGACTTCATCGTGGGCAACAGCATCCCCCAGCAGCCCGGTGAGATCGAAGAACTGCGCCAGTCCATCTCTGTGGAGGAGTGCGTGCGGCTGGGCGCGGACGCCATCAAGGCCCTGCTGATCTTTGGCCGCCGGGATAACCACCTGCAGGCGGACAACATGGCCTATATCACCCGCCTTGCCGAGGAGTGCGACCGCTGGAACCTTCCCTTGATCGTGGAGCCCACCACGTGGGGCGCCACGCTGACGGACGATTTTCGCGCCAAGGTCTCTCTCTATGCCGACATGGCACGCATCAGTGCGGAGCTGGGCGCGGATCTGGTGAAGTGCGACTATGTGGGCACGCCGGAGGAGTATCAGGCCGTGGTGGATAACTGCCCGGTCCCGGTGGCTATTCTGGGCGGCGCGAAGGCCGCGCCCGAACACATTGCCGATACCATCGAGTCTGCCGCAAGCTGCGGCGTGTGCGGCGTGGTGTTTGGCCGCAACGTGTGGCAGAGTGAGGACCCCGCCCGCATGGTGCAGGCGCTGAAGGCCATCACCTACCGGGGAGACCGGGAGGAATTCCTGCGTCTGAGCAAATAATCTCCATCTGTCAAAAGAAAGGAATCAAACGCTATGAAAATGAAAGCGGCTCTTTTGTACGCGCCCCGGGATATGCGGGTGGAAACGCTGGAGGTTGCGCCCTGTGGGGAGCACGACATCATCATCAATCTGAAAAAGGCCTGCCTGTGCCCTACCGACATTAAGAAGTACAACGCAGCGAAGCCCGATGTGGAGGGCGCACTGAAAAAATACGGTCCCTGCATCCTCGGCCATGAGGCCGCTGGTGTGGTGGCGGAGGTCGGCAGTGCCGTTACCAGCGTGAAGGTGGGTGACCGTGTGGCGGTGCAGCCCATGATCTACTGCGGCACCTGCCGCTATTGCAAAGAGGGGCGGACCAACCTCTGCCCGCAGGTCATCGGCGTTGGATGCAGCGCAGGCGGCTTTGGCGACTGCGAGGAGCTGTTCGTCAAGCAGGGCATCGGCGGCTGCTTTGCAACGCACCTGAAAGTGCCCGAAATTTGCGCCATGAAGCTGCCCGACGGGCTCTCCATGGAGGCGGGCAGTCTGCTGGAGCCGCTGGCGGACGTAGTGCACAGCGTGGACCACGCGCAGGTGGGCCCTGGGGACGATGTGGCGGTGCTGGGCCTTGGCCCCATGGGACTGCTGCATGTGATCGCCGCCCGCTATAACGGTGCTTCCAGCATCACCGTGGTGGATCTGGACGACGGACGGCTGGAGATCGCCCGCCGTCTGGGCGCGGACCACACCATCAACAGCAGCCGGGAAGAACCCGTTGCCCGCATGAAGGAGCTGACCGGAGGCGTGGGCGCAAACAAGGTCTTTGTGGTGCCCGGCGGCCCCGCGCAGGCGATTTTGACCGCGCAGGCCATGGACATGGTGGCCAAGGGCGGCACGGTGTCGCTCTTCTCCTCCTCTCCCACCGGGGCGGACGATTTCACCGTCAGCATCAACCGTATCCATTACAGCATGATCAATTTCACAGGCACGGTGGGCTTTGGAACGGCCCATGCGGAAAAGGCCATTGAGATGCTGGCTTCCGGCTGCTTTGACTATACGCTGATCCGTAACAGGGAGCTGCCGCTCAGCCAGATCAACGAGGCAGTGGCCCTGTACGGCAAGGGCGAGAACCTGAAGGTCGGACTGGATCTGGAAGCGTAAGCTTTCGCGGGGGTCAATGATGGAGATGATCCTTGGAATGGACGCCGGGACCCATGGGATTCGGGTGCTGGCGTATGACCCGCGGAAAAAGGAGACGGCAGCGGTTTTTGAGCGGAGCTATCCCCGGCGCAGTGCTGCCGGGATACAGGAAATGGAGCCCGCTGTGCTGCTGGATACCTTCCGGCAGGCGCTTGGCGATGCGCTTGCCGGGCTTGGGGAGGACGTAACGGTCAAAGCGCTGGGCATCACGCACCAGCGGGGAACGGTGATCCCGGTGGACGCTGCCGGAGCGCCGCTTTCCACGGCGCTGTGCGACAGCGATAGCCGTGCCGCCACCGTGGAAGAGCTGCGTGGACTGGGGGTGGACCCGGCGGCGTATTACCGCCGGACAGGCTGCCCCTTTGTCTCCTTTAATGGCATGGCGAAAATTCTCTGGGCCAGAGTGCATGCGCCGGAGCTTTACCGCCGGGCGGCGGCATGGCTTTCCCCGCAGGATTTTCTGGTCTCGGCTCTGATAGGGCGAGTGACCGTGACAGAGGGCTCGGCCTCCCGCAACGGATCGCTGGCAGTGGGAGCGCATCGGCTGGCCGCGGAACTGTTCCCCGGAGAGGCGTTTTTACAGCACGACTGCGTGAGCGTGGGAACGTCCTGCGGGCGCGTTGCAGAAACATGGTGCAGGGACTTTCCGGCGCTGAAGGGCGCGGAGGTCATTGCAGTGCCCGGCGACCAGCCTGCCGCCGTGATCGGCTGCGGCGCGGTGAATGGCGGGCTTGCCATGAATCTGGGCACGACCTTTGTGGCAAGCCTTTGCCACCCTGCCCCCGTGTTGGACCCGGCGGGCATGGTCACGGTGGAGGTCCTGCCGGAGCAGGGCTTTGCCATGGAATTCGGCACCGGGGCCGGCGGGCAGTTCACGGACTGGCTGGCCCGACTGCTGCTGGACGGAAAAGAGGCCGACGCGGCTTTCTGGGCGGCGCTGGACGCAAAGGCGGCGCTGGCCCCGCCGGGTTCGGACGGACTGCGGATCGTGCCGCTTTTGTGGCAGGTGACCTCCCCCGGCGTGGAGGGCGGCATCCGCAGGCTGGGAATGCACCATACCCGCGCGCATCTGGTGCGGGCGGCGTATGAGGGGCTGGCCTGCGAGGCGCGGCTGTCGGTGGAGAAGGTGCAGTCCTGTGTGGGCTGTTCCCCCGCAGAGCTGCGAGTGTTTGGCGGCATGAGTGCCGACCCCGTGTTTTTGCAGATTCTGGCGTCGGTCACGAAAAAGACTGTGGCAGCGCCGCGGCAGCGGCAGGCCAGCGCGTTGGGCGCGGCCTTAACGGCGGCTCTGGCCTGCGGGGACTTTTCCTCGCTGGCGCAGGCGTCCGCCGCCGCGGATGCCGGGTGCCGGAAATATGACCCGGATAAGGAAG
Organism: uncultured Dysosmobacter sp.; assembly: GCA_934504065.1. Classification (GTDB taxonomy): domain Bacteria; phylum Bacillota; class Clostridia; order Oscillospirales; family Oscillospiraceae; genus Oscillibacter. The sequence goes on along the minus strand of CAKSVQ010000003.1, from coordinate 18,352 downwards.
GAGCTTATGATGACGGATTCTTTCGTGCCTACTGTGCACAGCGGTGAGCAGCGTCAGTCCCTGCGGGGATTTTTGTCGCTGCTGCGCCCGGAGGAGTGCCTGCACCTTACCGCCAGACGGGAGGACTATCTTCTCTCTGCGGTGGTGGAGCAGCTGGAGCGGGAAAAGAAATTCCCGGTGGTGGAGCTGACGGACCCGGACACCGGACTGCGCACGATCTGCAACACCTTTGCCAGTCGGGATCGGCTGGGGCGGGCCATTTCCCACGTGGTAGATGTGGAGGAGCAGGCAGACCGCTTCAAAGAACTGGACTATGTGGAGCACGCCCCGGTGCAGGAGGTCGTCCTGACCGGAGCGCAGGCCGACGTGACGGCGCTTCCGGTCTTCCGCCATTTTGAGGGGGATGCTGGACGCTATATCACGTCGGGCATTGTGATCGCCCGGGACCCGGAAACGGGGCGCTGCAATTTCAGCTTCCACAGAATGCAGCTCAAGGGCCCCCGGCGTATCGGCATCTCCCTGCACTCCCGGGGCGATTTGTGGCGGTATTTTGACCTTGCGTCCTCACGGGGACAGGATCTGGAGGTTGCCGTGGTCATTGGTACGCATCCGGCGTATTATATTACCGGAGCGTCCAAGATCCCGCCCTCTCAGGATGATTACAGCTGGGCGGCGGCCTATATGGACGAGCGGGCCAAAGTCACAAAGGGCATTACGGTGGATATTCCGGTGCCCGCCTTTGCGGAGTATGTGCTGGAAGGAAAAATTCTGGCCAATGTGAATGAGGATGAGGGCCCCTTTGGGGAGTATACGGGCTACAGCACCAGCCGCTCGACCAGAAATGTGCTGGAAATCAGTGCCATTACCCATCGGGAACAGCCGATCTATCAGGACCTAGTGCCCGGTTTTGCGTGGGAACACCTGTTGCTGAGTCAGTTCACCAAGGAGATCATCTTGCTGCATAAGCTGCAAAAGGAGATTCCGGGTGTGAAGGCTTTGAGCATGCCAAAAAACGGCTGCCACTTCCACGCCTACCTCTCCATGAAGCCGCAGGCTAAGGGACAGGCCCGACAGGCGGCCATGCTGTTGTTCGGACTGGACCTCTATTTAAAGCTGATCGTGGTGGTGGATGAAGACATTGATGTCTTCAATGAAGAAGAGGTCTTCTGGGCGGTGGCGACCCATGTGCAGGCGGAGCAGGACGTGTTCGTGGTGCCCCATGTGCTGTGCAATCGGTTGGACCCCTCCAGTGTGGACGGAATGTCGGATAAAATGTGCATCGACGCCACCAGCGACCCGGGCGAGAAGACCCAGCGGGTCACGCTGCCGGAGAATGTCTGGGCCCGGGCGGCGGAGCTGTTAAAAGGAAAGGAGCAGTCAGAATGAAAGTCGGTATTTTTCAAAACTACATTGACGGAAAATGGGTGGACGCGGTCAGCGGCGAGACGAACCTCATCTACAATCCCTGTGACGGCGAGGCCGTGACACAGGTAGCGCGTTCCGGCAAGGAGGATATTGACCGGGTTGTGGCTTCCGCCCGACGTGCCTTTGAAGAGGAGGACTGGGCCTTCAATCCCCGGCTGCGGGCCTCCGTGCTGCAAAAGTGGGCCAATCTGATGCGGGAGAATTTCGACCACATCTGCACCTGTCTGTCTCTGGAGTCGGGTAAGCCCTTGCAGGAAGCGCGCATCGAGTGCAACAATGCCATCGGCTACATGGAGTATGCCGTGGCCTCTGCCCGCACGCTGTACGGCAGCACATCCACCGTGTCCAAGAGCCGTCTGTCGGTCATGACCCGGGAGCCTGTGGGCGTAGTGGTCGGCATCGAGCCGTGGAACTATCCCATCACGCTGATGGTGCGGGACTCCATTCCCGCGCTGGCTGCGGGCAACACGCTCATCATCAAGCCTGCCGGGCAGACGGCGGGTGCCAATATGGAGGTCATCCGCCTGCTGGTGGACAATGTGCCGGAGCTGCCCCGCGGCGTGGTCAATGCCATCACCGGGCCCGGCAGCAAGATCGGCGCCGTGTTTTCCGAGCATCCCGGCGTGGATATGATCACCTTCACCGGAGGACTGGACACCGGAAAGGACATTATGAAGCGGGCCGCCGGGACTATGAAGCGGGTTTCTCTGGAGCTTGGCGGGAAGTCGGCCAACGTGGTGTTTGCGGACTGCAATATGGATAAAGCGGTGGCGGGCTGCGCGGCGGCGATCTTCTCCAATGCGGGGCAGACCTGCACCGCCGGATCCCGGCTGGTGCTGGAAGAAAGTATCGCGGAGCCGTTTATTGCAAAGCTGAAGGCCGTGGCAGAAGGGCTGAAGCTGGGCTATTGTCTGGACCCGGAGACCAAAATGGGCCCCGTGGACAACGAGAGCCAGATGAACAAGATCCTCCACTACATCGAGATCGGCAAAAGCTGCGCGCAGTTGATCACCGGAGGCTATCGCTACACGGACAACGGGTGCGACAAGGGATTTTTCATTGCCCCCACCATTTTCCTTAATCCTCCGGTGGATTCTCCTATCGTGCAGGATGAGATCTTCGGGCCCGTGCTGGTCGTTCAGACCTTCCGCACGGAGGAAGAGGCAGTGGAGCTGGCCAACTGCACCAGATACGGACTTTGCTCCGGCTTGTGGACGCAGAACTTTGACCGGGCCATGGCGGTGAGTCGGAAGCTGCGCTCCGGCAACGTGTGGGTGAACAACTACACGGGCTTCGCGCCGGAGTGCGAGACGGGCGGTTATAAGGAGAGCGGTCTGGACCGCGCCGCTGGAGTGGACGGCTTCCTGAAGTACACGGAGATCAAGCATATCAACATGGACTTTGCCCGCTGAGAGCGATAAACTTCCTCAAAAGCAGCGAATAAATGAAAAAGGAGCCCCGGCCAACGGCCGGGGCTCCTTTCAGGCTATCCGAAAAAGTATTTGCTGTACGCTGCGCACAAAAGTCTCGCAGAGTTCCACCATCCGCAGATGACGGCATTCAATTCCGTTTTCTGCCGCGACCTGTGCGTGGCAGAAAAATCCTTACGCGGAGCGTGTGTCGAATTGGCCGCACAGCGGCCAACCGAGGCACGGAGCGCAGCGAGACCTATTCGAAAAAGTGGCGCAGCTACTTTTTCGAATAAATTATTTATACATCTCCGGCTTTTCCATGGTCTCCACCTTCAGGAACTGAGAGGTGCCGCGGGAGGCGTTCAGCGCATCGCCAGCCACGCAGGCGATATAGCCGTCCCAGGCGGAGGGGCCAGTGAGCTTGCCGTTGTGGATGGACTCCACCCACTTGCAGAACTCAATGTCATAGGCCTCGATGAAGCGCTCTTTCCAGTCGGTCATGATGGGCATGGACTCGGCGGGGTTCAGGCTGTCCCAGCCCTGCGGACGGGAGCGGCGAACCACAGCGTAGGGATCGGGCAGCTTCACGGTGCCGTTCTCGCACACGACCTCACACTGGATGTCATAGCCATAACCGTCGGCGACCTGCACTTCCACGTCGATGAAGCAGCCCTTCTTGGTGCGCATCAGCATGACCTGCGGGTTGTCATAGCCCTTGTTGGAGTTGGTGGACTGGCGCACCTTCACGCACTGCACGTCCTCATACTCGTCGTCCAGCAGCCAGCGGCAGATGTCCAACTCGTGGATGGCCACGTTGGTCACGCCGTTCTCGGTCTTGAAGCCCGGGCCCTGAGACACGTTGCGGTGGCAGGCCTTGATGACCAGAGGAGCGCCCAGCTCGCCGGAGTCGATGATGCGCTTCATTTCGGCATAGCCGCGGTCATAGTGGCGCATGAAGCCAACCTGCACTAGACGCTTGCCGATCTCCACCTCGCGGTTGATGATCTCCTCGCAGTCCTTGGCGTTCTGGCTGAGGGGCTTTTCGCAGAAGCACCACTTCTTCTCGGCCAGCGTCTTCATGACATAGTCGTGATGGGTGGGATCGATGGAGGTGATGACAACGGCCTCGACCTCGGGGTCCTTGATCATGCCATCGCAGTCGTTGCCGAAGGAACGGATGCCGTACTTGGCGGCGGTGTCGTCCGCGGCGGCGGCCACATAGTCGGACACAGCCACGACGGTGGCGCCGGGCACGGTCTCAATGATGCGGCGGCAATGATCCTTGCCGATGGCACCGCAGCCGATAATACCGATCTTCAGAATGTTTTCCATGATAGTAACCTTCCTTTTTTATGATTTGGATGGGTTTTTGATTGTTCCGGCGGGAAATGCCGTTAGCGAAGCCCTTATCGCAAAAGCGGCAAAGCCGCTTTTGCGATAGAACGTCTTAATACTTCCGCGCGTCTTTCAGGTGGGCCTGCAGGTCGGCGTAAGCGTCCAGATTCTCCTGCCGCTGGGAAACCTCGGTGTCGCCCACGCGCCACCAAGAGGAATACCCGTCGGTCATGGTCTTGGGCAGCACCTTGATGTCGAAGAGGACGGGAACGTTCTTGACCTTCTTGGCGTCCTCGAAGGCGGCCACTAGCTCTTCCATGGTGCGGATGGAGTAAGACTTGCAGCCGTAGCCCTCGGCAACCTTGGCATAGTCGATATTCAGGAAGTCGCCGAACAGGCCGTCCTTATTGCGGTGGCGCAGCTCGGTGCACAGCGTCAGGTTGCCGTGTCCCACCTGCAGGTTGTTGATGCAGCCGAAGGAGGCGTTATCAAACAGGCAGATGTTGACCTTCTTGTGCTCCATGACTGCGGTGACAAGCTCGCCGTGGAGCATGTTGAAGCTGCCGTCGCCGCACATGGCGTAAACCTCGTGCTTGTCGCCGATGGCCAGCTTCACGCCCAGCGCGCCGGCCACCTCATAGCCCATGGTGGAATAACCGTATTCCATGTTATAGGTGTCGATCCCGGTGGGACGCCACATCCGCTGCATATCGCCGGGCAGAGAGCCGGCGGCGCCGATGGCCACGTCGCCCTCGCTCATCATGTGGTTGATAGCGCCCAGCACCGTGGTCTGGCAGAGGCTGGCGTTCAGGTCCTTGGCATAGCGCTTGGCGGAATCGGCGTTGGCATCGTTGATGATGGGCTTCCAGAACTTCTTGTCCTCGAAGACGATGTTGTCCAGACGGTCCAGCTCCTTCTGCCACTTTTCGCGGGCAGCGGTCACCTCGGTGGTATAGGGGGCCTTGTAGCCATCCAGCTTGGCAAGCAGGCGGGGAAGGGCTTCCTTGGCGTCGGCCACCACGGGCACGGCGTCCAGCTTTAGGGCCTGAAACTCGGAAACGTTGACGTTAACGAACTTGCAGTTCTCCTTGAACAGCCAGCGGGAGGCGGTGGTAAAGTCGGTATAGCGGGTGCCCACACCGATGACCAGATCGGCCTTGCGGGCGATCTCGTTGGCGGCGGAGCATCCGGTGGTGCCAAGGCCGCCCAGATTCAGGGGATGCGTCCACTCAATGGCGCTCTTGCCCGCCTGCGTCTCGCCGAAGGGAATGCCCGTGGTCTCGGCAAAGGCGCGGAACTCGGCATGGGCCTCGGAATAGCGGACGCCACCGCCGCAGATCAGCAGGGGGCGCTTGGCCTTCTTGATGGCCTCGGCGGCCTCGTCCAGCGCGGCCTCGGTGGCGGGACGGCGCTCCAGGCGCCACACGCGCTTTTTGAAGAAGGTCTCGGGATAGTCATAGGCCTCGCCTTCCACATCCTGCGGCATGGCGATGCACACCGCTCCGGTGTTGGCGGGATCGGTCAGCACCCGGAAAGCGGAGAGCATGGCGCTCATCAGCTGCTCGGGGCGGACGATGCGGTCCCAGTAGCGGCACACGGCCTTGAACGCGTCGTTGGTGGTGGTGGCAAGGGAGTTGGTGTGCTCCACCTGCTGCAAAACGGGGTCGGGCTGGCGGCAGGCATAGGTGTCGCCGGGCAGCACCAGCAGGGGGATGTTGTTGGCGGTGGCGGTGCCGCAGGCGGTGACCATGTTGGCGGCGCCGGGGCCCACGGAGGAGGTGGCAACGCAGATCTGCTTGCGCTTCATCTGCTTGGCAAAGGCCACGGCGGCCTGCGCCATGCCCTGCTCGTTCTGGCCGTGCCAGATCTCCAGATGCTTGGCCTCCTGCGTCAGCGCTTGCCCCAGGCCCACCACATTGCCGTGGCCGGGGATGATAAACACACCGCGGACAAAACGGTTCTGCACGCCGTCCACTTCGATATACTGGTTTTCAAGGAAGCGGACCAGTGCCTGCGCCATGGTCAAACGAACGGTTTTCATGGGAAGTTACCTCCTGTCAATGATTGGGATAAATGTGGTCGTTGGCGTCAGCCTTCCAGAGCCACTCATGCTCCTTGTCGTCGATGCGGGTCTTGTCCCAGGGATCGCCGTCGAGATGACGGATGCCCCATGCATAGCACATGGCATAGCCGGGAGCCACCACCTGAGAATGGAAACCATGGTTGATGACAGCGCAGCCGTTCTGCTCGGTCTTGTACACGTCGCCGTTGGCAAAGCCCGCGCCGAAGCCGTTGGGATAGTCAAAGCGATAGAAATAGACCTCGGGCTGGGGATGATGGTGAGGGGGATAGGAGGACCACTTGCCGGGACGGTTCAAAACCTCGCCCAGCACCATGTTGGAGAAGGGAGCGTTGTCCAGATCGAAGAAGGTCTTGATCTCCCGCTCCATGGCGCCCATCAGCTCGCCCTTGGAGCCGGCGTGCTGGGTCTGAACGGTGTCGGGGGTGTACATCACGGGCTCATAGTCCTTTTCGTTGAGGGTATCCTGCATATAGAGCTCGCTGTGGGCGTGGGCAGTGAGGGTGATCTTGGTGCCCTTGGGAGCCAGCAGGCAGTAGGCCTCGTAATGGAAGCAGTTGGGGCGGTCGGCCTCCACCTTCTTGCCGTTGTACTCATAGGTCACCTTGCCCTCGAAGAGCAGGATGGCCACCTCGCGGTCGGCGCTCTCATAGGTGTAGATATCGCCGTCCTCCATCACCAGCAGGCCCACGTTCATCTGGGTGCCCATATAGTTGGTGGATTCGTCGATATAGGCGTTATAGCCGTTTTTCAGGTCCTTATTCTTATTGAAGTAGGTCATCGAAGACATCTCCTGTTAAAAATATGCGGTGTTTAGGGAAAACGGGGGACAAAATCCCTCAAAGCCGTTAGCTTATCAAAGAGCCTCGCAGAGTTTCGCGTCCGTATGCGCGGAGCGTGTGGAAACAGCCGAAGCGCCGCCAGCGGCGGATAAAGCGAGGCTGTTTCGAGGAAGCGGCACGATTGGCGGCGCGGATAGCGCCGGGAATCGTATCGCCGCGACGGTGACGCATTGGCCGCTGTAAGCGGCCAACCGAGGCGCAGAGCGCAGCGAAGCTTTCTCGTAAAAGCGGCGGAGCCGCTTTTACGAAGATATTTTAAAGCCCGGTGTGCTCGCGGATATACTTCCGGCCTTTGATGGCGTATTCCAGCGGGTTAGCCTTGGCAGGGTCCTGCTCAGCCTCCACCAGCAGCCAGCCCTGATACCCGGCGTCAGAGAGCACCTTGAACACGGGGTCGAAATCCACGCCGCCGTCGCCGGGCACGGTGAACGCGCCGTTGCGGACGGACTGGAGGAAAGACCAGTTGTTCTTCCGGGCCTCTTCCACCACGGGCAGGCGCATGTCCTTGAGATGGACGTGGCCCACGCGGTCCACATACTTTTTCAGCATGGCCAGAGGATCTTCCCCGGCGAAGGTGAAGTGGCCGGTATCATAGCAGAGGAACACATAGCGGGGATCGGTGTTGGACATCATGCGGTCGGTCTCTTCGCTGGTCTGGACCACGGTGCCCATGTGATGGTGGAAGCACAGCTTGAAGCCCCGGTCAGCGGCGATCTTGCCCAGCGTGTTCAGCCCGACGCAGAAGCGGTCCCACTCCTCGTCGTTCATCACATGCTTGTGGCCCCCGGTGAGGATGGGCACGTCCACCTTGCCCTGAATGGAATAGCTCTGCTCGCTGACGTTGATGCGGTTGGCACCAACGGCGGCAAGAAAGTCCAGATTGGCGTTGAAGTCGGCGATCTCCTCTTCCATGGGGCGGGTGAGGATGAAGGAAGAATACCAGCGGCTGGCAATGCGCATTCCCCGCAGATCCAGCGCCTTTTTCAGCTCGGCGGGATCGGTGGGATACTTGTTGCCGATCTCGCAGCCGATGAACCCGGCCAGCGCCATCTCGCTGACGGTCTGCTGGAAGGTGTTTTCACTGCCCAGCTCCGGCATATCGTCGTTGCACCAACCGATGGGCGCGATGCCAAGGGAGACGTTCTTGGGATCAAACATAGGAAAATCCTCCTTATATAAATATGGTGTACAAAGCAGCGATTTTGTGACGCACCGCCGGGACCGCGGCGTCTCTGTGTGCGTTCACAGAAACAAAAACAACAACCCCAGAGCGCAATCGTTTTCGCTATGTATAAAAATAGCATCGTTATTCCCAAAAAGCAACGCTTTTCTCATGCTCTTTTGATTTTTTCCGATTTTGCCAAAGTGGTTTTGAAATTTTTGTAGATATGTCAAAAACATATTTGACCTATCAAATTGCGTTTGGCTGTGCTTTTCGTGCTTTTTTTCAAAAGAGAACGGAAGAAAATGGGGCGATTTGATACTTTTTAAAACAAATCTGTGCTTTTCTGGTTGTGCGCTGAAACAAAATTTTTATGTTTTATACAAAAAAGATGCACAGTTTTCTTGAAAAATAGCCAGAATTAGCGTGTGGTATTGACGAAAAAACATGGGCATGTTAAAGTTAAGACACAGTGACCAGCGTGTTAATCGTTTTTCCTGCGGAAAAAACGCGGGGAAGGTGTGCACCGCTGGAAAACAGTCGAAAAGGAGAAAAGAAGAAATGAAGAAGTACCTTGCTCTGTTCCTCGCACTGGCAATGTCTCTGTCTCTGGCTGCCTGCGGCAGCAAGGCTGAGACGCCCGCCCCCAGCGGCGATTCCCAGACCGAGACCCCCGCTGAGGCTCCCGCTGACGGCGACATTGAGGTGGCCGTCGTCCTCAAGACACTGGCTTCCGAGTACTGGGGCTATGTGAAGGCCGGCTGCGACGCCGCCGCCAAGGATCTGGGCGTGGAGGTCAACGTGGTTGGCCCCGGCGCTGAGAGCGACATTGAAGGTCAGGTCTCCATGATCGAGCAGCAGATCGGCGCCGGATGCAGCGCCATCGTCTGTGCCCCCAATGATGCCGGTGCCGCCAGCGCCGCGCTGCAGACCGCCATCGATCAGGGCATTCCCGTTTTGTCCGTCGATACCAACGTGGGCATCGCTGGCCAGACCTCTTTCGTGGGCACCTCCAACGTGGACGCTGCCTATGAGGGCGGCAAGTGGGCCATCGAGCAGGTCGGCACCGACGCCAAGGCCGTTATCATCTACGGTCAGGAGGGCGACAACACCTCCAACATGCGCCGCGAGGGTTATGAGAAGGCCTGCGAGGAAGCTGGCGTGGAAGTGCTGGCGGCTCTGTCCGGCAACAACCTGACCGACGGCGCCACCAAAGCCATGGAGGACCTGCTTTCTTCTTACCCCGACCAGATCGACATCGTTCTGTGCCACAATGACGATACCGCCATCGGCGCCATGAACGCCTGCAAGTCCGCCGGTGTTTCCGACATCACCATCGTCGGCTTCGACGGCAACGCCTCCGCTGTGGATCTGATCCTTGCCGGCGAGCTGGTCAAGGCCACTGTGGCCCAGCAGCCCTATGAGATGGGTTATCAGGTCGTCGAGGCTGCCGTGAAGGCCGTCAAGGGCGAGAGCGTGGAAGAGGTCATCAACGCCCCCGTTGAGGTCGTCAACGCGGAGAACGGTCAGGCTTATCTGGATAACCTGGCTGCCATGAAGGGCTGATAGCGAGCCTGTTACAATTACATTGTCGCTATAACTGAGAAACATAACCAAATTTGGCGGCAGAAATGCTCTGCCGCCAAATTTGCGTGTAAGACCCTTCGGGACGTGACCGGAGGGCATACCACAGAAATCAGGAAAGAAACGAGGTAATTTCATGAGCGAATATGTCGTTGAGTTAAAAAATATTACCAAGCGGTTTCCTGGTGTCGTCGCATTGAAGAATATGTCCATCGGGATCAGGCCCGGCGAGATCCACGGCCTGATCGGAGAAAACGGCGCAGGTAAGTCCACCTTGATTAAGGTGCTCACGGGCGTGCACACTCCGGAGGAGGGCGACATTTTTGTCGACGGTCAGAAGGTCGTTTTCAAAAACCCCGTCCAGTCCCGTGAGGCAGGTATTGCCTGCGTGTATCAGGAGTTGAACATCGTCAAGCAACTGCCGGTTACGGACAATGTCTTCATGGGGCGCGCCGTGAAAAAGGGCCTTTTGCTGGACTATCCCCGGATGCACAAGGAGGCCGAGGAAGCACTGAAAACGCTGGGCCATCCCGAGATCAATGTGCGCATGGAGTGCGGCAAGCTGGGCGTTGGCCAGCAGCAGATGGTGGAGATCGCCAAGGCTGTTTCGCTGGATGCCAAGCTGATCATCATGGATGAGCCTACCTCCTCTTTGGGTAAGGAAGAGATCGAGCAGCTGATGACCACGGTCCGGGGCCTGAAGGCCAAGGGCGTTGCCATTTTGTTCGTGTCACATAAGCTGGAAGAACTGTTTGAGCTGTGCGACCGTGTCACCGTCATGCGGGACGGCGAGCACATCATCACCAAGGATACCTCCGAGCTGACGGAGGATTCCCTCATCAACGCCATGGTGGGCCGTACACTGGATAACCTGTATCCCAAGGAATTCGGCACCAAGGGCGAGGTTTGGCTGGAGGGCCGCGGCCTGAACGAGGCGGGCGTGCTGCACGACGTGAGCTTCAAGGCCTACGCCGGGCAGATCACGGGCTTTGCCGGGCTGGTGGGCGCGGGCCGCACGGAGACGATGCGGGCCGTGTTCGGCGCGGACAAGCTGGACAGCGGCGAAATCTACGTCAAGGGTGAGAAGGTACATATCCGCTCCCCCAAGGACGCCATCAAGCGCAAGATCGCCTTTTTGACCGAGGACCGCAAGGGGCAGGGTCTGGTGCTTTCGCTGGATGTGCGCACCAATCTGATCCTTGCCAACATGAAGGGCTTCAGCAAGGGGCCGTTCCTGGATAAGGCGCAGATCGAAAAGTCCGGGCAGGAGAATGTGGAGTCGCTGAAGATCAAGACCCCGTCGCTGGACGAGGTAACGGCCCAGCTCTCCGGCGGCAACCAGCAGAAGGTGGTTATCGGCAAGTGGGTCAATACCGACGCCGATATCTTCATTTTCGACGAGCCTACCCGCGGCATTGACGTGGGTGCGAAGATCGAGGTCTACCGCGTGATGAACGATCTGGTCAAGGCCGGAAAGTGCGTCATCATGGTCTCCTCCGAACTGCCGGAGATTTTGGCCATGAGCGACCATGTGGTGGTCATGCGCGGCGGCCGGGTCATGGCGAATATCGACCGTGACACCCCGCATTTCAATTCCGAAGACATCATGAAAGCGGCCTGGGGAGGAGAATTAGACTGATATGAAAAAGAATTCTGCAAAAGAGCTTCTGCAAAAGCTCGGTACGTTGCTGGCGCTGGCGATTCTGGTATTGATCTTCTGCTTCGCCATGCCGGATAAGTTCCCGAAGATCAACAACATCATGAACATCCTGAAGCAGGCGTCCATCAACTGCCTGATCGCCTCCGGTATGCTGTGCGCCCTGATCACCGCAGGCATTGACCTGTCCGTGGGCTCTAACTGCGTGCTGTGCACCTGCGTGATTGGCGTGATGGTGCAGGCCGGGATCACCAATCCGTTCCTGCTGGTGCTGTGCGGCATGGCGGTGAGCACCTTTGCGGGCTTCATCAACGGCACGCTGCTCACCCGGCTGGACCTGCCCCATCCCTTCGTTTCCACCATGGGCATGAAGAACGTGCTGTGGGGCCTTGCACTGGTCATCACGGGCTCCAAGTCCATCGGCTTCACCGGAACGGGCGTGGACGGCCTGATGAAGATCGGCGGCGGTTCTCTCTTCACTACCTATGACGCCGCTGGCAAGGTGAGCTTCCCCGGTATCCCCATCAGCTTCATTCTGGTCATCGTGGTCTTTGTCCTGTTCGACATCTTCCTGCGCAAGTCCGCGCTGGGCCGCCAGATCTACTGCGTGGGCGGCAACCCCGAGGCGGCGCGCCTGTCCGGCATCCCCTCCAAGAATGTGCTGACCTTTGTGTATACCCTCTCCGGCTTCATGGCTGGCATGGCGGGCGTGGTCTCCGTGGGCCGTCTGGCCTCCGCCAATGGCAACGCGGGCTCTACCTATGATAACGACGCCATCGCGGCGTGCATCGTGGGCGGCGCTTCCTTCACCGGCGGCAAGGGCACCATCTGGGGCACCCTGATCGGTGCTCTGCTGATGGCAGTCATCCGCAACGGCCTGAATCTGGCTGGCGCTTCCAACGATATTCAGTACATCGTCATCGGCGCTGTCATCATTCTGGCTGTCACCATCGACGTGTTCCGCAACAAGATGGAGGCCAAGGCCCGCAAGATGGCTGCGGTATAATAATCCTATCTACCTATCTACGCATCAAAAATGCCGCCCCGCTCTTCATGAGCGGGGCGGCATTTTAGCTTTAGATTTCAGCTTTGCAAATCGGGGAAGTGTGGTCTTATCAGACCCGCTTCCAGACTGCGCCGCCCTTGGTGTCGGTGATCTCAATGCCCTGTGCTTTCAGCTCGTCGCGGATGCGGTCGGCTTCGGCAAAGTTTTTGGCCTTCTTGGCCTCATAGCGCTGCATGACCAGCGCGTCGATGGCGGAATCGCCCTCGCCGGAAACCGTATACGCTCCGCTGGACTGCGCGGTGACCTGCGCGGGCTTGGCACTGCGGAGGGTAGCCGCCTTTTCCACAAGGCTCAGGCTCAGCACCCGGTCGAAATCGGCGATGAGGGCTAGCTTAGTGGCGTCGTTGGTCTTGGCTTTCAGCACGTCGAACAGGGCCGTCACGCCCATGGAGGTGTTGAGGTCGTTGCCCATGACCTGATTGAACTTAGTCTTGTACTCGTCAAACACCATCTGGTCCACGGCTCCGCCGTCATCGTGCAGCGCCGCGATGCGGGTGATAAGCTTCTGATAGGCCGCGGCAGCGTTGTCCAGATTCTCCCACGTGAATACCAGCGCCTTGCGGTAGTGGCTTTGCAGGCAGAAATAGCGGTAGGCCAGCGGGTCATAGCCCTTTTCCTCCAGCAGCGAAACCGTCAAAAATTCGCCCTTGGATTTAGACATTTTACCGCTGCTGGTGTTCAGATGGTGGACATGGAACCACTGGGGGCACCACGGATGGCCCAGATAGCTTTCCGATTGGGCAATCTCGTTGGTGTGGTGGGGGAAGGCGTTGTCCACGCCGCCGCAGTGGAGGTCCAGATATTCGCCGTTGTACTTCATGGAAATGCCGGAGCATTCAATGTGCCAGCCGGGATAGCCCACGCCCCACGGGGAATCCCACTTCAGGGCCTGATCTTCAAATTTGGACTTAGTGAACCAGAGCACGAAATCGTTCTTATTGCGCTTGTTGGTGTCCTCTTCCACGCCCTCCCGGACGCCCACGGCCAGGTCCTCTTCATTGTGGTCGTTGAAAACGTAGTAGCGGCTGAGCTTGGAGGTGTCAAAATACACGTTGCCGCCTGCAAAATAGGCGTATCCGGTGTCCTCCAGCTTTTTGACGATCTTGATGAAATCATCGATCAGTCCGGTGGCGGGCTGCACCACGTCGGGCCGCTTGATGTTGAGCTTGCGGCAGTCGTCAAAAAACGCGTCGGTATAATACTGGGCGATCTCCATCACGGTTTTGTGCTCGCGCTTGGCGCCCTTAAGCATTTTGTCCTCACCCTCGTCGGCGTCGGAGGTCAGGTGGCCCACGTCCGTGATGTTCATGACGCGGTTTACGTCATACCCGGCATATCGCAGGTATTTTTCCAGCACATCCTCCATGATATAGCTGCGCAGGTTGCCGATGTGGGCAAAGTGGTATACCGTGGGGCCGCAGGTGTACATTTCCACGTGGCCGGGGGTATGGGTCTTGAATTCCTCTTTTTTATGGGTCGCTGAATTGTACAGATACATTTCAGACTGTCTCCTTCCGTTGTTTCGGTTCCTGTTCTTTCAGTTCCTGTAATTCCTTTTCCAGTGCTTCGATGCGGCGGCTCATGGTGCGCAGTTCCTCCAGCACGGGGTCGTCCACGTGGATCTGGTCCACGTCGTCCGCAAAGTAGACGGGCTTGCCGTTCACCCGTACCACCTGCGCGGGAACACCCACTGCCGTGCAGCCGGGGGGCACCTCGCCCAGCACCACCGCGCCTGCGGCAATGCGGGAATTGTCGCCCACCTTGAAAGGCCCCAGCACCTTGGCTCCGGAGCCTACCAGCACGTTGTTGCCAAGGGTGGGGTGACGCTTGCCCTTATCCTTGCCGGTGCCACCCAATGTTACGCCCTGATATAATAGACAGTCGTCGCCGATCTCGGCGGTCTCGCCGATGATGATGCCCATGCCGTGATCGATCACCAGCCGATGGCCGATGGTGGCGCCGGGGTGAATTTCAATCCCCGTCCAGAAGCGGCTCCACTGGGACACGGCCCGGGCCAGAAAGAAGCGGCGGTGGACATACAACCAGTGGGCCAGCCGATGGTACAGCACGGCATGAACGCCGGGATAGAGAAGAAAAATCTCCAGCTTGCTGCGGGCCGCGGGGTCGCGGCGCTGGTAGGCGGCCAACAGGCCGCCCAGTCGGGTTACACGTTTTGCCATAAAAATTGCTCCTTGTGCCGGACGGGAGGAAAAGAAAAGCGCCTCCCGTACCAAAGTACGAGAGGCGACGAATCGCGGTTCCACTCTCATTTATCACTCAAGGGGCCCTTGACGGAGGCCAGACGGAGGGCATTTGCATCCCCCACGCTCCCGGACGCACTTCACGGTTTCCGCCGCAGGCGCGCTTGCAGCCGATGGCGCGCCCTCTCTGCCCGTTGGGTGAACCGTTACTCTTTCCGATCATCACGCTATTTGATTTACCACAGTATATTATCAGGAATGCCCCCCGGTGTCAAGTCCATTTCCCGGATGCGGGCGGTGGAGGGCGGTCACGGGTGAAGCGTCATGTGGATATGGGGGATGCCGTCCTCCAAAAACGGTGCGGAGGTCGGCACGAATCCGGCTTTTTCATAAAGCCCCTGGGCATAGACCTGCGCGTCCAGTTCGATGGCGGTGGGGGAAAAGCAGGCCCTTGCCGTTTCAATGGCGGCGGCCACGATCCGGGTGCCCAGCCCGCAGCGGCGCTTCCGGGCGATCACCCGGCCAATGGCGGCCCCCGGAAAGGCCGTTCCCGGCGGCAGTACCCGGGCGTAGGCCTGAATGCCGTCCGCGTCCCGGAGGAACAGGTGATAGGCGGACTTGTCTGCCTCATCTACCTCCTGATAGGGGCAGTGCTGCTCCACAACGAATACGGCCACCCGCAGCTGGTAAATGTCTGCCAGCTCATCCAGTGTCAGCTCCCGAAAATGCTTGACGATCAGTTCCATGTGCGGCTCCTTTCAGGCAAGCTCCGCAAGGCGGGTGAGGAATGCGACGCCCCGGGGGAGAACGGCTTCGTCGTCAAAGCAGAAGTCGGGGGCGTGCAGCTCCGGGGCAGGGCCCACGCCCAGAAAGAAGAATACCCCCGGTACGGCTTGCTGATAAAAGGAAAAGTCCTCCGCCGCCAGCGCCGGAGCGTCCAGCAGGCGGGGCGCATCCGCGCCCAGTCCAGTGCGGACGGCTTCTAAAAGTCCTTCGTGGTTCCACACAGCAGGGTAGCCCGTATTGAGATAGACATCCACATCGCAGCCGGATTCCTCGGCCAGCTCCTGGCCGATGTTTTGCAGCTGCTCCCGGCAGAAACGGTAGGTCTCCTCCCGATAAGTCCGCAGGCTGCCCTCCAGCACCGTCTTGCCGCTGACGGCGTTGCGCACCGTGCCGGAGGTCATCTTGCCGAAAAGGAAGGCCCGGGGTTCTTCCGGCGGCAGAGCGCCGACGGCCAGATAGGCCCGGCGCAGATACTCTGCCCCGGCGGCCAGTGCGTCACGGCCCAGCGCGGCCCGGGAAAGGTGCACGCTTTTTCCGGTGACAGTGACCGTTACCTCGTTGGCCCGGGCCATCATGGGGCCGGGGCGGGTGTAGACCTCCCCTGCGGGAAGGCCCGGCCACAGGTGCAGCCCGAACACCCGGGTGACGCGGTGCTCTTGCAGAATGCCGCTTTGGCACAGGGCATCCGCGCCCCCGGTGGTCTCCTCGGCGGGCTGGAAGAGCAGCAGCAGGTTCCGGGGCAGGGCGGCGATGTGCTGCGCGGCCCACTGGGCAAGGGCCAGCGCCATGGCGGTGTGGCCGTCGTGGCCGCAGGCATGCATTTTTCCGGGATGGACGGAGGCGAAGGGAAGCCCGGTGGCCTCCTGCACAGGCAGCGCGTCCATGTCCGCCCGGAAGGCGGCGGTCTCCGGCTGCCCGGCGTCGAAAAAGGCACAGACGCTGCCGGGAGTGGGGCTGGAAAGGGTGCAGCCCAGCGGCTCCAGCACAGAGTGGACATAGGCCACGGTCTCCGGCAGGCAGCAGTCCAGCTCCGGGATGCGGTGCAGCGCCCGGCGGTGCAAAACAACATTTGAGGGCATGATGACCCCTCCTTGGGGAAAAATTTGTTGCACTTACTATAACATATCCCGCCGGATGGGTGAAGTTTTTTTGAAAATTTTCTATTGAAACCGCAGGAAGAACGTGGTATGATAGCGAAAAATGAGATAGAGGCGCGGATGCGATGGAGCCACGGGAGTCGGCAGACTGGGAACGTGGCAAGGGCAAGTCCGCCGAATCTTCGCCCCGGGCACGGGGAGGGGATGGGGCCGCAGGGAATACCTGCGGGACTGTCCGTGGGAAACCACGGGGGCGCTATCCGCTAACAGGGACTTCACGCCGCTGGGCGTGCATGACTGTCGGTAGGAGCGTGTCTCTACCGACTTTTTCTTTTCACTCCGGGAAACCCGGAAAAATTGAAAGGTGTGGAGGACACTGTTATGAAATTTGAAAACATCAAGGGCTCTATCGTTGCGATGATCACCCCGTTCCATGAGGACGGCAGTGTGAATTTCGAGGTGCTGACCGAGCTGCTGGAGCGGCAGATCGCCGCCGGGACGGACGGCATTCTGACGCTGGGCACCACCGGGGAGTACCCCACCATGAGCCATGAGGAAGACGCCTCTGTGGTGGAGCACACCATCAAGGTGGTCAACGGCCGGGTCCCGGTCATTGTGGGCAGCGGCTCCAACTGCACGTCCACCCAGCTGGAAAAGAGCATCCAGTATCAGGACATGGGCGCGGACGCGCTGCTGCTGATCGCCCCGTATTACAACAAGGCTAATCCCGAGGGAATGTACCGCCACTTTGCCGAAACGGCGGATGCGGTGCACATCCCCTGCCTCCTTTATAATGTGCCGGGCCGCACGGGCTGCTCCATCCCGGTGAACGTGGTGGAAAAGCTGGCCCGCCACCCCAATATCACGGGCATCAAGGAGGCCAGCGGCGATATGAGCTATGCCATGAAGATCGCCCACTGCATCGGGCCGGACTTCGCCCTCTATTCCGGTAATGACGACATCACCCTGCCCCTGATGAGCATCGGCGGCAGCGGTGTGATCTCGGTTTATGCCAATGTAATGCCCGCCATGTGCCACCAGATCGTGGCGGACTATCTTGGCGGGCGGCAGGCGGAGGCCCTTGCCAACCACCTCAAGTACCTCAAGCTGATGAACGACCTGTTCCTGGAGGTCAACCCCATCCCCGTCAAGAGCGCCATGAACATGATGGGCCTGCACGTAGGTCCCATGCGCCTGCCCCTGTGCGAGATGAGCGGCGAGCATCAGGTAGTGCTGCGGGAAAGCCTGAAGGAGGCGGGGCTGCTGTGAAGTTTCTTTTGATCGGCCGGGGCAAGATGGGCGCGTTGATCGCCCAGACGGCCCGGGCAAACGGCGACGAGGTGGTCGCTGCGCTGGGTCACGGCGAGCTTGACCGTCTGGAGAGTATGGGCAGGGTCGCCGATGTGGTGATCGACTTTTCCCGCCCGGAGGCGCTGGACGCCGTGTGTGCCTATGTGCGCCGCACCGGAACGCCGCTGCTCTCCGGCACCACGGGCTATACCTCCGCGCAGAGCGCCAAACTGCGAGAACTGGGCGCGTATGCCCCCGTGCTGTGGAGCGCAAACTATTCGCTGGGCATTGCGGTACTCTACCGGGCGCTGGAGGTTGTCTCCGGCGTTTTGAAGCCGGATTTCGACATTGAGATCACAGAGATCCACCACAACCAGAAAACAGATGCCCCCAGCGGCCAGGCGGTGTGTATGAC
>CAKSVQ010000002.1 GCA_934504065.1 uncultured Dysosmobacter sp. | reverse complement strand
CTGCCGCTTGGCTCTGCCGGTCAGCTTGCCCACGATCTCATGGATGGCGTCCCGCAGCTTTTGCAGCAGCGTCCGGTCGGTGTTGTGCTTCCGAATGAAGTCGTCCAGCACATTGCTGTTTTCGATCATCTCCCCGGCGTAGTTGGCCGTGGCTTCATCAAGCGCCTGCTCATAGCTGGTCTCGATGCCCGCCTCGTTGTACTGTTCCACAAGGATTTGCACCGCGTCCTGCACATCCGGCAGGCTGCCCACCGCATCCCGGAAGGATCGATACGTATCCGGGGCAAGCTCCTGCACCCGGTGGGTCCATTCGTGGCCAACCACCTGTAAGACAGGGCTGTTTGCGTTCTTTGCGATCAGAATATCGCTGCCGCTGATCTGGCCATTGCCCTGCCCGCCCAAAACCTGATCCACCATCTGCACCCGAACGCCCAGCGCCTTTGCTACGGCGTTTACTTCGTCGGCCACAGCGCTGTCCATTCGGTTTTCCACATAATTATCAAACACAAGCCCGCTGTCCGTTCCGGCAGTTCCGGCAAACTGCGCCGCCTGCTTTTCCCACGCCAAAGACGCCGCCGCGTCGTTCTTCCCCGCCGTATAGGCCGCAAAGGATACATCGCTGGTGCCGTTGGGGTTTTTCTGCCCGGTCATGCCTGCGTGGTATGCCCGCAAAAATTCCCCGGTATAGTTTCCCCGGTCCGTCCCCTGCCGATAAGCATCCTGAAACGCTTTTCTCCCGCTCTCTCCCAGCGTGTCCTGCACCCCGGTAAAGCTTCTCCGCACGGCGGCTTCCTGCTGCAAAATCGTCTGCACCTCCGCAGGAACGGCAGGCCGAGCAGATTCCGCTTGCCGCGCCGTCTCCCGCTGCGCGGAAGGACTGCGGTCAACTGCTGTACCTTCCCCTGCGGTCCGCTGCTCCTGCGCGTTCATGGTATTCATGATCTGCTGCACTCTGGGGTCAACCACGTCGGTCTGCTGTCCTGTCTGCTGTACAGTCGCGTTATTCAAACCCGGTTGATATGTAAACAGATTGTTCACGCCACCCATCATGCCGGACATTGCTCCTACCAGCCCGTCATATAGAGCATCGTCAAATTTTTCCTGCATGGTGCGGTTGTCAGGGTCCCAGCCGCGAAGGTTCGGGTTAATAATCGTGTTTTCAATGATGTCTCCGACAATTTCCTCCAGTCCTTCCGTCGCGCCGGAAGCAAGCCATGTGGCGAGACCTCCAAGCGCCCGCTGACCGCCCGGGCTTTTTGCAAGCCTCTCCGTCACGTTTCGGATGCCGCGCTCCAGCATGCCGTCAATACTGCCGACTCCCGCCTTGCCAAGAATCTTCTGCGGCAGTGTCAGACCGAACATCTTTTCGGTCACATATTCCTTTGCAGCAGATGCCGCGCCGAACAAAAGCTGATCATCCATCGACGCACCGCCGCGCCGCGCTTCCTGCGAAGCTCCGCCAAATGCCTGTAAAACAAACGGAGCCATTCCGGTCCCTGTAGCTGCACCTAAAATATTGGTCAAAGTAGATTGGCCCATAGCGGTGGCGGCGTCGACCACCGTCGAACCAACCTTGCCAAGCCCCTGCTTTGCCTGCTGCTGGTATTGGATGCTGTCGTCCACCATCTGATCCGCTGCGCGGTAGATTCGATTGGCCGTGCTGGACGGCGCGTCCCACTTCTGCGCTTCCCGGTTCAGTCGGTCAATGCTCTCCGCCATCGTCTTTCGCATGGCGGGCGTGATCGTCCGCCCATCGGAAAGAACGCCTGCGGCCAGTTCCTTTTGGATGCGGGCGATCTGCCTGCGATTGTGATCTGCATCCTGAATGGAATTCACGGCAAGTCCGGCGGCATTCGCGGTCTGGCCAACAGAGCCGGACATAATAGAAGAAAGAACGCTCCCCGCCCGGTCAGAAAGCGTCTGCTTTCCGGTGCTCTCCCGAATGGCTTTCATTTCCCGGTCAAGGCGGTTCACGGTGTCCGTGTCCAGATCCATTGCCGCCTGCCTGCGCTGGCTTTGCAGCTGTTCCAGTTTCTTACGGTTGTCCGCCGCAGTGTCCCGTTTCGTGGTACTCTGCTGCGTTGCAGTGACCCCCGCCGTCGGGGAAGTGCTCTTCCGCCCGCCCCCGGTCGCCACCCACTGCTGGCGGGTGGAAGAGGGGGATTTCTGGGAAGGTGTTTGGATAGAAGAAACGTCCCCGCCCCAAGCTGTTCTGATTTTTTTAAATACGGGCTTATCAGAAGAACGCGCAACATCTGCGCGTTCTTCTTTACTGCTGTTGTGACTGTTGCTGTTGTTGTTTTTCTGAGCTTCTGCCGCGGTTGAAATCTTTCTGAATACAGGCTTATTTGCCATATGCCGTCCTCCTATACCCCGAATCCGTAGTTGGATGCAAGCTTCTTCACTTTATTTTTTTGGTTATCGGAAAGATAATCCCAGTACCGTTCAACAAAATCATTCAGGTTTTTCTCTGCGTTTTTCGAACTTTCCTCGGAAAGGGAAATATTTAGGCCGTTGTACAGCCTGTCAAAATCCTCAGACACCGTTTGATTTGCGTCATCGTCATATGTCTCCGCCCAATCTTTGTAATCCGATGTCAGACCTGTGCTCTTATCGAATCCGTATTTTTTGTAGTTATTGGCGATAAAGCTGTTGGGATTGCCACTTTTATACGCTGCAAGGAACAAGCCGTTTGCGTCCGGTGTGCCTCCGCTGCTGCCAGAAGATTTGCTGCTTCCGCTGCTGCTCTTGGCCTTCTGCTGCGCAAGCGCCTGCTGAATCTGCCAGACCTTCTGCATTTGGCTGATCTGTGCGTCCGTATACCCCAGCGCCTTATACCCGGAAAAATCGCCGTACTGCGCCAGTGTGTCCGCCTGCTGCAAAGCCTTGCTCCAATCATCCTGCGAGAGGCTGTAATCCCATTCCTTCTGCCTCCATGCGTCCGAAAGCGCATCCTGCTCCCGCTGGTAATCAAAGGCCCGGTCCGTGTTCCACTGGGAAAGCGCGTCCTGATACGCGCCGTATTCCCGGTTGTATGCGTCGCTCAATACGCCAAGGTCGTTGATCCGGTCGCTGCGCTCCTGCTGGTACATATCCTGTGCCGCCTGTTCCAGCTTGCTCATCCAGTCGTTGTATTCCTGATTGGCAACGCTGGCCGCGTAGGAAGAAGCAAGCCCGCCCGTGCGGGAAGATACCTGCCCCAGCAGGTCGTTCATGCTCATCTGGCCGTTGGCGGCGTACTGGTCCCGCAGCGCTGCGTACTGGTCGCCCTCCTTCCAGTCTGTCAGGCTGCTATTTAGAATCTGGTCGATCAGGTCCTGCATTTTGTCGCTGTAACTGTAATCAAAAGTCGGTGCGCCGCTGCCGTAGCTCTGGACCGGCTGCCCACCGCTGCCCTGTCCCGTCAGATTTTTCAGAATTTCCGAATAGTCGGCGGCACTTCCTCCGCTTCCTGTCCCGCCCCCGGTGGGAATGGTATACCCGTTTTCCTTTGCAAAATCCTCGTAGGACTGCACAAGCCCTGCGTCCTGCGCGGCCTTGGAGGTGTCCGTTCCCATCAGATAGCGGTAATAGGCTCCGCTGCCGCCCTCCGGGATTTTCGTCATGCCTGCTTTTTCCCGGCGGTTATTCACGGCGGCCAGCGCCCCGTTATCGGTCACATAGCCGTTTTTGTCGATGGAATATCCATACCCGGCCCGAATGGCGTTGGCCTGATTGTTGGCCTCGTCACCGGAAATGGAGCCTGCTTTCAGTTGGTCGCGGATTCCCGTGATCCTGTCCCGGTCCGCGGTGGAAAGCATCTCATTGTCCGTCCACGCGCCGGAGTTGTTGTATGTGCCGTTTCCGGCATTCAGGTCCTGATGGGGCGTGTAGCTCGTGCTGCTGCCCCTGTTTTTGTATGCGCTGCCGGATTTATTAACGGCGGATTTGCTTCCGCCTCTGCGGCTCGATGCCATCAGGTGGTCCCTCCTTTATCTTCCAGTGCCTTGACCCGTGTTTCCAGTGCCGTCATGCCGCTTTGCAGCGTGCCGACGCTTTGCTTTAAGGTGGAAACATCCCCGGTCAATGTACTTACATTCTCGCCCAGGGTCTGCATACTTTCGTTCACCGTGTCCAGCCGGGTTTTTAGCCCGCTGGTGGTGGTTTCCAGTGCGGTGATCTGCCCCTGCATGGCGGTCACGGTGCTTTGCAGCGCCT
The DNA here is from genome assembly GCA_934504065.1 of uncultured Dysosmobacter sp. Classification (GTDB taxonomy): domain Bacteria; phylum Bacillota; class Clostridia; order Oscillospirales; family Oscillospiraceae; genus Oscillibacter. Next base: position 85,001 of record CAKSVQ010000002.1, on the reverse strand, counting down.
GAAGGTTGTTTTGCAGCGCCGCCACGATCAGCACCATCTCCGCCGTGCTGGTTCCTGCCGAGGATAGGCTGCGGGTGAGATTGCTGTTGTTAAATTCCAGCCGTTCCCGCATATACGCAATGTAGTTTTCCAGCGCGGAAAGGCTCGCCGCCACGTTCTGCGGGTCCAGATGGTTCAGTTCCTTGTCAAATACCGCCACGGTTTACACCTCCGACCCCACGCGCAGCCGCCGCACCATGCCCAGCACCGCGCAGCTTCCTTTTCCACTCAATCGCACTTCATATTTGTCGCACCGCCGGGGGCGCACAGGAAGCAGCGTTGGCCCCTGTCCTCGTAAAATCCCGGCGCTTTCCCACCGTCCGTTGTCACAGCGCACCTCTGCTTTTGCCCACGCGCCCTTGCCCATTTCAAACCGGATATAAAGGGAGGAATACACTTTCTTCCCCTCCAGCGTTTCATAAAACGGGGTGAATGTGGCGCTCCATGTTACTTCCTCGTTCCCGGTATCCGCATCCACCGCCCACATGGAGCCGTCTGCGGATAAAAGATAGAGATACGAGTTGTAGCGGCAGAAGTCCAGCGCTTCCGTGTTGTCCTCTTCCAGCCAGATTCCCTGCTGCGTGTCATATACCAGCAGGTGCCATTTTCCACCGCTCTTGGCGGAAAGCGGAACATCATCACGGTAAAAAGGTCGTAGTTCCCAATTTTCTCTTGTAGTGGTATAATTCCTCGTTGGTTGCGGCGGCGTCGATGTCCGTCGTAGTTCCCAATTTTCTCTTGTAGTGGTATAATCCGACGACCTCGCAACCTTCAAAGGCCGCGGTCGTAGTTCCCAATTTTCTCTTGTAGTGGTATAATATATTGATATTCAACAATAACAGGATCATAGTCGTAGTTCCCAATTTTCTCTTGTAGTGGTATAATGAGAGCAGCTCCACGGGTGCCTGCCGATTGGTCGTAGTTCCCAATTTTCTCTTGTAGTGGTATAATCGTTCGCAGACGCTTCCACGAGAGCAACCTGTCGTAGTTCCCAATTTTCTCTTGTAGTGGTATAATTCAATGTAAGGCCGCTCAGGAGCCTTGTAGGTCGTAGTTCCCAATTTTCTCTTGTAGTGGTATAATTTTCATCGTCCTTTCGTTCTCCGTCAGCACGTCGTAGTTCCCAATTTTCTCTTGTAGTGGTATAATCGAAATGGCCGTGTATGACCGCTATTTGAAGTCGTAGTTCCCAATTTTCTCTTGTAGTGGTATAATATACCCCGTTCAATTCGTATTATCAACATCGTCGTAGTTCCCAATTTTCTCTTGTAGTGGTATAATGATCCGCTGCTCATCCGCTGGCAGTGTCTCGTCGTAGTTCCCAATTTTCTCTTGTAGTGGTATAATTAATCCGGGTCATTGTCCAGCAGTGCTTGAGTCGTAGTTCCCAATTTTCTCTTGTAGTGGTATAATAGGCGAAAATTGAGAACACAAATTCAGCATCTTTCCCCTTGCTTTCTTATCAAAAGTTGGGGGAAAGCTTAAAAATACGGAACGATTTCTTTTTGAAATCGTTCCGTATTTTTCTCAAAAAATCATCAACTGTTCAAACTGCTGAGGCTTGTCATATGGCGTAGGCTTCCCTACCAACAGTTCAATGGCATTATACTGTTTTTCGGTAACCACCAGCATTCTTACAGAGCCTTTTGAGGGCAAAGCCTGTGACACCCTCTTTTTGTGCGTTTCCACGGAATCCCTCCCATTGCAGACACGGGCATAAACAGAATACTGCACCATGTGATACCCGTCACCCACCAGAAAATTCCGAAACTGTGTTGCACTGCGCCGTTCCGCCTTAGTTTTGACCGGCAGGTCAAACATCACTAAAATCCTCATAAGCCTATTCATACCGATGCTGCTCCAATGGGATCAGTTCCGGTAGATCCAGCAGAAGCTTTTGCTCTGTGACGCTGTTGGCCAAAGCTGCACATGATCGGTCAATAGCCAGCATGACCCTGTATTTTCTGCCTGCTTGCTTTACAAGATAATTGGTAAGGTTGAACAGGCCTACTTTCTGCTGCGGTGTCAGCACATCATCTGTTGCTGAAAAATTCTGTGCCACATAAAGATCGACAATGGGACGAAACGTCTCAATCAAGTCATCCGCCAAATTGAAATTGTTCAATTCGCTTCGATGATGAAGCCCAATGCACGGCTCCAAACCATGCGCAACAAGATTTCTGGCAATCCCGCCCCGCAAAATCGCATATCCGTAATTCAAAGCCGCATTCCGCGGGTCATCCGCCCCTCTGAAAAATCCATCTCCAAACAATGCCGGAAAATAAAGTGCCGCAGCAACCGCTTCTCGGTTATCGCTGTCATTGGAGAGGACTTTTCCCGCCATCTGCTGTAATGTCTCCCACTCCGGTTTTCCCATCAGGCGCAAACACTGCGCCTGATTTTGTATTTTCCGAATCACGATCTGCTGCCAAAGCTGCTTTTGCAGCGGCTTTCCCATCTCACACTGTGCCATCAACAGCTTACGCTGGCGACAGTATTGGTTGATGGGAAGAAGCTGGCAGCTTGGCAGATGTTTCTCATCACACAGGAAAACGGTGATGCCATGATTCGCCATCGCTGCAGCTGCGTGAGCCGACAGGGTGACCTGCCGGGATTCGATGAGAACAGACGAAATATCCTCCAGCGGAACCGTGAATTTTTCCGCCTGTTCGATGATCAGCTGTTCTCGCTGCACACTGAGCCGTGCGGGGTTCGCCAAAAAGATATTTCGATATTCCATCTCAGCCCTCCTTGGAAAATGTCATCCGTTTTTCGGGGAGATCCACTTTGTAATATTTTCCTAATACGTCCACCTGATATTTTTCAATGGATTGCAAGGTCTTAATGCCAATCCCTCGACTCTCATACCGTCTGTCATGAGAGGACACTGAGATTGCACCTGTTGAAATATCCCCTCCACGGTAATAATACAGCCCATCCTGCCGGACGATCTCCTTTTCACCTGTGCCGCCTTTGGCAAGATTCAGCTTAATCCCCTTGCGGCTCCGGATCCGAACAAGATCACCCGAATAGAGGGAGAAAACAAAGTTTTGTGCTTGCATCTCCCTCCAGTCTGAATATGCCTTGTAGGCAACCACCGCCTTATTGGGCAATTCCGCTCGCTTCGTATCCGCCACATAAATAGGTACAAAATAGTAGCCCTCGTCCTCCACATAGAATACGTCGATTCGTACCATGCTGCCGTTGGCCGCGATGCCATCCCGGACAGGCAGACCCACTGTGGCCTTCTCACAGATTTTCACCTTGTCCACCCGCGGCCCTGGTGTGCCATCCCGCTTGGGCTTATAGAACGGCTCCGCGAACGCCTTCGCCCCATCGCCGCCAAAGACCTTCAGCCGTTCCAGCAACGCATCGTACAGCAGCTTGTCACTGGCCGGGTTATAATAGCCGTCGATCCCCCCCTGCTTATTCAGCTTCAACTTTGCCAACGACATCTTTGTAACGGTAAACCCATCTCCCATCTTACTACTGCGGATAGTTTCCGCATGAGCGGCCCCCGTCACCTTGTGGTTGGGCTTTCGGGAAACAAAGACAGGCTTGACTTCCTCATCGCTTTCATAGGTTGAGAGCTTCAGCAGATCGATCTGATGCCGGGGGTCCACGGAGTCGAGCCGTGCCTCCAATTCCTGATGGAACAGGTCCCATGGCTTCGGGAACGGATCGCGCCGCACCTCCTCTGCCTGTTCCACCAATTCCCCTGTAACCGGGTCAATATAGCCCATCGGTGTTTTTTGCAGCGTTTCCCGCCGCTTGTTGTATTCCGTCAGGCGCTGCACCAGACCGGGAGTTGTTGCTGCCAACACTGCAGCATCCATACAGTGGTGCAGATCGCCATCCTCACGGATCTTCTGCACGCCCCATCGGCCGCGTAGCATGGCCGTCACCGCACCATTCACAGCCTGCACAGGCTTCTTGCTGTATTTTGAATCGGCAAATTGCAGGTGATTCCGAAGCAAATTATAAATGCTCCGGGTGATGTACTGCGTATCTTTCAGGTTCCGCGCAATAAAGTCCGCGCTTTCCTCCTCTGTCATAGACCGCTTCAATAATTTCTGCCGCTTGCGGTAATTGTGGATCAAATTCTCCACCCGCACCTCATAGCCGTGCCAGCGCGCCTCATCCTGTCCAAAATATTCATAGGGCAGATGGTTCCCCTTTTGTCGGTTTTCACTGGCCAGCACCAGAACCTTGTTCTGGTAGCTGTCATCAAAGCAACGGCTGTATGGAATGATGTGGTCCACATCCGCATAGCCCGGCTCAAATAGACGGCCAATATCAAGATTCTTCCCGGAATAAAGACATACGCCATCCTGCTCCCGGTACAGCTTGAATTTCACGATATCCAATCCTGTTGCACGGTCGCCCTTGTATTCCGCAATCTGCTCTTTCGCCCGCTCATTCGCCGCCCGATTCTCATCCTGCCGTTTCTCTGTCTTGCGGCGCTCATCAAAATTCTGGCTCATTTCCCGGGCCAACTCAATGCGTACCACGTCCGGCGGACCATAGGTTCGAACCACCGCATTGACGACCTTGATTGTCTGGGACACGGCCCTTCGAACCACCGGGTTTGTGATCTCCTCTATATCATGCAAAAAGAGCTTGGTGCTTCTCTGCTCCGGGCGCAGGCCCCGATGGTCGCCATAAACCTGCATGCACGCTTCGTCGTAGCGTTTTCCCTGCTCCAACAGAGGAATCAATTGCCGCATCGCCTTGATTGAAAGGCTGCCATATTTGCTGAACGATAGCGGCAGCAATACCTCATTGAACTGCACTGGAACACCAGCCTCCCGCAAAGCGGCGATGCGTCGTGCGTCGCTTTTATACTGCGTGAGGATAGATGCGATCACATTCAGCTGTTCTTCCGTTAACGTGCTGATCGCACCTTTTCCCACTTTATCCAGCGCCGTTCTCATCTTGTGGTAGGACTGCATCTGCGGCCACTTACGCTTCTCTGCTTCCTCCCTTGATTTGTCACCGTAATAAAGCTCATTGAAATATACATCGTCATCTAAATTCAGTTTTTTCCGGATCTGTCCGTAGCTTAGTGACGCAGAATGCAGTGCCGCCGTTTTCAATATCTCACGTTGTTCTCCGCTCAACGGCTGCGGCAGCATCCCCATGCCAGTCAGACGCATACGGTTTAGGTCCTGCAAAAGCTTGAAATACTCAAACGTGTAGGTCGCTTTCGCCGCCCTCTGCTCTTCCGGTTCAAAAGTACAAAAGCCAACCTTTTCCCCAATGCCGCCACGGAATGGGCTGTCTCCGCCTGGACCTTCATCAAAGCTGCGCTGACTCTCCAGAATCGAAAGATACGCCGCTTCCATATCTTCGCTCATCCAGGTAACGCCAACATTTCTCTGGGCGGCAAATATCTGCTTCACTTCGTCCACAACAGCCGAACGCTCCACCGTAAAGCGGTAATCCTCCGCTTTGTTGCGTGTTTGGTGGTACCGCGTTCCATCCGGATTTTTCTGCCAGAAACGTTCATCCCGGAACATCATTTCGCCCACTGTGCGATACCCATGCTGCTCCATGCAGCGGCGGTTTTCTTCAATAGCGATTTTAACTTTCCCGGTCTCTTTTTCATCCTTTGCGGCTTCTGCCATACTGTTGGATTTATATCCCCGCCGCTGGGCCAGATGGATCAGGACCCGGACGGCTTCTTCCCTGGTCAGCGGGCGCTCCAGTGCTTCAGCTCGCAGTTGATACGGCGACTTGGCAAAGCCACCAATCATATACATTTTTTGTATATCAGCAACCGACATGATCCCACTCTGCTCTATCAGGTAGCGGATACGCTCCAAGCGATGCCGATGGCGGCGAAGCCGTCGTCGCGCGCTTCTTGCATCACGCCGGGGTGCGGCAAGGCTGGCACCTGTTTTTGGCTGTTCGGCCCTGTCAAAGATCCGCACACCCAAGTCCCAAATTCGGTCAGGTTCTCCGTCCGGTTGATTGCGGAGGACTGCCCAGCCGACAGAACCAATGCCAATATCCAATCCAAGCGCATAGTGAAATTCTGACATCTGAGAGGGCTCCTTTCTCTAAATACGAAGATACCCCGGCCGATAAGGCCGGGGTAGGGCTTCGAGGTGTTCTACCTTATCGTAGTAACACGATTTTCCCTTGTAGTGGTATAAAGGGTACCTTTAGTATAATCTTTTCTATAGCAAATGTCAATATTTTTATATAAGTTACACACTCTTAACTGTCACAGAAAATTACACAATGGTAAGCTGAATTAACAAGTGGAGAGCCGTGTGCGCTGAAAGGTGCACGCACGGTTCGGGGGCGAGTGTTCGGAAACCTGCCGCAGTAATGCGACAAGGCGCCGGGCACTTAGCCTACACCGCAAGCACGGTCAGTTTAAATGGTCCGGTCCAGCCATTCTCTTCGCCTGTCTCATTTTCACCTTGACCGCGCCCAAGTACATTTGGACGATTATTGGAATCTGAATTATGACGGAAGAACAATTTGAGAGCCAAATCATGACTCTTCTGCCTAAAGCATCGGATGCAGCTGTGACTGCCTGAACAAAATACGGTGAGGAAATCACAACTCAACTGTTCAACTACGGGACGCAGTTTACCTTTAACTATTTTGAACTGCGTGGTGCCGCGAGAAAGCTGACAGATGGCTGGTCTTTGGACAATATTGCACAATATACTCTGGAAAACGGCGGCAGCGCCACAGTGGAGGAACACGAAAAATTTGCGGCAACTCTCCAGGAGTTTCAGGAATCTGAGCAGAAGTCTCTCGGTATGCGGATGGAGTAGGTAGATATCGCTTGCACCTCCATACACTTGACTTCCCACTGTTGCTGTGTTATCCTGAAACAAAGAAACCAAGAAAATGGTATATCCATGTGATTTTCCGCATAGAATGGGAGGAATAACGATGGCGACAGCAGTAAGGAGTCCTCGCAGTATGGAACGAAAAATGATTCGTATTTCTGGGAAGCGTCAGATCACGATCCCACAAAAATATTTTGATGCGCTCGGCTTCGACACGGAGGCCGAATGTATTCTGCGTGGAAACGAGTTGGTCATCCGACCCGTTTCCGAACGCAGCGGCGGCGAGTTTGCGGAAGCGATCCTGGCTGACTTGATCAAGCAAGGGTATCAAGGTGATACGCTCCTTTCAAAGTTCAAAGAGGCTCAGAAGAAAGTACGTCCTGCGGTTGAGGCTATGATCGATGAAGCAGACATGCTCGCTGCAAGCAACACGAAAAGTCCTTCGTTAAGCGATATATTCGGAACGGAGGAGCCGTAACAAATGTACGAGCTAAAATATCTCCCCGGTGCGGAACGGTATTTTAAGAAAATCAAAGAAAAAGGCTTGAAGTCCGCTTTCCGTAAAGCCTTGGAGAACATCCAGACAGATCCCTATGTAGGAGAAGCCAAAACAGGAGATCTTGCAGGGATCTATGGGTTTGATGTTTTCTACAACCGCACGAACTATGAGATTGCCTATCGTATTTATGAAGAAAACGGACATCTTGTAGTTGTCATTCTCGCCGGGACACGCGAAAACTTTTATCAAGAGCTGAAGCGTTATATCAAATAAACACCGTGGAGCAGGCCATCGCCCATCCGGGCGGTGGCCTGTTTTCGTTTGGGGGTGATGCAGTATTTTTATTTGGAACTTTGTTCTGGGAACGGTGCTGGACGAAATGCTGGAGTGGATATACGGTCAAATCGTGGGGTTCCTCGGCAATTTCTTTGCACAGATGGGTGCGATGGGTACCGAGCTGTTCGATATGGCTTGGGTGCAAAGCATCGTCCTGTTTTTCAGTTATCTTGGCTGGTCATTATATGAAACAGGCTTGGTCGTTTCCGCCTTTGAATGTGGTATTGGGTATCAGACTGGGCGCGGTGCCAACATCGCAAACCGTGTTCTTGCTGCCATCAAGGGCTTTCTTGCCGTCAATCTTTTTACAAAAGCGCCTATCGAACTTTTCAAGCTCTCTGTTGATCTGCAAGCCAGTTTGACCTCCGGTATCACCGGATACGGCTCCGGCATTGATACGGTAGCTGGGAATATCATCGAACGCTTTCAGGAAAGCGGTTCCCTGGCGGATATCGCCAGCGCAAACTTCTTCGGCGGCCTTGGCACCATCACCAGCCCATTCCTTGTCCTGTTCATCATCATTATGATGGGCTATGCCGTTATCAAAGTATTCTTTTCGAACTTAAAACGGGGAGGCATCCTGCTCATCTAAATCTGTGTGGGGTCCCTCCACATGTTCTCCATTGTCCGCGGCTAATATTCCTCACTTTGGCACGGTGAGCTATGTCTTTTGCAGGCATTTTCCCGAGGAGCTGACCAAAGACTGACTTGGGCAAGAACATATACGAAGACCCCCCCGTCCTCGTCTGCTGAGAGCGGACGTTCTTTTGACAAGCTGAAGGACTGAAATCATCTGATTTCAGTCCTTCTTTCTTTTATGTATCCGTGCCCGACGGGGCGGAGGCACTCTGCGCCGGGGTCAGGATGACCTGCGGGGCGGCGAGGGTGGAAGCGCCCGTGTCGATGCAGTACTGCCGATACTGCTTGGGCGACAGGCGGACCATCTTGCTGAACACCGTGCTGAAATAGTTGCTGTTGTCATACCCCACCAGCGAAGAGATCTGGGTGATGGAATCGTCGGTCAGGCTCAGCAGCGTCTGCGCCTCGCCGATGCGGCGGCGGATGATATACTGCCCGGGCGAATAGCCGATGAGGTTTTTAAAGGAGTGTGCCATATAGCTGACGCTCATGTTCAGCGACTCCGCCACATGGTCGATGGAAATATTGTCGGAATAGTGGCTGTCGATGTAGAGCTTTACCCGCTGGATCGCCTCAAAGGAGCGGTCGTCCACAATGGGAATATCCTTGGGGACATACAGCTGCCGCACCAGGCCGATGAGGGCGCTGAGCAGCGAGCAGCAGACCTCGGCCGCGGCGGCCCGCTCCTGATGAATGAACTGCTCGATGCACTGATAAATGCTGGCAACATACGGCTCGCACTTGGAAAGGTGCATCACGGGCTGCACACCCGGCGGGAACAGATGGTTGGGACTCAGGCCGGGAAGCTGGAGGCCGCTGATGCCGCAGCAATAGACGTTCAGCCCGGTATGGGGGTCCGCGATCTCATCGTGGGTCTGGCCGGAGTTGATGACCAGAAGGTCCCCCTTCTCCACCGGATAGGGGTAGTTGTCGATCACATAGGTGCCCCGCCCCTGGGTGACATAACCTGTGGACCGCTACCAAAAGCGCCATCGGCGCGTTCCTGATGCCTGTCATCATCCTCGGCGGCATTTACTCCGGTGCCTTCACCCCCCACCGAATCCGCCGCCGTGGCGGTGGCCTATGGCTTCATCGTGGGCGTGTTCTGCTATAAGGAGATCAAGTTCCGGGACCTCCGGGAGGTCTCCATGGGCTCCGCCTCCACCTCCGGCATGGTGATGTTCGTGGTGGCAGCCGCAGGCATCTTCGGCTATGTCATGGCCCGCCAGCAGATCCCTGCCATCGCGGCCAATGCCATCATCGAACTGACCGGAAACCGCTACACCTTCATCCTGCTGGTGAACGTCCTGCTGCTGATCGTGGGCTGCTTCCTGGAGACCACTGCGGCCATTTTGATCCTGGCTCCGGTGCTGTTCCCCGCGGCTGTGGCCTTTGGCATCAACCCCATCCACTTCGGCATCATCATGTGCGTCAACCTTGCCATCGGCGTGGTCACGCCGCCGCTGGGTCTGAACCTGTATGTGGCCGCCGGCCTGACAAAGGACAAGGTGGACGTGGTCATCAACAAGCATCTGGTGGCGTACCTGGGCGTCAGCCTTGTGGGGCTGCTGCTCATCACCTATGTCGAGCAGATCGTCCTTGCATTCGTGTGATGAGGGCCCGCCATGTCTATCTTTGAAAAATTACAGCCCCTGCTGGCAGAGGGCGCCATGGTGTATGATGCCTCCTACGAGGTGCTGGACGCCGGGGAGCTGCTGCTGATCTGCACGGACGGCAAAGACCTGCTGGCCGTGGACGGGACCCTGACCGAAGCCTTTTCCGGCGAGGACCGCTGCGGGGTGCGGCTGTGCCCCTGCACCCATGAAAATCGGCTGGCACTGAACCAGCTGCTGCCCTACACTGCGCCCACGGCCTTTGGCCGGGAAAGCGCCACCTTTGGCTTCGGCGACCGTCTGGGCTTTGCCAACCCGGCGCAGGTGCGGGCCGTGCGGGATACCTACGTCCGCCCGGTGCTGGCCCAGCAGAGCCTGCGGGAGCTGACCCTCATCGGTCGGGACCTCCCGGCGGTCATTGACGTGGCCGCGTGGGCGGTATTCCGGGAGGGCTACCGCCGGGGCTACGCCTGCGACGGCGACCACCTGAAAACGCTGGAGGAGGTCCTGCACGCCGTGGAAACAGGCTGCTCCATGGTCACGCTGGACTGCTCGCTGGTGCTGCAGGAGCAGCGTCGCCCGCCGGAGGAATGGGAGCGCCTTTACGCTGCCCTGCCGGAGGAGGTCCGGGCAGAGGACACCCTGTTCTATCTGGAAAACGCCCGGGCCCGGGAGCTGGGACTGCACTTCACCCCCGCCGTGCTGGGCCAGCTGCACGCGGTTTACGACGGCGTGGCAGAGCTGGGGCAGTGCGTGTATGAAAACGCCATCCTCACAGCGGACCACCCCATCGATCTGGAAATTTCGCTGGACGAAACGGCGGAGACCACCTCCCCCGAGGCCCACTACTACGTGGCCGACCGTCTGGAACGGGCCGGGGTGTTCGTCACCAGTATTGCGCCCAAGTTCGTGGGCGAATTCCAGAAGGCCATCGACTACATCGGCGACCCGGACGCCCTGCGGCAGGCGGTGGAGCTGCACGCCGCCGTGGCCAACTGCCTTGGCCACAAGCTGAGCCTGCACTCCGGCAGCGAAAAGTTCACGGCCATGCCCATTCTGGCGGAGGCCACCGGGGGCCGCTATCACATCAAGACCTCCGGCACCAGCTGGCTGGAAGCGGTGGAGACCATTTCCAAGCACGCCCCCGCCCTGTACCGCAGAATGCATCTGGCGGCGCTGGAGGGCATTGAAGAGGCAAAGCAGCACTATGAGGTGCACTGCGACCTGAGGAACGTCCCCCCGCTGGACGCCGTGGAGGACGCACGTCTCCCGGAGTACCTGACCCAAAACGACTCCCGCCAGCTCATGCACATCACCTACGGTCACATTTTGAGTAAGCCGGAGCTGAAAGCGGACATCTTCCGCTTCCTGACGGAGAACCGGGCGCTCTACGAGGCGGAGGCCGAGGAGCTTTACCAGCGGCACCTGAACGCGCTGGGTGTTTACAGCGCCAAGGCAGAAGAGCGCCGCCCCGCCTGAAAAGGCAATTCCATTGACACCGCCCGCAATCACTTAAAATTGGAGAGGGGACGCACAAGAAAATGTGCGTCCCCTCTCCGCTTATCTTGCCCCCACGCTCTCCCCCGCTGACAATCGATCTTCTCCCTTGCAAAAGCAAGGGGCCGTCGGTACAATATCGGATAGGGGCCAACAGAAAAACTTGGCCACACAGCAAAGGTGGTATATATGAAAGAAAACAGAAAGCTTTTAAGAGAAGTCCTCAAGGACATCCGCCACGACATGACGGACGAAGAGGTTTTGAACCTGCTGGCAGACAGCAAGATTTCTGTAAATCCAACCGGGGAAAAGGATACCCTCGGCCAGCGGGCGGCGGATACCATTGCCAAATTTGCGGGCAGCTGGGCGTTCATCTTCTCTTTCACAGGCGTGCTGATCCTCTGGATGGTCGTCAACGCACTGCTGGCCGCGAAGGCGTTCGACCCATATCCGTTTATCCTGCTCAATCTGGTGCTTTCCTGCGTGGCCGCCATTCAGGCGCCGCTCATTATGATGAGCCAGAATCGGCAGGAGGAAAAGGACCGCCGCCGTGCGGAAAACGACTACAAGGTCAACCTCAAAACCGAGATCATGATCGAAGATCTATACGACAAGGTCAATGCCATCCTTGCAAAGCAGTCTGACCTTGAAAAACGGCTGACGGAGCCAGGGAAAACCGGACCGCTCCAAAGAGGAGCCACCTCTGTCCTAAGCCCCGTTCCGGCACGGCTGCCGGATACCGCTCATAAATTTCATAGTCGCTCATAATCCGACCCATATCTTCCCCTTCTCCGGTATCCGCCCTATACTGGGCACAACAAGCGGGCCCAACGGCCCCGGATACAAGGAGGAACTAAATATGCTGAACGAAAACGTTGTAAAGCTGCTGAAGAGCGGAATGTGGGACCTGGCCACCTGCGCCGACGGGGAACCCAATGTGGTGCCCGTGGCGTTCAAGGATGTGACGGCGGACGGCAAGCTGGTGGTGGGCGATGTATTTCTGGACACGACCCTGAAAAACCTCGCCGCAAACAACGGCAAAATCGCCATTTCCGTCTACGACGCCCAGAATCTGGAGGGCTACCAGATCAAGGGCACGGCCCAATATGTCACCGAGGGCGAGGTGGTCAGCACCTTTAAGGCCATGGTGGAGAAGATGTTTCACGGCGCCGCCACCGCCAAGGGCGCCCTTCTCATCACGCCGGAAAAGGTCATCGTCACCACCCCCGGCGCGGACAACAAAAAAGAACTGTAAGTTCAATGAGCAGGCGCACAAATGCGCCCGCTTCGGTTTATTGAGAACCCCGGTTGCCGCCTGATGTGCAACCGGGGTTTTGACGTATTGAAAGGAAAAGAACGGGAAAGTCAAGAGATGGAAATTGGTGATCCTATACTCTGGCGGTTTTTGTAATAACGGAATATATTTCGTCCACCTTGCTTATTTTATATAATTTTGCGGTTATAAATCGCAAAACTGTTTACTATCGTATTTCTGTGCGGTATAATGTAGTCAACTGGAGGTGGTCGAATGATTGACAGACCGACTTACACGGAAAAAATCATGGCCTATACGGATGCACCTTTCGTTAAGATTCTAACCGGTGTGCGCCGCTGCGGAAAATCTACGATTTTGAAGCTGATGATGGATAAGCTGCGAGAGCGCGGTATCCCGGCGGAGCAGATTGTCAGCTACCGCTTCGATTCCATGGAATATGAGGATATGACCGCCAAGCAGATGTATGTGGAGTTGAAAGGGCACCTCTGCCCCAGCGGAAAGACCTATTTCTTTCTGGACGAGGTACAGGAAATTAAAGGCTGGGAAAAGGTTGTCAACTCCCTGCAATCGGATTTTGATGTGGATCTGTATGTGACCGGCTCCAATTCCCGCATGATGTCCTCCGAAATTTCCACCTATCTCACCGGGCGCTATGTAGCCTTCCGTATTTTTACCTTGTCCTTTGCGGAGTACCTTATATTCAAGCGCCAGTATACCGAGGTAGGAAATCCCCGGCAGGAGTTAGCGGATTATATCCGGCTCGGCGGCTTTCCGGCGACCCATTTGCAAAACTACTCTCAAGATGAAATCTACACCATCGTCCGCGACATTTATAACTCCACCATTTTTTCGGACATCGTAAAGCGCAATCAGGTTCGCAAGATCGACCAGTTGGAGCGGGTGGTAAAATACACCTTCAACAATGTGGGGAATACCTTCTCCGCCAAATCCATCTCTGACTATTTAAAGGCGGAACACCGCGCACTGGACAATGAAACGGTATACAGCTATCTGGAAAAGCTGGAAAAGGCCTACCTGCTCCACCGCTGCTCGCGGTACGATTTGCAGGGAAAGGAACTGCTGAAAACCCAGGAAAAATTTTATCTGGCAGACACCGCTCTGCGGTACAGCGTCTTGGGTTATCATCCGGACACGGTGGCTGCAAGTCTGGAAAATGTGGTCTATCTGGAGCTGTGTCGCCGGGGATACACCGTAAACATCGGCAAGACCAACGACGGCAAGATCGACTTCGTGGCGACACGGCAGAACGAAAAGCTGTATGTGCAGGTCACGGAGCGAATCGCCTCTGAAAAGACGGAACGCCGGGAGTATGACCGTCTGCTGGACATCCGGGACAACTACCCCAAATATATCCTCCGCACCGACGACTTCGTCGGCGGCAACTATGAGGGGATACAGACTATGCATGTAGCGGATTTCCTTTTGTCCGATGCGTTTTGACTTCATCGCACAACACCTTGATTTCCAATATAAATGCAACAAGGAAAAGAAGCTCATAAATTTCATAGTGACTTGTTTTGCCAAATATACCCCGCTATAATGGAGAAAACCAAAAATCCGCAAGCGAGGGATGCACATATGTACCAGAGAAAACTGGAAAAGGACATCCGCTGCCCGCTGGAATACGGCATGGAGCTGTTTGGCGGGAAGTGGAACTCCCGCATCATCTGCGTACTGGCGGCGCTGGGGACCCTGCGTTACAGCCAGCTGCGCCGCGAGATGGGCAACATTACCGACGCGGTGCTGGCCTCCACGCTGAAAGGGCTCATTACCAGCGGCATCGTGGAACGGACGTCCTATGACGAGATCCCGCCCCGGGTAGAGTATTCCCTGACGGAAAAGGGGGCGTCCGTGGTGCCCATTCTGCAAAGCATCTGCCAGTGGGCCGGGGCATTTTACAAGGACGAGGGCGACACGCCCATGATCCAGTGCCGCAAGTGCGACCACCGCTGAAAGAGAGGGACCGACATGACTTATAACTTTGACGAGATCATTGACCGCCGCCACACCAACGCCCTGAATACCGACGGATTCCGGGGCTATATCTTCCACGCGGGACCGGAAAAGGCATTCCCCTACAAGGACGAGGAATTCGTGCGCATGTGGGTGGCCGACATGGAGTTCAGCGTGGCCCCGGAGATTCTGGAGGCCCTGCACCAGCGGGTGGACCGCCGCATTTTCGGCTATACCGGGCTGTACGACGGGGAATATTACCGCGCCTTTTCCCAATGGTGCACGGACCACTATGACTGGAGCTTCCCCAAAGAGCAGCTCTACATCACGCCGGGCATCATCCCCGCCCTGTACCAGCTGACAGAGCTCCTCTGCTCCAAGGAGGACAAGGTGCTGGTGAACACCCCCGCCTACGGCTATTTTGCCCACGCGGCGGAGTACGCCGGGGTGGAGCTGCTGACCTCCCCCCTGCGGAAAAAGGCGGACAGCACCTTTGAACTGGACCTTGAGGACTTCGAGCGCAAGTGCGCCGACCCGGCCTGCAAGCTGGTGTTCTGGTGCAATCCCCAGAACCCCACCGGGCGGATGTGGACGGAGGAGGAGCTGCGGCAGGCCGGGGCCATCATGGAAAAGTACAATTTGTGGGTGGTGTCCGATGAAATTCACTGCGACCTCATCCGTCAGGGCCGCCGCCACATCCCCATGGCCAAGGTAATGCCCGACTATCCCCGGCTCATCACCTGCATGGCCCCCACCAAGACCTTTAATCTGGCGGGACTGGCCTTTTCCAACATCATCATCCGGGATCGATCCCTGCGCGGCCGCTTTAAAAACCGGGACAAGCTCTTCGGCATGGTGAATCCCCTGTCCCTGACGGCGGCGCAGGCCGCCTATGCACGCGGCGGCGCGTGGCACGAGGCGCTGAAGGACTATCTGGACGGCAATTTCGCCTTTGTAAAGGAATTTCTCTCCCGGGAGCTGCCCGAGGCGGTCATGTACATCCCGGAGGCCACCTATCTTGCGTGGGTGGACATGGGACACTGCCTGCCGGAGGGCACCGACCTGCCGGACTTCTTTGCAAACAAGGCGGGCGTACTGCTGGAAGGCGGCAACGCGCTGTTCGTGGGCAACGCCGCCGGATACATCCGCCTGAACCTCGCCATGCCCCGCAGCATCATCGAAACGGGCCTTGCCCGCATGGTAAAGGCCATCCGCGAGGAGCAGGCGAAATGACCTGCTCTGATGCAGGGAAAGGCACAAGCGCACTATTGGCATCCATGCCAGTACCAAAGGCATTTTTCAAACTGGCGGTCCCTGCCGTAGCCGCACAGCTTATCAATGTTCTGTACAATCTGGTGGACAAAATGTTCATCGGGCATATCCCGGAGGTGGGAAAGCAGGCGCTGGCAGGTGTCGGCGTGACCACTCCGGTGATTCTGGCCATCTCCGCCTTTGCTGCCCTTGTCAGTATGGGCGGCGCGCCCAAGGCATCCATCTTCCTTGGCAAGGGCGAAACTAAGCAGGCCGAGCGGGTCGTTGGAAGCTGCACCTGGATGCTGCTTCTGCTGTCCGTACTTCTGACTTGCGTGATGCTGGTATTCGGACGCCCTGTTTTGCTGCTCTTTGGAGCCAGCGCGGATACGATCTCATTTGCGGCAGACTACATGAACATCTATTGCCTTGGTACCGTGTTCACGCAGCTGACACTGGGGCTGAACGCTTTCATCACAGCGCAGGGCAAAA
The DNA here is from genome assembly GCA_934504065.1 of uncultured Dysosmobacter sp. Classification (GTDB taxonomy): domain Bacteria; phylum Bacillota; class Clostridia; order Oscillospirales; family Oscillospiraceae; genus Oscillibacter. The sequence goes on along the minus strand of CAKSVQ010000002.1, from coordinate 68,573 downwards.
CACTGGTCAGTATGGGCAATGTCGCCGTGGGCGCAGTGACTAATATCGCGCTGGATGCCGTGCTGATCAACGGATCTGGTATGGGTGTTAAAGGTGCGGCGCTGGCGACTGTCCTCTCGCAGGGCGTGTCCGCCTGCTTCGTCATTCGGTATCTCTGTCTGGGCAAATGCGTTCTGCGGCTTCGGCTGCGGAATATCCGCTTTGACGGAAAACTGCTTTGCCCGTGCATCCTGCTGGGGACGTCGCCTGCGCTGATGCAGCTGACGGAAAATCTGGTATCCATCAGCTTTAATACCTCTCTGCAGACCTACGGCGGCGATATGGCAGTTGCATCCATGAGCATTCTGAGCAGCGTGATGCAGTTTGTGATGCTGCTTCTGCCCGGACTGGTACAGGGTGCACAGCCGCTGCTCAGTTATAATCTGGGGGCAAAGAACATCCCCCGCGTCAGGAAAACATTCCGGCTGCTGCTCGTCTGCTGTGTGTCCGGCTCGTTTCTGATCTGGCTTTTGTGCATGACCGTACCCGGCACGGTGGCGTCGATTTTCACCAATGATGCGGCGCTCATCGAGTACACGAAATGGAGTATGCGGGTCTATCTCGCCATGCTGTTGATCTACGGCGTACAGGTGGCATGCCAATACAGCTTTGTGGCGCTGGATCAGGCGCCAAAAGCGATTTTTCTCACCATTTGGCGGAAAATCATTCTGCTGATTCCCCTGATTTTCCTCCTGCCGCACCTGTGGCCGGACACTGTTACGGGTGTATATCTGGCAGAGCCGATTGCAGATACCATTGCCGTCTGCACCACCGCACCAATGTTTTACGCCTATTATCGGCAGTTGAAGTGATACGGATTCCTTTTGAAGGTGCCTGGTATTTTCAAGCATACGATTCAACACGAAGGAGCTCCCGCCTCCTCATACTCCCCTTACTAAGTAGAACCTTCTTCCATCAAACAAAGGTTTTTTGACAAGCTGTCGAGCCCCCGGCCAATGGCCGGGGGCTCGTTTCAGGGATTTGCTTTTCAGGACTTTACTTTGCCTGCGTATTCCGGAACAGGAACGTCACGATCTGGGCGCGGGTGCAGTTCGCGTTGGGGCTGAACTGGCCGTCCCCGGTACCGGAGGTAACGCCCTTTTGAACGGCCCAGGCCACCGCGTCCGCGTAGTAGGCGTCGCCGCCCACGTCGGAGAAGCCGGAGCCGGAAGCCGCCGGAGAGCCTGCCGCACGGTACAGGAAGGTAACGGTCTGACCGCGGGTCACCGTCGCGTTGGGCGCGAAGGTCGTGGCGGTCACGCCGCTGGTGATGCCGTTCTCCACGGCCCACAGCACCGCGTCATAGTAATACGCATCCTCGGGCACATCACTGAACGGGTTGCTTCCGGAGGCCTTGGGCGAGCCAGCCGCACGCCACAGGAACGTCACCATCTGGGCGCGGGTACAGGAGGCGTTGGGGCTGAAGGTTGTCGCCGTGGTGCCGGAGGTAATCCCCTCGGACACTGCCCACTCCACTGCGTCAGCATAGTACGCGCTGGCGGAAACATCCACGAAGCCGTTCGTGCCGGATACCTTGATAAAGCTGGCTTCCACCGTGACCTTGCCGCCGGGCATGGTGAAGGTGTACTGGCCGCTGCCCTTGTTCGTCAGGGCAACGGCCTTGCCGCTGCTGTCCTTGACCGTCACCTGATCCAGCTGATAGCCGTCCTCCGGCTTCACGGTGATGGTCACCGTATCGCCCTTGGAAGCGGTCTTGGGAGAAACCGTCGCCGTGCCGCCTGCCGCAGCGCCCACGCTCACGGTGTAGCTGCCGGAAGCGCTGCCGCCGGAGGAACCGCCGGAGCTGCCGCCGCTGGAAGAACCGCCGCTGCCGGAGCCGCCGTTGCCGGAGTTATCCGTGCTCCTGGTGAAGCTGGCGGTGGTCACCGCGCTATCCTCCATGCCGTCCTTCACGGCGATGGCCTTGACGGTGGTATCCGCCGTTAGGGTGATGGGGCCGCTGTACAGAGTGGAAGAAGTGGTCGGCTCGCTGCCGTCGGTGGTGTAGTAGATTGCCGCACCCTCGGTAGCGCAGGTGATCTCAACAGTCTGGGAATCCTTGAACGTGCCGCCGTTGGGCGTGATCACAGGCGCAGCCACCGTTTCCACTGCCGCGTCCTCCAGCTGGGGCGCATTGCCCTGCTTGACCACGGTCCCGTCCAGCTTCCACGTGTCAATGGTGATGCGGACGCCCTCTCTCAGGGTGATGCCATAGCCGGAAATGCCGCTGGACAGATCGGAACGGAGCTCCTCTTCCTCGCACTGGTTGTCGATGAGCAGGTCCGCCAGCTCCTGACTGTGCAGGAACACGCCCGTCTTACCCTCAGTGTGCTTGATCTCGCCCGTGGTGACCATGGTCACATTCACGCCAACGTCCTTGGCGGGCTGTGCCACGGAACCGTTCTGCAAGGTCTTGTCCGTATTGTAGTAACCGTAGCTGAGGACCGCGATGCCCGTGTTGCGGCCCACAAGGCTGCCGATGTCCGCCGTGGTGTTGGTAGACTGAATGGTCATGTCGGCGTAGACGTTTCCGGCCACGCCAGCCTGCATGCCGGCGATGCCGCCGATGGTGGCGGAGTTCACGCCTGCGTCAGCGGTGATGCTGCCCAGCGCATAGCTGTTGGCGATGACGGAGAAGCCGTCCAGCGCCACAAGGCCGCCGCCATAGGCCGTGTTGCCGGAGGAAGCCGTGGTGAGCTCCACATCCGCGCCGCAGTTGGAAACGATGCTGTGCCACGTGTATCCGGCAATGCCGCCCGCGTAGCTCTGGTTCAGCGTGGACACGGACACAGAGCCGGAAACCGTGCAGTTGTCGATCAGGCAGCCGCCGCCCGTCTGGCTGTTATCCACCACAGCGGCAATGATACCGCCGTAGATCGCCACATTGTCGGTGCGCTTTGCCGCGATGGAGGCGTTCTTCACGCCCAGATTTTTCACGACCGCGCCGTCGACGCAGGCAAAGAGACCGCTGGACACATAGTCCACAGGCGCTGCCGCCGTGCCGATGGTCATGTTGCTGATCTTGTGGTTCTGGCCGTCAAAGATGCCGCTGAAGTAATGTGCGCCTGCGCTGCCCACGGGGACCCACTGGCTTCCGGCCAGATCGATGTCCGCCGTGAGGACGATGTACTCGCCGTCGAAGTGCTCATCTTCGTTGACAGCCGCCGCGAACGCGCGCAGCTGCTCCGCCGTGTGGATCTCGAAAGGCGCTTCCTGCGTGCCCTGACCGCCGTCAAAGATCTGGGAGGGGTCCGCCGCGCCATAGCCGCTGGTGTCGCCCAGCAGCGCCTTGTTCAGCGCGGTGACCAGCGCGCCCTTGAGGGCCTTGTCGTCGCTGGTGCCCGTGGATACGTTATTCACCGTCTGATCCGCAACCACCGCGCTGAGGATCGCCTCCGCGTTGTCCGCGTCAAAGTTCTCGGGATCGACGATCGCCGCGGAGACGATCTTGCCGCCGCTGACCGTGACGGTGACGATCACATTCTCGCCGTCATCGCGGCCATAATAGGTGCCGTCCTGATACGTGACTTCCTGCTTGGGAGGGTCAATGGGCACGTAGGTGACCGCCGCGTTCTCCGTGCCGAAGGTGACGAGGTTCTCCGCCACGACCCACTTTTTCAGGGTCAGCCCCAGCGTATTGGTGTCCGCGGGGAAGCTTGCAAAGTTTGCGTTCAGCTTGTCTGCCAGCGCCTGCGTGGTCAGAGCCGGAAGGGCTTCCAGACCGTCCACCAGAGCGCCGCTCATGAATTCGCCGTACTCATTGTAGCCCAGAGGCACCGTGCGGCCCAGCGCCACGGGAGGATTCACGGTGCTACCCACAATGGTCAGCTTCACGTTTTCGCTGTAATAGCTGTCATAGGTCTTGCTGATCGCCGTCGCCATGCCGCCGATCGCGCCCACATACTGGGTCCAGGAGCGGGCCGTGGCGTTGGACGCCGTGTAGCAGTTGACGATCGTGCTGGCCTGACAGCCCGCGATGCCGCCAAGATAGGCAACGCCGCCGTCGTCCACCGTGCGGTCGGTCTCACCGGAGACATCGCCCAGCGCGGCGCAGTTGGCGACAAGGCCGAAGGAGGTCAGGCCCGCAATGCCGCCCGCTTCCGCATTGGCGGTCTTGCAGTAGGCGTCCACCGTGGTGTTCGTCCGGCTGTTCACGATGTTGGAATACTGGCTGTAACCGACGAGGCCGCCTGCGTAGCTGTTGTACTCCGTCGCATACGATGTATTGGTATTGGTGTTCACTGCAACCGTGCCAGTGGCCCAGCAGCCCTCCACAGTGGAGTTATCCGTAAATCCAGCCAGAGGACCTGCCATAATGGAATACGCACTGGTCACATAGAGCTTGGCATCCTTCACGCCCAGGTTCTTCACCGTGGCGTTTTCCAGCTCGGCAAACAGACCGAAATACATCTGGACTTTGGAATCCTCCAGCGGCGCGTCCGCGCTGCCGATGGAAAGGCCGCTGATGGTGTGGCCCCGGCCGTCCAGCACGCCCTTGAAGGTCTGCAGGCCGCCCGCCACGTTGCCCACGGGCGTCTGACCCGCATTCAGGGTGAAATCATCGCCCAGCGCAATGTACTTGCCCGCGTAGTCCGTCTCGCTGAAGGAATCCGCGAAGCGGCTCCACTGGTCCGCCGTCTTGATGATCCAGGGGTCTTCCTCCGTGCCGGAGCCGGATTCAAACACACCGACGGGGTCCTTGGGCTCTTCATAGGCCTTTGCGCTTAAAAGCACCTTGCCGCTCTGGAGCGTCCAGCCGTACCACACGTCGGGGCGCATGGTGTCCAGCTCGACCTGCTCATAGCCAACATCCTCGCCAGTCAGCCACGCATCCGCCGTCGCCATGCCCGCCTTGGACAGGCCGCCATTCATGGTTGCGGCAAAGGTCGTGGTGCCGACTGCCTTGCCGGCAACATTCTTCGTATCGCTGTTGGTAAGGGCGCCAACAGCTTCCAGCGTCGCCGCCGCGCCGTTGACCGTGGCGGCGGCATTGGAATTGAAGTATCCGTCCACTGCCACGCCGCCAGAAAGCTGGCCCACCAGACCGCCGATATACGGCGTGGTCGCCGGGGTCTTATTGGTCAGGGAGAGGTTCCCTGCCGCGTAGCAGTTCTGGATCAGGCCCGTCAGCTGGCCGCCGAGGCCGCCCGCGTAAGAGCTGGTGGCTGCATTGTAGTTCACGCCGCTGGCCGTGACATCGCCCAGCGCCGCGCAGTTGGCGACCATGCTGTTTCTGCCGTTGCTGGCGATCAGGCCGCCCGCCATGGACGTGCCCATGCTGACCGTTTCCGGAACGGTGGCGGAAACCGCAATGTCCGCCCAGCAGTTCGTCACCACAGCGTCATTGGCCAGCTGGCCGATCAGGCCGCCCGCATAGCTGTAAAACTCGGACTTGACGGAGACCGCGCTGCCCGTGGCCGAGCAGTGGTCGATGGTCACATTGCGGCCAATACCGCTTGCGCCGCCAACCAGCGCGCCCGCGAAGGCGCGGGTATACGCCGCTGTCGTCTGCACATAAATGGCCACATCGGTCAGCTTCAGATCGGTGACCGTGGCGGTGTTGCCCAGATAGTCAAAGAAGCCCGCGCTGGTCAGCGCCTTGGGCGCGTCAGCCGTGCCGATGGTCATGCCGGAGACCGTGTGGTTCCGGCCATTGAAGCTGCCAGCAAAGGAATGGATGGGCGTCCACTCACCATGCAGCGCAATGTCGGCGTCCAGTGCCACGTAGCTTGCAGAGTACGTCGTGTCTTCCGCCGTCACTGCGGCAAAGGCCCGCAGCTGGGCTTCCGTCTTGATAAGGTAGGGGGTTTCCTTCGTGCCGTCGCCGGAATCAAAGATCGGCGCGTCCGGCTCGCCAAAGACGACCTTGCCGCCGCTCAGCGCCCAGCTGTTCAGCGCGGTGGCCTTCCGGCCCGCGATGACATTGGCGAAAATATTGGTGCTGCTGTTAAAGGGATAGCTGGTGAGATAGGCATCCGTCTGCGCCAGCGCTTCTTCCGAAATGCCGTCGTTCATCGTCGCCGCGAAGGCCTTTGCGGTGGTGTCCTCCGCAGTGACCTTGTTCTTGTCGGCATAGTCCCACTTCTTGACATTGCCGATGGCGACTGTCTCTTGGGTCTCGCTATTAGCTGTCAAGACAATAGTCTTGTCATAATGGGAATCCACGGCAACGCCGCCCGCCTGATTGCCCAGCAGCGCACCGATGTAGGCATCATAGGCATCCGCGGAATTGGTCAGGGTCACATCGCCCGCGGCATAGCAGTTCTCCACAAGAAAACTGGCATAGCCGATCAGGCCGCCCACGGCGCAGGTATTGTACGTACTGCTGACGCCGCTGCCTTCTACATCGCCCAGCGCCGCGCAGTTGGCCACCAGATTGGACCCGCTGGCATAACCGATCAGGCCGCCGGAATACACGGCAGTCGTTGTGGAAACCGCCTTCACAGGCACCTCGGCAATACAGTTGGTCACGTAGGTGTCGCCCTCCGTCCGGCCAATCAGACCGCCGACATAGGTAAAGGCACCGGACTTCGCCGAGACCATGCTGCCCTGCACGGTGCAGTTGTCGATCTTCACGGACTTCACCGTGCCCGCCAGCACGCCGACGTAGGGACGGTCATCATACCTGCTGCCCGTCTCGGTGTAAACCGCCGCGCCAGTCAGGTTCAGGTTCTGAACGGATGCACCTTCCGGCAGGGTATCAAAGAAGCCCACCGCCGCCTGATTCACAGGGGAGGCTTCCGAGCCAACGCTCATGCCGGAAACGGTATGTCCGTCGCCGTCAAAGCTTCCGGCAAAGTTGTGGATGGGCGTCCACGCGCCATGCAGCGCAATGTCGTCGCCCAGCTTGAAATGCTTGTTGGCCGTGATGAGCTTGCCGCTGACGGTCGCCTCGGCAAACTTGCGCAGGTTTTCCTCGGTGCTGATGACATAGGGGTCGGCCTTGGAGCCGTCGCCGCTGTCAAAATAGTCCGGCTCTTCCGGCACGTTGCTGCTGGCCCCGACGGGCAGCAGGCGGCCGTTCTCGCTCTCCCAGCTGTTCCAGCCGCCCTCGGTCATGGCGAGGAAGGTATCCAGCGTCATGCCGCCGCTCAGCAGGCCCTGCTGCGCAAACCACTTCTGGCCAGCGGCCAGCTGCTCGTCCGTCAGCGCGGCGGTCAGCTTGTTGAGAATTGCGTCGCCCTTGATCTCCGATGCGGACAGGCCCTCGCAGTAATCATTATCGCTGTAATAGTAGTTGACCGCGTCATAGCCGACTGCGACCGGATCAGACACGTCACCGCCCCAATAGCTCTGCTGTGCGTCTTCATTAAAGTAGCAGTTGTAGGCCGCCGCCATATTGGAGGTGCCGCCGACTACGCCGCCGATGGGGACATCTGCGCCGTCTTCGTAAGAGTAATAGCCGCTGGTCAGCTCACTGTCGGAATAGCAGGCATACACCGCGCCGTTGCAGTAGCCCACCACGCCGCCAACGGCGCTGAAAGTACCGTCGCTGCTGTCCGAAGCATCACCGAACGCCGCGCAGTTGACGACGGCGGAATTGTTGCTCGTCCAGCCCACAATACCGCCCACGGAGTTATCCGTTCTGCTGGTGGAATCAATGCTCACGTCCGACCAGCTGTTGGCGATAAAGCTCTTCAATCCGCTGGCGCCAACCAGACCGCCGACGTAGGAGTATTTTCCGTCGTCCGTAGAGGTGCCTGTACTGGTGATGTCGCCAGTGGCCCAGCAGTTTTCCACCACGCTGTTGTCGCCTGTGCCAGCAGCGATCAGGCCCACATACTGGCTGCCCGCATAGTAATTATAGACGACCACGTCTTTAACGCCGAGGTTGCGGATCACGGCGCCGTCGCCCAGATCACCGAACAGGCCCACATTTTCCAGCTCCGTCGGTTCGGACTTGGAGCCGAAGGTCAGGTTTTCAATGGTGTAATTGCCGCCATCGAAAATGCCCCGGAACGCGCTGGAAGCGCCGATGGGCGTCCATTCCTCACCGTCAAGGTCCAGATCATCATTCAGGCTGATGTACTGGCCCTGATAGGACTCGCCGCCGTTGACCGACTTGGCAAACGCCTTCAGCTGCTCCACCGTCTCAATGAGATACGGGTCCTGCTTCTTGCCGCTGCCGGATGCAAAGATCGGATCCTCGGACGGCTGATCCGGCTCCTCCGGCTCGCCCGTATCCTCTGCCTTGTTCAGCGCGTCCCGCACCGCGGCCTTCACGCCGTCGCTGCTCTTGGTCGCGCCGGAAACGCCGTCCACCTCCGGGCTGTTCGCTTCCACGATCTTATCGAACAGGGAGGCAACATTCTTGCTGTCCCAGTAGGTCTGGCCGCTTTGAGAAACCAGTTCCACCTTAGCGATCTTTCCGTCGGTGATGGTCACATTCAGCTTGATCTCACCACTCCGAAAGCCCGCTCCGGTGCCCTCATAGACACCGTCCTTGTAGGAAACGCCTGCTCTGGTCAGGTCCTGCACCGATTCCGGCGCGATCTCCAGCGCAATGGTTTCCTCTGCTTCTGTGACTGCGGGGGCGTCGCCCTCCGGCTGCCCGTCCTCAGCGGCAAAGGCCGGGACGGAGCAGCCGAGAGTCAATGCGGCAGCCAGCAGAAGAGACAGAAATTTGTTTTTCGCTTGTTTCTTCATGCCTGTCGTTTACCTTTCTGAAAATTTGATCAGGGAACGCTTTTGAAAAACGGTGCGCGCACCATCCCCTTTCTTCCTCACATATCGCAAACGTGGTTATTTCTGGATATTGTCAATTCCCCATCTGGCGATAGAGGAACGTAACAATCTGGCCGCGGGTGCAGGAGGCGTTGGGGCTGAACGTCTTGTCCGTGGTGCCGGAGGTGATGCCCTGCCGGGAAGCCCACGCCACCGCGTCCGCGTAATAGCTGTTCGCGTCCACATCCGCAAAGTCCGCGCCGGAAGCTGCGGGCGCGCCTGCCGCGCGGTGCAGGAACGCGACCGTCTGGCCGCGGGTCACCGCCGCGTCGGGGGCAAAGGTGGTGGCGGAGGTGCCGCTGGTGATGCCGTTTTCCACGGCCCACAGCACCGCGTCATAGTAATAAGCATCCTTGGCTACGTCGCTGAACGGGCTGCTGCCGGAGGCCTTTGGGGACCCGGCGGCCCGCCACAGGAAGGTCACCAGCTGGGCGCGGGTGCAGTTCGCATTGGGGCGGAAGGTCTCATCCGTGGTGCCGGAGGTGATGCCCTGCCGGACCGCCCACAGCACTGCGTCCTTGTAATAGGCAGTATCCGCAACATCTGTAAAGGGATTTTCCTGCTCGGCGCTCTCCGCCTTGAAGAGGGCCGTTACCGTGACCGCGCCGCCGGGCATGGTGAAGGTATAGGTCCCGTTGCCCTTGTCCGTGAGAGAGAGGGTGTTGCCGCTGGCGTCGGTCACGCGCAGCTGGTCCAGCTGATAGCCCCGGTCCGGAGAAACGGTGAGGGTTACCACCGTTCCCTTCTCCGCATTTTTGGGGCTCGTCGTCACAGTGCCGTTTTTGCCGGAACTCACGCTCACCGTATAGGTCGCGGAAGCGGCTCCGCCGCCACCGCCACCGGAGCTCCCGCCGCTGCCGGAGCCGCCGGAGCCATTGTCAGCGGCGCGCTTGGTAAAGGTCGCGGAAGCCACAAGGCTATCCGCCATGCCGTCCTTCACGGCAATGGCCTTCATGATGGCCGTCGCGGTTAGGGTGATGGGGCCGCTATACAAAGTAGCGGAGGTAGTGGGAGTGCTGCCATCCGTGGTGTAGTAAATCGCCGCGCCCTCTGTGGCGCAGGTAATCGTCACGCTCTGGGAATCCTTGAACGTGCCGCCGCTGGGCGCGATCACAGGCGTGGCCGCCGTTTCAGGCGTCACTTCTCTGGTAAAGGCCGCAGTGACCACTTCGCTTGCCGCCATGCCGTCCTTCACGGCAATGGCCTTGACGGTGGCGTCCGCCGTCAGGGTGATGGGGCCACTGTACAAGGTAGAGGAGGCAGTGGGGACGCTGCCGTCCGTGGTATAGTAGATCGCCGCCCCCTCCGTGGCGCAGGTGATCGTTACGATCTGGGAATCCTTGAATGTGCCGCCATCAGGCGTGATGGTCGGCGCGGCAACGGTGTCCGGCGCCGCTTCCTTCACGAAGGCTGCGCTGACCACCGCGCTCGCCGTCATGCCGTCCTTCACGGCAATGGCCTTGATGGTGGCCGTCTCCGTCAGGGTGATGGGGCCGCTATAAAGAGCGGCGGAGACCGTGGGGACGCTGCCGTCCGTGGTGTAGTAAATGTCCGCCCCCTCCGTGGCACAGGTAATCGTCACGGTCTGGGCATCCCGGAACGTACCGCCATCGGGCGTGATGGTCGGCGCGGCGACGGTCTCCGGCTCCGGCGAAGAGGAAGAGAGGTTGGTGGTATACCACAGGCTGCTCTCATCGCCGCGATAGAGCGTCACCGACGCGGCGTCCTTTCTGACGGTCGTCACGCATCTGAAGTACTGGTCATTGGTGCAGAATTGCAGCGTCCGGCCGGGATAACGGACATTTTTGCACACCACATGCCCGTCTTCCCATGTCATGGTCCAGCGGGCAAAGGTGCTTCCGAAATCCGCCGAGGTATTCAGCTGATCGTTATTGCCGCGGCATGCCAGATACACGGCGCTGCTGGCGCCGCCCAGCCGGATGGCGTATTTGGGGGGCGTGTTCTCGTCTCCTGTGCCGGGAATTTCGACGATCTGCACCGCATACGCGCCCGAAGCGCCCAGAAGCTCGCTGTCCTCCACGCGCATTCCGGCGCGTTCCAAGGTCACCGCTGCCGACGCGTTGCCCATTTCCTGGCCCGTTTTCGAGCCGTCACACAGCAGTGCGCGGTCTCCTCCGGTGATCACATAGGTGCCGCTCCAGTCTGCGGGTCCCTCTGTCAGCTCATAGAAATGGGGCGTCGTCCCCTCCGGCGTTGCAAAATACTGATACAGCGCATAGAGCGTGACCTCGTCTCCGCTGAGCGTGTAGGTCTCTCCGGCCTTGAAATAGTCCGCCGCCTCCACCGGGGTCTCCACAGGCGCTTCGGTCCAGCCCACAAAGTGGTATGCCTGCTCTGTGCTCTCCGGCGTGCCCTGCGGCAGCGGCAACGTGACCGTCTCGCCCACATAGGAGTTCATGTCCGTCTGCGCAACACCGTCCGGCACGCTGAAATGAATGGTCGCGGCGGTCTTGGCCGCAAAGTGGATGGTGACCGTGCAGTCCTCCCGCATGGCAGACACGCGGAACACGTTGCCGTCCTGCTTCACCACCGCTGCGCCCTCCGGCTCCACCGTATAGCCAGAGGCATAATAGCCCTCCGCCGGCTGGGCCGTGATCGTTGCGCCGCGGGGCGTCACGGTGTTTTCGTCATTGTCCGTATCGGTCCGGACGGTCAGCGCGTACTGGTTCATCAGCGCCCACGTGGAGTTGACCGTCTGCACCGCGTCCACCTTTCCGTGGCCGGGGTAATCGTCCTCCGTGGAGACCACGATGGGGAACGCCGCTCTCTGCCGGACCGCGTCTGCCTCTGTTTCAATGATGTAGCTGTCCGGCATGCTGTTGGCCGCGGCGATCTCAGGCGAATAGTCCCACTGGCCGCAGCGCTCCTTCATGTCAGCAATGGCCGTCGCCACATCGTTTCCGGCCAGCAGGCTGTCGTAAAAAGCTTCTTCGAACGTATAATCGCCCACGAAGGTCACGGACTGGCTGTATCCGTACACCGCGCCCAGACCCTTTTCCATCAGCGGCGCTTCCAGACCGTCCGTGGCCATTCCCAGACAGATGGCCATCCACAAAAGGCCATTGTTCGCCGTCCGGTCCATGTGGTTTGCGATGACGGTGCCGTCCACCTGATAATATTTCATCCGGCCGCTGCCGCCGCCATAGACTGCGTGGCTGTCTTCATAATCCGCCTGCGTCAGTCCCTCTCCGCTTTGCAGGCAGAGATAGGAGGTCGTTGCCCGGGAGGTGTAATCGTCTTTTCCGTTGTCATAGTCCGTAGAGCCATGGCTGTCGAAAATGATCACACCGCCATCCTCGATGGCGTCCGCAATGGCGTCCACCGTGGCGGCCTCGGCCTTGTAGTAGTGATACGTACCATCGGCAGCCGCGGCGATCCGCTCCGCCTCCGTCTGGTACTGCCGGGTGAAGGAGCCGTCCAGACCGAAATACGGCTGGAACAGATAGACATCCGACCCGTGGGAGGTCCCCCGGGCAGCGTAGGACTGCACCTGCACATCCGGGGCGTCCTCGTCGGCCTCATCGGGCACCTGCACAGACTCCATGATCTCCTGTAACCGCGTGGAGTAGGAGCAGGTGATCCCGTCCTCCGTCTGCCAGAATACGCAGCCGTCGCCATTCAGGGTGACGGAGCCTTCCTTCACGCCGTCGGCTGATTCCAGATAGTCGTAGATCCTCTGGATCGGGTCATCGGCGCTCCGCAGCACCGATTCCTCTTCCGCAACGGCGTATATATCTTCAAAAATCGCGTCCGCGATCGTGTAGTCCGGTTCGCCGGAAGCGGCAGCGCCCGTTTCGCCGGGATCGGCCGCCAGCGCACTGGACGGCAGAAGCATCACCGCCGCGGTGACAAACGCTATGAATTTTTGCCAAAAATGCTTCATGTTCATTCTCCCCGTTTCGGTTTTGATTGTGTTTCCAATCTTGCGGGCTTTCGCGAATAGTTAGTCTTGCCTAACCGTCGTAGAGAGCACTCCGCCTTTTTGCCTCCTTTCCCCCCTCATGCCGCTTATAAAAGTGAAAACATCTCTATATTGTACGTCGGCGGCATCTGCGTTCTTTCTGCCTGCGATCCGCAGGCAGAAGTTAGTCTATACTAACCAACGGTCAATATATAAAAGCGGCGCATGGCTCTTCCGTCCCCGTGCTTTCGGTTCAGTTAGTTCACGCTAACTCTTGCCTCAAAAGCACTCCCTGCCGATTGTGGCTCTCGCTTCACACAATGTGCAGGGAGAACGATCTTACAAACGCTGCTTTTTTATAAAACAATCCATGCCGCTGCCGTGAATCCATCCTTCACGCACAGGCATCCACTATCATCACACGTATTATATCAGACTCTTCCAGAATGTCAATCATCACACGACAACAAACCGCAAGAAATTCCGCCCGTCCGCGATTGCGGGCGAGCGGCGTAAAATCAATCCGCTTTCCACCTTTCCCGCTTTTTCAACAGCCTTGATGTAAGGGGGGCTTTTACAGAAGGAAAACGGCCCACCATGCGTGAGCCGTTTTGCTATAAGTGGCTTTAGACAAGCGTGTCATCCAGCAGGAAGTCGATGACGCTGATATTGAGAATGCCGCTGTCATCATACCAGCGCTTGCGAATATCATGACGCACAATGATCTTCGGGAAAGAATCGCCGACCAGCGAAAAGGGCTTGTTCTCAGTGATCGCCTTTTCCTCCGTTCCCAGCGCGTAAGCGGACTGGATATAGGTCTTCCTGCCGCCAGAGGCCGCAATGAAGTCGATTTCCCGCGCAACCGGAGTGACCCTTCCTTTGGAATTTTTCTCATTGCCATAAACGATGCCGATGTCAACGGAGCACTCTCGAACCATCAGCTCATTGAAAATGATGTTCTCCATGATATGGGTCATTTCCTGCTGGCGGAAGCCGATACGGGCATTTCGCAGTCCAACGTCCTCACAGTAGTATTTGTTGGGATAGTCAAAATAGCTCTTGCCCTTGACATCCCAGCGCTTGCATTCGGTGAAGAGGAAGGAATCCGACAAATGGTCCATATAGGCTTTCACGGTGTTCAGTGCAACCACATTCTCACCGCTGCGCTTCTGCACGGTATTGATGGCGGCGGCAACCTTCGTCGGATTGGTCAGAGAGCCAATAGACGAACATAGCAAATCGAGGATAGCGGACAGCACATCCTCGCGCTTGATTTTTTTCCGCTCCACAATGTCCTTCAGATAAACCTCGGAAACCAGCGATTTCAAATATGCCATCTTCGCGGCATCGGTGGGGCGGGACAAAATCAGCGGCATACCACCGTAGAACGCAAACTCATCAAAAGCGTCCTGCTTATCGCCGCCAACCGCCGAATAGTATTCGGCGAAGGAAAGCGGATGCATGCGAATCTCATCACTGCGTCCTCGGAACTCGGTCAGTATATCAGAAGACAGCATTTTGGAGTTGCTGCCAGTCACATAAATATCCAGGTTAGGCAGGGATCTCAGGTCGTTCAGCGCATCGTAGAAGGTGATTTTTTTTCCATCCGGATTGTAAGGATTCGGAACTTCATCGGACATCTGAATTTCATCTACAAAGAGATAGTATTGATCTGTGCTGTGCTCCACGGTCTCCCGAACATGCGACGCCAGCTCCAGCGGATCGCGATAGCGAATATCACGGGTCAAGTCCAGTTCAAAGGTGAGAATGTGATCTTCGGCAACGCCCTCGTTGAGAAGATAGCTCTTGAACAGATTGCGAAGCAGATAGGACTTGCCGCATCTTCGTATGCCCGTGATCACTTTTACCTGACCGTCCCACATGAAGGAGACGATTTTCTTCAAATACCGATCTCGTTTGATTTCCATAGCTTCCTCTCCATTGAAAACTTGCCTGTATTATTATGCTACATTTCAATGGAATTATACTCTATCAGCAAAGTAAAATCAAGAAGTGCATTGAAAAGTTCGCAGATAAACCCGATAACATTTCAATGGTTTAACAGACTGCTATAAATGAAACTGCCCCCGGCAACTGGGCCGGGGGCAGTTCAGCTTATGCCGATATGATACACGGACCTTGGAAAAAGGGACAGCCCCTTCCCTCGTCCGCTTACGGTGTGTCGTCCGCGGAGCTGCTGTTGTCGTTCACTGTCAATATATCACCTTGCAGCCACATGCCATCATTTTCGACCCTCACCCAGATATGATAGGCTCCCGGCGTAAGCGTCACATTCTTTCCCTTATATGCGATGCCGTCCTGAACGGATGCGTCCGTCTTGCCATCGTCCCTTGAAAAGCTTACATACACCTCGTCCGCAGCGCCGCTGGGGAGGTCGTCCGACGTTTTGTATACGATCTCGATGGCCCTTATTTCATACATATATGCCATGCTGACAGATACCGTGTAAAGGGAGCCTTCGGCGGGCTGCGTCAGGACCGTTACTGCGGGGTTGCAGCCCCATACTTTCGCAGCATACGTCAGGTCTTCATCCGGCACGTACCAGCCGCCGCTCTCATCCACCGTCAGCGCCCCCTTCTGGATGGTGACCGGGATATTGCCGATTTTATACGCGGGGTCCGCGTCAGGATCGACAGGACTGGTAGGAGCCAGCGTCACGCCCATGAAGCCGCAGGAGGCGGTGACGGGCACGGACAGCCCGTAGCTGTTTACCGTGCAGCTCTTGCCCGCCGTTATGGAAACAGCTCTAGTGGCGAGGGGGACTTCCCCGGTGGGGGTAGTATTTTCTGCGGCGGTTATCCTGCTGGTGTCTACGCCGATGATGTATTCCGCGCCCGTCAGGGGCACCTGGACGGAGATATTGTTTTCCTTATTGCCAGAGGTCAGCCGCGGCGCGGCCACCGTGGCCGTAGTGTCCACCCGGATCGGCGCGCCGACGGTGGCGGTGTAGTCGATCTTGCCCACCTCTGTGCCGTTGGGATCAAGATCGTACCGCTTGACCGTGGCCGTAAGGGTGACCTTCTTCGGCTTATCCGGCTGCCCCGTGACCTTTACGCCGTAGCTGTGCATATAGTTGTTATGATCTCTGCCCCCTTCGGGCGCAAACGTGAGGTATTGCGCACCGTCGCCGCTGAACGACCAGTCAATGCTCACCGCCACGCCGCTGTTCGGCTCGGTCCAACCGCTGTTCCCGTAGAGCCAATAGGTGTAATTGTACCGCAGCGGCTGCATTTCGGTGGAATAGGCAAACTCGCTGCTGTAATTCGGGTTGACGGCGTTCCCGTTCTTCACAGCCTCCAGAAGCAGCGCGTCCGTATAGAATGTACCCACATACGGCGTGATTGTCTTGAACGTGTCGCTTGCTTCCTGCAATTCCTGCGCCAGCTGGTCGCATTCCGCCTGAGAAACAAAGGTATCCCCGGCGAGCTTGTTCTGCGCGGCGGTGTAAGCGGTCTCCAGCGGGATCTTCTGATCCTCCCAGATGAAGTTCACGCCGTTCGATACATTGCCGACACCTGTGCCATTCGGGGCAACATAGAGTTTTGTGCTGTCCGCAAGGGCCTCGGCTTCTGAACCCGTCAGCGTATCCAGCTGCACCCTGGCCTCATCCAGCACGCGCTCCAGCGCCGCCGTATCCAGCTTCTTGATCTCCACGGAGCAATACACGCGTATCGTGCCGTTTTCATCCTCATACCCCATCGGAAGCGCCGCGTTCACCGAGAGGGACACCGTCTGATCGGTAACGGAATTCGGATAATAGGGCGTATAGGTGAATCTCCAGTCATTCGCCGGAACTGTCACCTCGATATAGGAGTCGTCCTGGCACTGGAGCGTGGTATTCGTAGGCAGGTCCGGCCTTGCCGCCGCCAGCACCAACTCCTCCGTGCTCGCGTAGCCAATGGAGGTGGTGGGAAGGGGGTCGTGATTGACGACCAGCTTTGTCCCGGGCGTCACGCCGCTCTCCATCACGGTCACGGTAGTCGTGATCGTGGCGGTCGTTTCGCCGTGATAGTAGTACCCGGCGGGCATGTCCACCGTCCCGGTGAAGGTGTTCACACCGGGGCTGACCCATTCGCCGTCCAGCGTCCAAGTCACGTTCGCCAGCAGGGCATCGTTTCCGGATAGCGGCACGGCGGGCGTCAGCGTGACCTTTACGGGCAGCTGCGCGTTGCTTTCAACCGCGCCGTAGGGCAGCTCCAACCCCGTCACCTCCGAAATGCCTGCGATCGTTGTATCCGGGTCTGCCTCGACCGTCAGCACGGCGGTCACGGTCAGCGTTCCGTCATAGGTATAGCCGTCGGGGACCGTCACCGTGCCGATGACGGTGTAAACGGTGTCCGCGAGGGGATTCGCGTTGTACGCCTTATCCAGCGCCCAACTCACCGCCGCGCTGACCGTATCCGCCGTGCCGTCCTCCGTCACGTTCAGCGTGACGGAGCCGGGAAAGCGGCTCATCGCGTCTGCCTCACTCGTGCCGTAGGGCACGGTCACGTCCGCGACCGTCTCCGCATCGACGACGCGCTTGACCGGAGTATAGCTCCCGCCGGACGAGCCGCCGGACCCGTCGGACCCACCGGAGCTGCCGGAGCCACCGGACCCACCGGACCCGCCGGAACTGCCGGAACTGCCGGAGCTGCCGGAGCCACCGGACCCACCGGAGCTGCCGGAACTGCCGGAGCCACCGGACCCACCGGACCCGCCGGAACTGCCGGAGCTGCCGGACCCGCCGGAACTACCGCCGGACACGGTTGGGGCCTTTGCGCCGTCCTCGGTCTCTGTCTTCTTCACACTCAGGCTGCCGCTGACGGTCACGTCGTTCACCGATACCACCAGCGATGCCACTGTACCGGAGCCGATCAGCTTCACTTTGGCGTCAGCGGTCAGCTCACCGACCGTCGTACCCCGCTTGACATCAAGCTGTGCGCCCTCCGCATCCCTGTCGATCTGAAGCGTCTCCACGTCCGCATTCAGCACCACATTGGCGCGGCTCAAAAGCTCCACGAGCTTCGCGGGGACTTCGATCTGAATTTTCTGATCCGACGTTTTTTTCAGGTCGATCACCAGCGTGCCCATCATACCCTTGAAACTGCTGTCCTGCGTGATGCGGCACGGCATGCCGATCTCCACACGGCCAAGCGCCGTATCGCCCATCAGGCAGAGATGTACGTTTTCCTTTTGCAGCTGGACCGTGCCGCCGACCCGAACGCCATCCAGATAGATGGAGTTTGCGCCGCCGCCCTTGACGATCACGCTGCCGAGGACCGTCACATTTTTGAGCGTGACGTTCCCCTCCCCCACAGACTCCGCAATGATGAGGTCGCCGTTGACGGTTTTATTTTCCAGCGTGGTCCCGGCGTTCTCAATGGTCATATTCTGCGTATCTTTCCGCACGCGGTCAAGCGTGACCACAGCTTGGGCCCGAGTGATGAGGCCATCCGCCCGGAACGTGCCGTCCGCGTAGCCGCCCATAAATCCGGCCTCTGCTACGGCGCCAATGCTCCCCTTGGCCCACGCCGGGATGGAAGCGGCGTCGGTAAAGCCCTCCGCTCTCGTTTCATTGTCGGAAAGACCCGCCGCCCGGGCAATCATCGCTGCCGCCTGCGCCCGGGTGATCACCTGCTGGGGGCGGAAGGTACCGCCGCTGCCCTGAGCATATCCGGCCGCCACAGCTTTCGCTATTTCGGTATAGAACCAATCGCCTTCCTTTACATCCGTAAAGGAAATGGGGGCCTCATCTGTGAAGCCCAGCCCCCGGTTCATCAGCTTGGCAAAGCCTGCCCGGGTCATGGTTCCGTCCGGTTGGAAGCTGCCGTCGCTGTAACCGTCGATGAGTCCCTGCTCCTGCCACTCCGTAAGTGTCTTCTCCGCCCAATGACCCGCGGTATCGCGGAAAGCGGCCATTGCAGACACCGTAGACAACAGCATGACTGCCGCTGTCGTCGATGCCAACAGTCTCCGGACGAATGTGCGTTTCTTCATACTCGTTCCTCCTGCTCAAATGTCTGAAAATAAAAGGAAAGTGTGCAGTGCATCCATTGGATGCATCAGGGGGATATCCCCCCGAAAAACTTATTTCTCCGGTATAAGGGCCTCGAAGCCCACTTCGGCCTGCTGCACGGTCTTTTGAATGATGCCCGCCGCCATGGCGTGCAGGTCCAGCCGGAGCACCGCCGCCGTGACCGCCTGCCGCTTCTCCTCCGGTACGTCGTAGAGCTTGAGCGCGCAGTCGAGGAAGCGGGCGATCTTGGCTTCGATGGTAAAATACAGGTCGCACGGCACGGACATGAAGCCCCGCATGATGCCGGCCGACGCGATCTCCATCTCGTAAAAGTCCTTGGGCTGGGCGGATGGCAGATAGGGGCCGAAGATGGCCTGCAAACGCTTTGCCGTGCTGCGGTAGATATAGGCGGATGTCGTGGGCAGGGTATAGCCCACCACATACAGCTCCCGCAGCGGCTCCGTCAGCTCCGTGATGTGGAGCTGGAGCGCCGTTTCCACGGCGTAGAGAAACACAGGGTTCTCCATGCCGCTGTGCTGCCCGGCAAGGTCGAACTGCCCGCCGAACATCCGCTGCACCAGCTCTAAAAGCAGCGCCTCTTTACTGGGAAAGACGTGGAAAAAGGAGCTTTGCCCAATCCCCGCCGCCTTTGCGATCTCGCCCGTGGTGGTTCTGGTATAGCCCTTTTCCAGAAACAGCGCCACCGCAGCCCGCAGCACCTTCTGCTGGGTCACCAGCCCATCCAGCAATTTTCCCTTTGGCAAATCTTTTCCCCCTTATTATTTATAAGTTCACTTGCGATTGCACTTTTATCGTATCACATTCCCTGCATCCATGCAAGGGAAATTTTTCTGCCGCATCCCCTGTGCCTCTTTCCACATTGCGGTTGACAGAGGCGCTTCGGTGTGTTACGATGCATATACCCACAACTATACTATGTTAATGGAAAGCAAAGGACGGGATTACCCATGTCAACGCAGGAAAACAACACCCAACTGAAATTTGCCACCCGCGCCGTGCACGCGGGCAACGAGGTGGACAAGGACAGCGGCGCCATCAAGCGCCCCATCACCATGGCCAACAGCTATGCCCTGCCCTATGACCCCACGGATATGAACTGGTCCAGCGCCGGGGCCAATCTCTATACCCGCAACGGCGGCACCAACCAGAAATACTTGCAGGAGCGCGTGGCGTCGCTGGAAGGCGGCGAGGACTGCGTGGTGCTGGCCTCCGGCGTGGCGGCCCTCAGCGGGCTGTTTTTCGCCCTGCTGAACAAGGGCGACCATGTGATCTTCTCCAGCGTCACCTACATCGCGGTCTACCGCCTGCTGAACGAACTGCTGAACAACAAATTCGGCGTGGAGACCACCCTTGTGGACACCACCGACCCCGCCAATGTGGAGGCGGCCATCCGCCCCAACACCAAGCTCATCCACATCGAAACGCCGGGCAACCCCACGTTGATGATCTCGGACATTGCCGCTATCGCGGAAATCGCCCATCGGCACGGGGCGCTTTTAAGCGTGGACAACACCTTTGCCTCCCCCTTCAACCAGCGGCCCATTGAGCTGGGCGCGGACTTCACGGTGGAGAGCCTGACCAAGTACATCAATGGCCACGGGGACTCCATGGGCGGCGCTATCATCGGTAAAACGGAATACCTGGACCAGATCCGCGCCCAGTCTCAGGTGAACCTGGGCGGGACCATCAGCCCCTTTAACGCGTGGCTCATCATGCGCGGCTCCGTTACGCTGCCGCTGCGGATGCGCCAGCACAACGAAAACGCCATGGCCGTGGCCCGGTGGCTGGAAAAGCAGCCCTGCGTCAGCTTTGTGGCCTATCCGGGGCTGGAGAGCCATAAGGGCCATGACGTGGCGAAAAAGCAGATGGCCCCCGGCTTTGGCGGCGTGCTGTCCTTTGGACTGAAGGCGGACCACGACACCCACAATAAGTTCGTCAGCCACTTAAGAATCATCACCTCCGCCGTATCGCTAGGACATGATGAAAGCCTGATCGTGTTCCTCGGTGAAAACGACGAGCGGCAGTATCTCTATCCCGCGGAGTTCCATAACGGCTTTTTCCGCTTCTCCGTGGGCATTGAGGACGCGGAGGACATCATCGGCGATTTGAAGCAGGCGCTGGAAAAAACCGGACTTGAGGTAGCGAAATGAAGAAACAGGCATCCAAAGCCGCCAAGCGGCGCGTGAATCCTCTGGCTGTGGCGGCAGGGCTGGTGCTGCTTGCCGCCCTTGCCGTAACGGCCCTGCCGAAGCACACCGAACAGGGCGCCGGAAGCAGCAGCACAACGGAGACCTCGGTCTCCTCCGGAAGCGATTTGACCGTGCGCACGGAGGAGATCGGGACCACGGCCAGCTTTTTCGACTATGACGCGGGCGGCATCACCGTGCAGGTGCTGGCGGTGCGGGCCTCTGACGACACGGTGCGGCTGGCCCTGAACACCTGTCAGGTGTGCAACGGCTCACCCTACGCCTATTTTGAGCAGGACGGAGACGATTTCGTCTGCCAGAACTGCCATAACCGCTTTGCCTCCACCGCGGTGGGCATCGTCAGCGGCGGGTGCGACCCGGTGCCCATCACAGCGGAAGTCTATGAGGAAGAGGACGGCACGCTGACCGTTCCCCATTCCTTTTTAGAGGAAAATGCCCCCCGCTTTGAAAACTGGAAGAAGTTCTGAGCCGGAGACCTTCATGAAAGAGCAGACATTTTATATTGAGGGGATGACCTGCTCCGGCTGTGAGCGGACAGTGGAACACGCGGTCCGGCGGCTGGAGGGCTGCGGCACGGCCCGCGCCGACCGGAAACGCGGGCAGCTGCGCGTCTCCTACGATGCGCCCTGCACGGAAGAGGCGGTCATCCGGGCCGTGGAGGAGGCCGGATACTCCGTCACGCAAAGCCCCCGGCGCAGGGGCGACGGCATCTACCTGCTGGTGATCCTGCTGGGGCTTTTTGTGATCGCCCGGCAGCTGGGGTGGACGGAATTTTTCCAGCGCTTCCCCACGGTCAGCGGGGCGCAGATGGGCTATGCCGCGCTGGTTCTGGTGGGGCTTTTGACCTCGGTGCACTGCATCGCCATGTGCGGCGGGCTGAATCTGGCCCAGAGTATGCAGGGCGGCCACCAAAGCCCCTTGCGCGGCAGCGCGCTTTACAATCTGGGACGGCTGACCAGCTATACGCTGATCGGCGGGGTGCTGGGTCTGGTGGGCGAAAAGGCCGCCATCACGCTCCGGGTGCGCGGGACGGTGGGCCTTCTGGCGGGCCTACTCATGCTGGCGATGGGCATTTGTATGCTGGGCGGCGTTTCCCTGCCCTCCCTCCGGCTGCCGAAGGCCGCGCAGAAGGCTCTTGCCGCCCTTCGGCGGCACGGCTCCTTTTCCATGGGCCTTGTCAATGGACTGATGCCCTGCGGGCCGCTGCAATCCATGCAGCTTTACGCCATCGCCAGCGGCAGCTTTTTCGCCGGGGCCGCATCCATGTTTTTCTTCTGCCTTGGCACCATCCCGCTGATTCTTCTGTTCGGAACCGCCGCCAGCACACTCAAGGCCAGCTGGCGCAGGTGGATGCTTCAGCTCGGCGCGGCGCTGCTGGTGCTGCTGGGGCTGTTCACCGTGCAGAATAATCTGGCGCTGGCGGGCATCCTGCTCCCGGGCGCAGCCAGCGGCGGCGAGACCGCCGTTACCGCCGTCCAGGACGGCGGCACGCAGTATGTGACCACGCGCCTCCGCTCCAACGGGTTTGACAACATTCAGGTGGCGCAGGGCATCCCGGTGGTGTGGACGATCGTGGCCGACGAGGAAAGCCTGAACGGCTGCAACAACGAGATCGTCCTTCCCGCGTTCAACCAGCAGATCAAGCTGGAAGCGGGCGAAAACACGATCCGCTTCACACCGGAGAGCCCGGGCAGCTATCCCTATTCCTGCTGGATGGGAATGCTGCGCAATACCATCACCGTCGTCGGGGCGGATGGAGCCGGGAAGTAAGTGGAAAACGTAAAAAGCGCAAATACAAAACACCGATGAGTGTTTTATATTTGCGCTTTTGTTGTGTGAGGGGTAGCCCGCAAAGGGGCGCAGCCAAGAAGGACGATCCGATGGTTACCTGCTGGATATTTCAATCCACGCGCCCCTTGCGGGGCGCGACTGTACAAAGAAGCCCAGCATCGCGCCATTTGACGTGACGCCGGGTTTCATATTCAGTTCCATTCCTCAGCTAAAAGGAAATCGCGGATATTCCGATGCTTGATGCCATTTCGGCTCATGTCGAACTCATCAAGGGAAACGACATACTTCGGGAAGTTATCGCGGATACTGTCATACACGCCAAATTCCTGATTGACTGTTTCTTCCGATGCCAGCAGATACGTGACCTGAACATACAGCTTTTCGCCGCGTTTATCGCATACAAAGTCAATTTCCTTATCACCCGTTCTGCCAACCGTCACTTGATAGCCTCGGCGGAGCAATTCCAGATATACGATATTCTCCAAAATGAGATTGATGTCCCGCATATTGCCGCCGAACACAGCTTCGCGGATGCCATGATCGGCAATATAATACTTTTCGTTGGAGGCAAGGATCTGTTTTCCCTGCAAATCTTCCCGCTTCACCTGATAGAACAGGTAAGCCTCGCAGCAGTATTTGATATAGTTCAAAATGGTTTCCGGGGCAACGGTGCGCTGCTCGCTTTTCAGGAACTTTGCAAGAGAGGTCGCAGAGAAGGTCGTTCCCACATTGGCGATCACATAGGCAATAATCCGTTCCAGCAAATCAACATCCCGGATTTTATTCCGCTTTACAATGTCCTTGAGCTGGACAGAGTTAAACAGATCGTGAAGATATTGCCTGGACGGAGCATCCGCATAACGGAGATTTGCGAGGTAAGGCATCCCTCCGGCAAGCAGATACTTTTGAAAACACTGCTGAACCGTCTCATTGGGAACAATCGAACGGTACAGCTCCATAAACTCCCCAAAGGAAAACGGATAGATCACAAACTCCACATACCGTCGTCGCAAGCTCGCCGGACAGCAGCTTTACGTTTGACCCAGTGATGTAGATGTCACAATCCAGCGAAACACGGAGAGAGTTGATACACTTTTCCCAATCCCTGACCTCCTGTATTTCATCAAAAAACAAATAGACCTTGCCCTCCATGGCTACGGCTCTTCTGGTGATCTCGTCGTGCAGAGCCTGCGCGGTTTGCAGATGGGAATAGCTCATATCTTCAAAGTTGATGGAGATAAACTGCGTCGGGCTGACACCGGACTCCGTGATCTCCTGTTTGATCAGTTCCAACATGACAGACTTCCCGCAGCGGCGAATACCCGTCATAACCTTGATCAGCTCCGTTCCGATAAACGGACGGATACGGCTCATATACAGTTCGCGTTTGATCATAGAGCTTAGCCCCCCTTTCCATGTTTGACCATAGTGTAGCACATTTACAGGTGAAGTTTAATGCAGAAACCATAAATTCATCAGTTATAACTGATGAATTTATGAATTTATCCAATAATTTCAGATATAATTTAATCGTATAAGTAAAACGCCTGTACATAACAATTTGGGCCCCGAACCCACGCCAATATGTTGGGGTAGAACCAGCAATATAGATAGAACCCAAGCAACGCACTGGCAATATTTTTCTCAATATTCCCCCCGAAATGCAGCAAAAATGAAACAACCATCGGCATAACCGTTGATCGGATATGCCGATGGCTGTGTGCTGTCACTCTTCTCTATCTGCGTTTACGGGCCCCTCCATCAGTATTTCCCACTTGCCATGCCTTTTGCCATTTTCCCTGCGAAGATAGTGTTTATCCTGCAGGGACTTCATAATTCGTTTCACGGTCGCAATGGACTTCCCCGTTGCGTTTGCAAGCTCCTGCTGTCGGATAGCCGGATTCCTTGCGATCCATTTCAGAACTGCCAATTCCTCCAGTGAGCAGTCCAAAGTATCAAATTGATACTTTGGCGCTGCCGGGCTGATCCTTTGGGAAGTGTTTTCATCCACGTAAGCCACGTGCATAAAGCGGTTTCTCGACAAGCTGCAAGACGGAGCCGCGTTCAGCGGCTCCGTCCTGTTCGTCGCCCCCAAGAGGGCGGATGCGTTCCACACGCATGGGTAAAACTGCGCTTTTTCATTCATCCGCTCGGACATACCGGGCGATCGTCGCGATCGCCCTTTCCATATCCAGCGGCTTTGCAAGATGGGCGTTCATCCCGGCGGCCAGACACTTTTCCGCGTCCTCCGCAAAGGCGTTTGCCGTCATGGCGATGATGGGAATGGTCCTGCCGTCAGGGCGGTCAAGGGCACGGATGGTTCTCGTCGCCGTCAGACCGTCCATCACGGGCATCATCACATCCATCAAAATGGCGTCAAAGGTCCCGGCGGGCTGCTCCCGGAACAGTCTCACGGCCTGCTGCCCGTCGCCCACCCGGGTGATGACCGCGCCCGCATCCTCCAAAAGCATCTGCGCGATCTCCGCGTTCAGGTCGTTATCCTCTGCCAGAAGCAGGCGCACGCCGCGAATATCCGCCTGCTCCGCGTCACGCTCCTTGGCCGCGTCATGCCGGACAGGCTCCGCGATCTCAAAGGGGATGGTGATCACAAAGGTTGAGCCCACGTCCACGGTGCTGCGGACCTCGATGCTGCCGCCCATTCTCTCCACAAGGCCCTTCACAATGGCCATGCCCAGCCCCGTCCCCTGATAGACGCTGCGGGCATCCGCGTTTTCCTGCGTGAAGGGGTCAAAGATGTGCTTTAAAAACTCCCCGCTCATGCCGATCCCGGTGTCTGTAACGGTCCAGCGGTAGCGCACCGTTTTGTCCGTTTTCTCCACCAGCTGGAACCGCGTGGAGATGGAGCCGCCCACCTTGTTATACTTGATGCAGTTGGTGTAAATATTCAAGAATACCTGCCGCAGGTGCAGCGGACTGCCGTAGACCCACGGAATGGAAACGGGGTCGGAGCGGGGATCGTGCTCCATGTTGATGCCGGATTCCGCGGCCTTCTGGCCGATGATGGTCAGCACCTCAACGGCAAGGCGGTTGAGGTCCAGCAACTCATGGGCCAGCGTGATCTCGCCGCTTTCCAGCTTGCTCATTTGCAGAACGTCGTTGAGCAGGGACAGCAGGTGGTCTGCCGACACGCGCATCTTCTCCCGGTTCTGGTCCACCAGCTCCCGGTCGTCCGGGTGGGCGGTGCTGATCTCCAGCAGGCCGATGATGCCGTTGAGCGGCGTTCGGATGTCGTGGCTCATCCGGGAGAGGAAGCTGCTTTTCGCGGCGTTTGCCTTTTCCGCCTGAATGGCCACCTCCTTCAGCTCTTCGTTCTTGGTCTGAAGCGTCTGCGCATATTTTTGCTGCGCTTCCATCTGCTTTTGCTGATAGACCCGCGCGATCTGCCACTGCACCGCGTGCAGGACAATGAGCAGGAACAGATACAAAAACAGCACAAACAGCAAATTCCGGGGCGTGGAGTCAAACACGCCCCGCTCGGTCATGTACGCATAGATGTAGTAGCTCTGGCTCTTTTCCATCAGCCCGAAATCGCTGCCGATGGCGCGGTCGCTGCTTCGCGCGTGGATGAGGTGGTTCTCTCTCCCCCGCTCCATGATGCGCTGCAAAATTCTGGTGCTGCCGATGTCCGTGTCGATGAGCGATGCGTTGTTGGAGGCAACGATATGGCTGGCGCTGCTGATGACGACCGTGCCGTTGCTGTCCAGATCATACCCGCTTACAAGGTGGTAAATGGAATTGTTGAAGGTCTTTGCATACTGGGCGGAGGTACAGTAATACCCCACAAGGATCTCCGGCCGATCGGTGCAGCTTGCGGCGGCAACATCCGTGTGCGAGCCGTCCGCGTTTTCCACGCGGGCGGTATAGACTTTCTCGGGAAACGACAGGGTATCCAGCAGGGCGGGCAGGTCCATCTGCGCAAGAAGGGCCCCGGCGTCCACCGGAGCGGACGCATTCTGCCCGATCACGTCTCCGTTTTCATCCAGCAGAAGAACGCCGTCTAAAAAGCACGTCTGCGCGCACTCTTCCAGCGTGGCCGCGTCTGCGCTCCCCGCGTCATGCAGATGGCCGCGGATCATCGCAACGCTCTCACTGACCCGGAGCAGGCTCTTTGCTTCCGAGGCAAGGTCGCGGAGCTGGCTGGCGTTGCACTGCTCCTTCATATATTTCACGGTGGAATACAGTCGGTGCTCCGCCGTGGCCATATCCGCCCGCGTGGAAAAGGCAAAGGTAATGAGCAGCAGAACCATGCCGACCACGATCTCAGGAAGCATGAGCCTCCTGCTGTCCCATTGCGTTTTGTCAAGCTTCATAGAGTCCCTCCAGATACCTGTCCGTGTCCGGGAAATAGCGCCCGATGATCTCCTCCGTCGTGCCGTCGGCATACATTTCCCGGAGGGCTGCATTCAGCTGCTCATTCAGTCTTCGGGGGTCGTTTTTGTCAAAGGCCACGCCCAGCCCAACGGTCAGAAGCGGCTCGTCCAGAATGCGGAATTCCAGACCGCATTCCGACATGAATTTCTCAATGGCCGTGTCATGGGCCGCGATGGCATCCACATAGCCCTTGCTGAGCAGCAGGAAGATCAGGTCCCGCTTCTGCACGGAAAGCACCTCCCGCAGCTCCGGCAGGGTTCCGTCGTGACTTTTGATGATGTCCTCCGGCTTGGTCGTGGACTGGACGGCGACGACCTTGCCTTGCAGGTCCTGCAAGGTCTTTATATCGCTGTCCACCTCCACCGCGACGACCTGATGGCTTTTCATATAGGGCCCGGCCCACTGATACTCCTCTTCCCTGCCGTCCATGGTGAAGCTGCTCCACACGCAGTCAATGGCGCCGTCTTTCAGCAGGTCCTTCTTTTCCTCCCAGTTGATGATGGTGCATTCCGCCCGGTAACCCATCCGCTGGAACGCCTCCCGCGCCAGCTCCACGTCAATGCCCGTCATGTTGCCGTCCGCGTCCACATAACTGAACGGCGTATAATCGTCGCAGCCGACGGTGACCGCCGTGAGGTCTTCGTCCGGAGCGGTCTCCTCCGCCGCCGGGGCCATGCAGCCTGTCAGCAGGCAGGCCAGCAGGCAGGCCGCGCTCAACCGCGCAAGTTGTTTTTTCCAGAGTCGTTTCTTTCGTTGCATAGGTAAACACTCCAAATTGATCCAGTGGGAAAATGCATCCTCCCCAATTTACTTTGCTTCCTTAAAAACCTGATTCAGCACGCTTGCGATCGTTTTCATATCGATCGGCTTGACGATGTGCCCGTTCATGCCGCACTCAAAGGCTTTTCGGCGGTCCTCCTCAAAGGCGTTGGCCGTCATGGCCACGATGGGGATGTTGGCCTTCCGGTTGTTGGGCAGGGTGCGGATCTCCCTTGTCGCCGTATAGCCGTCCATCCGCGGCATCTGAATATCCATCAGCACCAGATCGTAGGTATCCTCCGGGGCGTCGTTGATCCGGTTGACCGCCTCGATGCCGTCCTCGGCGCAGTCGATCTCCATACCCGCTTCCCCAAGGATCGCCGAGGCCAGCTCCCGGTTCAGCGCGTTGTCCTCCACCAGAAGGACGTGTTTGCCGTGGTAGTCATACGATTCCTCTTTCACTTCCGGTTCTTCTGTCCGGACGGGCTTTGTCAGCACGATGATCGGCACGTCGCTGCGGATCACCCGGCGAATGCGGCGGATGGTCTCAATGCCGTTCATGTCCGGCATGAGATAATCCACGATGTAGACCTTGTATTCGTCGTTCAGCTCGGCGGCATCCTGCGCGCGGAGGACGGCCTCCCTCCCCGTCACGGTCCAGTCGGGCTGCATATCGATCCTGCGGAGCATCTTGCAGACGCTGCGGCAGGTCTCAATATCGTCGTCCACCTCAAGCGCCCTTGCACCCTGCAGCTCGGCGATGGGCTCATATCGGATGGGACGGTCGGCAAGGCGCAGCGTCAGCGTGACCGTGAATTTGGAACCCTTGCCCTCCTCGCTCTCCACCTCGATGACGCCGCCCATCATCTCCTCGATGTTCTTTGTGATCGCCATGCCAAGTCCGGTGCCCTGAATGCCGCTGACGGTGGAGGACTGCTCCCGGGCAAAGGTATTGAACACATGGCCCAGGAATTCCGAAGACATTCCGATGCCCGTATCCTTAATGGAAAATTCGTAGGTGGTGTATCCGCCTGTCTTGCAGGGCTTTTCCACAAGGTGGATGATAATGTCCCCGCCGACGGGCGTGAACTTGATGGCATTGCCCACAATATTGATAAGAATTTGGTTCAACCGCAGCTTGTCCGTGATGACATCCTCGTGCTACGTCCTGCATGTCGATATAGAGATTCAGCTGCTTGGCGTTGATCATTCCATGGATCATGGTCCGCAGGTCGTGCAGCAGGTCCGGCAGGTGCACGGGCTTTTCATCCAGCTTCACGCTGCCGCTTCCAATGCGGCTCATGTCCAGAATGTCGTTGATGAGGCTGAGCAGATGGGTGCTGGAGGTGCTGATCTTCGTGAGATAATCCTGCACCTGCTCGGGGCTGTCCATATGGGTCTGGGCAAGGGCGGTGAAGCCGACGATGGCGTTCATGGGGGTGCGGATGTCGTGGGACATGCTGTTGAGGAACATGGTCTTTGCCTTGTTCGCCTGCTGCGCGGCAGAGAGGGCAAGGGCAAGCTGCTCCTGCTGCTGGCGCAGCTCTTCGTCCTTTTCCATTTCCGCCGCCAGCGCGGCGATGGGGGCGATATGCGCCAGGCAATAATAGTCCCCTCTGCTGTATCCGTTGCCGCTGTCAAAGGAATAGAACCATCAAGTGCAGGTTCAGCGTCAGCGCGGTGACCGCCACCACCTCGATGCCCCAATAGGCTTTTAAAATGACGCTGGGCTCCTCGTCATCGTTTTTCACAAGCTGCCACAAAAACACGGAAAAGGCAACCGACACCAGATCGTTGGAAACAAAGGTCACGTAATTGCTGCACCGGGTGAGCATTCCCCAGAACAGGCCGGAAACACCGTCGAACGCCCACGATACCGCGTCGCTCAAAAGCCGGGTGATGCAGACGATCATCAAGACTTTCGTTACCCTTTTCTGTTTCAGTTCCCCCCCGGAACAGGTACATGATCACGCCGAAGATCAGCGTGACCCATACCTCGCTTGCCGCAAGCTGCACACTCTGCATATCCATTTCCACCCTACTTAAATTGATAAACGCCAGCCACCCGGGCAAAGAAAAGCGCATTGCCATATCAGGCAATGCGTCCAAAACAAGTGCAGCTGGCTGCCATTTTACAGGCCCTTTAGCTTTGCGTCTCAGACTTTCGACTGACTTGCCAAATATTGTTTTCCAGGAAAACCGGGCCTGCGCCAAAATTCACGTTTATTATACCTGCCGCCCGCCCGCTTTGCAAGACTTTATGCAAATTATTCCAGCATCCTGTTTGTATGGATGCATATACCTGCCCGTCCGCAAAACAGGGCAGTCCGCTCCATCCCGTTAAAACGAATGAGCAGATATGAAACGGAGCCATTGACCGCGCAGGCGAGGACCTTCCCGCAAGCTGGGCACGGCGGACTTTTGCCGCCTGCACAGGCAAAGTTTTTCCATGGAAATCCCCGCGTCTCATACTTTGGTACGATTTACATTTTTTGAGCGGCCCTGTATAATAAAACCAGCATCGTGTCGAAAGGCTTTTGACAAGGGTGCGCCCTTGTCTAAGACTGTTGAAAACAGTCTGAAAATAATGTCCGCGGGTAAGCGAGCTGCATATGGCGCCACGCCTGACATGACCAAGGCGGGCACTACGGCCATCCACATCAGCGGCACGCTGGCAAACGACAACTACATCGTCACCTATGTGGGCGGCACGCTGACGGTCACCACCCGCCCGTCCTCCGGCGGTGGCGGCGGCTCCTCCTCCGGCTCCGGCGCCGCGAAGACCGAGACCACCACCAACCCCGACGGCTCCACCTCTAAAACTGAAACGAAGGCGGACGGCAGCTCTGTGACGGAGAGCACCACGGCCAACGGCTCCAGCGGCACGGTGAAGACCGACGAAAACGGCAAAACCGAGGCCGACGCCAAGATCAGCGACAAGGCCATTGAGGACGCGAAGAACTCCGGCGAGGCCGTCAAGGTCCCCACCGAGGTCAAGGCGGGCAAGAACCCCAACTCCGCCCCCACCGTCAAGATCGACCTGCCGAGAAACGCAGGTGAGACGACGGTGGAGATCCCGGTCAGGGATGTCAGCTCCGGCACGGTGGCGGTCATCGTCCATGAGGACGGCACCGAGGAGATCGTGAAGGACTCCGTTCCCACCGAGGACGGCATCCGGCTTACCGTCAGCGGCAGCACGACCGTCAAGATCATCGACAACGCCAAGGACTTCATCGACACCAGAGACCACTGGGCAAAGGACTCCATCGACTTTGTCAGCGCCCGGGGACTGGTGAACGGCATCAGCGACACGCTGTTTGCGCCCAATGCCTCCACCACCCGCGTGCAGCTCTGGACGATCCTTGCACGGAAGGACGGCGCTGACCTTACGGGCGGCGCGACCTGGTACGAAAAGGCGCAGGCATGGTCCAAGCTCCACGGCATCTCTGACGGCACGAATCCCAACGGCACCATCACCCGCGCGCAGATGGTGGCCATGCTGTGGCGTGCGGCCGGGTCGCCCCAGACCCAGATCACCCTCCGCTTTACCGATGTCGCGGCGAACAACTATTACGCGCAGGCCGTGGCGTGGGCGGTGCAGCAGGGCATCACCACCGGGACCGGAGACGACAAATTCAGCCCCAACGCCACCTGCACCCGGGCACAGATCGCCACGTTCCTGCGCCGCAGCTATCAAAAATAAGGAATTGCAAACGTGGCAAAGCCATTTTTACGGCAGAGCGAGCGGAGCCGCACTCAAATGAGTGCGGCTCCGCTCTTTTTACAGGCCCTCTTTCGTTTTGGAAGCAGTGGGGCGGATGGGTTTCCATTTTGCTTTCAGCGGATTTCGGCAAAAACACGGCTTAGTGCTCTTTACACTGTCGCTTTTTTGTGTTATACGTCAAAACTGGTCCCTGAAAATCGTAAAGAACAGAAAAAACGACGGGAAATCCATTTTGAAAGGCTTTCGGCCGAATCGGGAACACAAAGAAATCTTCCGTTATGGTATGGTTATTTCACGGAGCAAACATTGCAGTGCCGCGGGCCACTCCCGCAGGTTCCGAAGCTTCCGGCGGCTGCGCACCCGCCGGGAAGAAAACCGACAGGGCTCTTTGCCGGAGCCCTGTCAGGAGAAAAGGGAAAGGAGATCTTCCAAATGGCAGACAAAACGTTTGGCAAGGACAAAATGCGGCGTGTCATTTACCTCATTTTGATTTTTGGCGGCTTCGCGATTCTCCACAATTTCATTCCCTCCGGCCTGGATCAGGCGGGGTGGGACGGTTTCCTGGTTCTGTTTGTAACAGTGCTGCTGTGGCTGACGGAAGCAGTCCCCATGGCAGTGACCTCCATTTTCGCTCTATTCTTCGGCGCATGGGTCGGCTTTGAGGCGGAGGGCACCATCCTCGCCGGGTTCTCCGGAACGGGCGTGTTCTTCCTGCTGGCGGCCATGATCATCGGCCAGATCTTCTCCAAGGTGGGTCTGGGCAAGCGCATTTCCCTGTACGTGCTGCCCATGTTCGGCAACAGGGCCAAGGCCGTGCTGCTGAGCGTGATGCTGGGCACCTGCGTGACCTCCATGTTTCTGGCCGACATCCCCACGGCGCTCATTTTCTTCGGCATCTGCGCGCCGCTGCTGGAAAAGAACGACTGCGAGCCCGGCAAGTCCAAATACGGCAAGGCGCTGATGCTGGGCATCCCCATCGGCGCGGCGCTGGGCGGCATCGGCACCCCCGCGGGCAGCGGCATGAACGCTGTGACCATGTCCCTGCTCAAGAGCATCTGCGGCGTGGAGGTCAGCTTTGCCCAGTGGTCCATGGTGGGCGTTCCCGTGGCCATCGTCAGCACGGTGCTTGCGTGGCTGTTCCTGTGCGTGGTGTTCAAGCCGGAAATCGACGTGGTCAAGGGTCTGGACTCTTTGAAGGAGGACCGGAAAAATATTGGCCCGCTGCGGGGCGATGAGTTGAAATTTACCGTCGTTTTCTGCATTATGGTAGTCATGTGGTTTATTCCCAAGCGCACAGGCATCGACATGTACATGACCGCGTGGGCCGGGATCTTCGTCATGTCCCTGCCGGGCATGGACATGGTGGACTGGAAGGAGCTCAATGGCCGGCTCGACTGGTCCGCCGTGCTGATCTGCGGCGCCGCCACGGCGCTTGCCACCGTGGTCTCCAATCTGGGGACGGGCCAGTGGCTCAGCGGCATTCTGGCGGACCTGTTCCTCACAAAGGTGGCGGGGATGGGAATGCTGTTCCTGCTCCTCGTCATCAACATCATGATGATGGTGGGCCATTACCCCATGCCGCAGGGCGTGTCTCTTGCGGGACTGTGCCTGCCGGTGGTCGGCGCGCTGGCGCTGGATCTGGGCCTCAACCCCATCACGGTGTGCCTGCCCGTGTGCATGTCCACCAGCATGCTGCTGCTCGTGCCCATTGACCCCACCTGCTACACCACCTTCTCTGGCGGGTACTGGAAGATCAAGGACATGATGGGCACAGGCGTTGTCATTACGCTGGGCTATGTAGTGGTGAACGCGGTCTGGACGGCCGTGGTCAGCGGCATCGGCCTGCTGGGCTGAGCTGCCGCTCCGGCATCGCTCCGGTGGCGTGCATTTGGGAAAATCGATCAAACTTTCCTGACGGAGGTATTTTGTGATGTATCAGATGGATGACACCGATTTTGCGATTCTGGAGTTTCTCAAAAACGACGGCAGATGCTCTTATTCCGACGTTGCCGAGCAGGTCCACCTCTCCCGGGTGGCCGTCCGCGACCGGATCAACGCCATGAAAAAGGACGGCATCATCCGCGGCTTCACCGTGGTGATCGACGCCAAGGCCTACCGCAAGATGGCCTCGGTGATGATGGACATTGAGGTGGAGCCCCAGAAGCTGGAGGCAGTGGCCCAGAAGCTGGTGGCACAAAAGGAGATCGCCATCGTGTCCCAGCACACCGGGATCACCGGGCTGCACGTCCACGCCTACATCGACGATGTCAACCAGCTGTCCCAGTATCTGGCCGAGCACATTTACTGCATCGACGGCGTGAAGAGCATCCAGTCCAGTCTGCTGATCCGCCAGTTCAAGACCAACTCCTATCTGGCGCGCTATCAAGAATAACTTTGCGTCAAAAAAGTGGCTGCGCCACTTTTTTGAAAGGGCTTCGCTCCGCGTATACAGACGCGAAACTCTGCGAGGCTTTTTAGGCTCAAAACTTTACAATCCTGTAAGGAGGTTCATTTCTCTATGTGGGAATTCAAATTCTATTCCCGCGGCGGTCAGGGCGCTGTTACCGCAGCCAAGATCCTGATCAACGCCGCCATTCTGGAGGGGAAATTCGGACAGGCCATCCCTTCCTACGGTCAGGAGCGTAAGGGCGCTCCGGTCTATACCTACGCCCGCATCGCCGACGGCCCCATTGATGTGAAGGCCTATGTCTACCGCCCCAACTGCGTCATCTGCTTCGACACCAGCCTTTCCGACCTCGGCATCGACATCACCGAGGGCGTCCGCCCCGGCTCCACGCTGGTGGTGAACGCCACGGCCCCCTGCTATGAGGAAAGCTTTGAAAAGGTCGTGTGCATCGACGCGGACAAGATCACCCACGAAATGCTGGGCGAGGTCCCCCCCAACGTTGCCATGCTGGGCGCTTTGGCAAAGGCGACTGGCTGCGTTTCTCTGGAGAGCCTGATGCAGGCCGTCCAGAACAAAATTCCCGGAAAGGCTGGTGAGATGAATGCAAAAACTTGTGCAGCAGCGTACGAAAATGCTTGAGACCCTGCCCAAGATCTTAGGGCCCGTCTCCGTAAAGATCTCTGACGTTCATACCGGAGCGTGGCGTTACCGCCGCCCGGTGATCCGCCACGACGACTGCGTGACCTGCGGCATCTGCGCCGAATACTGCCCCTGCGGCGTCATCGAAAAGCAGGAGGGCAAGATGGTCATTGATTACACCTATTGCAAGGGCTGCGGCATCTGCACCGTGGAATGCCCGAAAAAGGCCATTGATTTCATTCTGGAATCCGAGTGCGAAAAGGAGGGGAAGTAAGCATGGGAACCATTAAGGCATTAGACGGCAACGCGGCCATCGCCTATGGCGTCATGCGTTCCAAGGTCCAGCTGGTGGCGGCTTACCCCATCACCCCCCAGACCCCCATCGTGGAGACCATCTCCTCGCTGATCGACACCAAGCAGTACGACGCGACCTACATCACCGTGGAATCCGAGCATTCCGCCCTCAGCGCCGTCATCGGCGCCGCCTCCACGGGCGTGCGCACCTTCACCGCCAGCGCCTCCCACGGTCTTGCGCTGATGCATGAGGTCACGGGCGTGACCTCCGCTTCCCGCCTGCCTGTGGTCATGGCCGTGGTCAGTCGCGCCATCCCCGGCCCCATGTGCCTGTGGTGCGACCACTCCGACATCATGACCCAGCGGGATCAGGGCTGGATCCAGCTCTTTGCCAAGAGCCCGCAGGAGGCGCTGGACTTCATGATGATCGCCTACCGCACCAGTGAGGACCCCCGCGTCCTTACCCCCACCATGGTGGACATCGACGGCTTCTTCTGCTCTCACCTCACCGAGCCTGTGAATGTGCCCAGCGAGGAAGAGGCTTCCCAGTTCATCGGCGAGTTCCAGCCCGTGAACGCATGGCTAGACACCGACCGCCCCTACGCCATCGACAACCTGACCTCCCCCGCCATCTTCACCGAGATCAAGAAGTCTCAGGACCTCGGCATGCGTGCCGCCGCTGGCGTGCTGGACGAGCGGTTTGAGGAGTTTAACAAGGTCTTTGGCC
The DNA here is from genome assembly GCA_934504065.1 of uncultured Dysosmobacter sp. Classification (GTDB taxonomy): domain Bacteria; phylum Bacillota; class Clostridia; order Oscillospirales; family Oscillospiraceae; genus Oscillibacter. The sequence continues at coordinate 32,908 of CAKSVQ010000002.1, read as the reverse complement.
GCAAGTATGGCCGCGTGATGTGCCAGAACACCGAGGATGCCGACACGGTCATCGTGTGCATGGGCTCCATGTCCGGCACGGTGCAGCATGTGGTGAACCTGCTGCGCGCCGAGGGCAAAAAGGTGGGCATCGCCCGGGTGGTCACGTTCCGTCCCTTCCCCCAAAAGGAGATGGCCGAGGCCCTCAAGGGCGTGAAGAACGTGGCGGTCATCGACCGCGTTTCCGGTCTTGGCTCCTTCGGCCCCCTGTATGAAGAGGTGCTGGCCAGCATGAAGATGAGCGGCAACAACGCCAATGCGTACAGCTTTGTGGCGGGTCTCGGCGGCCGCGACATCTGGGAGCAGACGGTGGAGGACGTGTTTGCCAAAGCCGAAGAGCTGGGCAGCGCGAACGCCCCCTGCGAAGAGCCGATCTGGATCGATTTGAAGGAAAACGAGGTGCTGTACAATGGCTGAACTGGATCTGTTGAGCAAGGGCTTGACCACCTGTCAGGGCTGCCCGATGGAGCTGATCGGGCGCTCCGCGCTGGAGGTTCTGGGTCCGAAGACCATTACCATGACGCCGCCCAGCTGCTCTGCTATTTTGACGGGCAGCGGCGATGAAACGGGCTGGGGCATCCCATCGGTCCAGACGGTTTTGATGAGCCTGCCCGCCTTTGCCTCCGGCGTGTCTGAGGCATTGAAGATTCAGGGCAAGAACGATGTCACGGTCATGGGCTTTGCCGGGGACGGCGGCACGTTTGACATCGGCTTTCAGGCCCTGTCCGGCGCCATTGAGCGCGGCCACAAGGCGGTGTTCATCTGCTATAACAACGAAGCGTACATGAACACCGGCAACCAGCGCTCCAGCGCCACCACGCTGGGCGCTTCCACCAAGACCACCCCCACGGGCAAGAAGGAGGTCAGCAAGAACATCGACTTCATGCTGCTCCACACCCCCCTTGCCTATCAGGCCACCGCCTCCGTGGGCAATATCAAGGATTTCAAGCGCAAGCTGGCCAAGGCCGCCACCAAGGACGGCCCCTGCTTCATCCACGTGCTCACCCCCTGCCCCTCCGGTTGGAAATTCCCCACGGACCAGACCATCGAGATGGCGAAGCTTGCCGCCAAGTGCGGCATGTGGCTCCAGTTCGAGCGGGAGGACGGCAAGATCACCATCAACCAGAAGCCTGCCGACTTCGGCCTGATCCCCGAGTATCTGGCAAAGCAGAAGCGCTTTAACCGGATCGACGATGAAATTCGCGGCCGCATCATTGCCGAGGCAAAGTCCCGTTACGAGACGCTGCAGCGTCTTGCCGAGCTGGACTGCGTGTAAACTGTCCCTTCCCGGCGCAGGGTGCTGCTCCCGCTTACCTCCGGAACAGCGCCCTGCGCTATTATAATCGAACAAGTGGCAAAGCCACTTGTTCGAGAAAGCTTCGCTGCGCTCTGCGCCTCGGTTGGCCGCTGTAAGCGGCCAATTCGACGCTCGCTCCGCGCAATGTGTTTTCTGCCACGCACATGTCGCGGCAGAAAACGGATTTCAATTCTTTCGCGTTTCCGAACACGAAACTCTGCGAGGCTTTCCAATATTATCAAAAGCTTGACCTAACAGGAGCATTCCCCTATTCTATATAAGGAGCGTGAGACCCCTATGGCAAAGATCATTTCCCTCGGCGAGGCCGTCGATCTGATCCACGACGGCATGACCGTCGGCATCAGCGGCTTCGGCGCATTTGCCTCCCCGGACAGCGTTTTGGAGGCTATGGGCAAAAAATTCCGGGAGAAAAACACCCCCCGGGACCTGACCATCGTCTCCGGCGTGGCCCCCGGCGACTTTGTGGAGGACGGCTGCGGCCTTTCCAAGATCAAGGACGAGGGCATTATCGACACCCTCATCGCCTCTCACCTGCGGATGTCCCCGCCCATTGGCCGGGCCGTCAGCGAAAATAAGATCGCCGCGTTCAGCATGCCGCTGGGCGTTTACGGCCAGCTGATGGCCGCCATCGGCGGCCACCGCCCCGGCGTTTTGACCCACGTGGGCCTGCACACCTATGCCGACCCCCGGCAGGAGGGCTGCAAGCTCAACGGCCGCGCCAAGGCGCAGGATCGGGAGATCGTGCAGGTGGTGCAGGTGGACGGCAAGGACTACCTCTTCTATAAGGCCTTCCACATCGACGCCTGCATCCTCCACGCCAGCTACGCCGACGAACTGGGCAACATCTCTTTGCAGGACGAGCCCATCCACGGCGACCTTCTGGAGCTGGCCGCCGCCGTGCACAACAACGGCGGCACCGTCATCGTGGAGGTCAAGGACATTGTGAAGGCCGGAACGCTGGACCCCCGCCATGTGCTGATCCACAAGTCGTATGTGGACTATCTGGTGAAGGCGGAGCATGAGGACAACATTGCCCTTGCCTATAACCCCGCCCTCATCGGCGACACCCGCGTGCCCACCGAGGGCAGCGTGAAGGCGCTGCCCCTGGGCTATAAAAAGGTCATCACCCGCCGCGCCGTGATGGAGCTGAAGGAAAACGCGCTGGTGAACCTTGGCATCGGCATTCCCGCAGGCGTTGCCAACGTGGCCAACGAAGAGGGATTGAGCGAGCAGGTGACGCTGTCGCTGGAAACGGGCGTTTACGGCGGCGTGCCGCTGGACGGCCCTCTCTTCGGCGCGTCCATCAACCCCGATTCCGTTTCCCGCTCGGCGGATATGTTCACCACCTATGACGGCGGCGGACTGGACATGACCGTGCTGGGCTGCGCAGAGATCGACCCCTGCGGCAACGTCAACGTGTCCAAATTCTCCGGCCGCTGCGTGGGCCCCGGCGGCTTTGTGAACATCTCCCAGAACACCCCCAAGGTGTGCTTTGCCTTCTCCTTCACCTCCGGCAAGCAGGACATCGCCGTGGAGGACGGCAAGCTGGTCATCCGGCAGGACGGCAGCGGTGTGAAGTTCAAAAAGGCCGTGGAGCAGATCACCTTCTCCTCCGATTACGCCCAGCAGACCCACCAGACCGTCTATTACATCACGGAGCGGGCGGTGTTCCAGATGATCGGCGGCAAGGTCACGCTGATGGAGATCGCCCCCGGCGTGGACCTGCAGACCCACATTCTGGACAAAATGGAGTTCCGTCCCGAGATCTCCCTGGACCTGAAGCTGATGGATGAGCGGCTGTTCCGTCCGGAGAAGATGGGTCTTTCCTTCTGAGATGGCCGCGCTTTCAAACGAGGTAAAACCGACATGAAAAAGCTGATCGTCGGCATCAGCGGCGCGGACGGCGTGTGCATCGGCCGTCGGGTGGTGCTCATCCCCCGGGAGATGCCGCTGGGTCTCATCCACCTGCGCAACCTGACCGCGGCGGCGGAGGCGGGCTGCGCCATCATGCCCCCGATGCTGACCTTTTATAACCGCCCCGGCACCGTCGCCCGGCAGGTAGACCATGTGGTGGGAAAGGCGCTGATGCAGTTTGGCATCGTTCCCGCCTGTTTTCACCCATGGGAGGGCGCGGTATGATCCTGCGTATGATTTCGGACCTGAACAGAGAGGACAATAAACCTATGGATTTAAAAGATTGCCTGAAGAAAATGGATGCGGTCGGACGCCTTGCCCACGTCACCACCCCGGTGGACGCCGTGCATGAGCTCTCCGGCGTATGCGCCAAGCTGGACGGTGGCAAGGCGCTGGTCTTCGACCACGTGAAGGGCTATGACTACCCCGTCACCACGGGTATGTGGTGGAACCGGGAGAATGTGGCCGCCATCTTCGATAAGCCCGTGGAGGAGCTCTCCGGACTGTTTGCCGACGCGGTCTCTTCCCTGCGGCAGGCCCCTGTGGCCCCGGTGGTGGTGGAAAACGCCCCCGCGCAGCAGGTGACCATGCCGGAGCCGGACCTCAGCAAAATTCCGGTGCCCACCCACGCGCTGCTGGACGGCGGCCCCTATTTCTCCAACTGCATCATCATCGCCAGGGACCCGGACACCGGGGTGCGCAACACCTCCGTGCACCGTTTGATGGTGACGGGCAAGGACCGTCTGGGCCTTCTCATGGATGTGGGCCGCCACCTGCGGGATTACTATGAGCGGGCGGAGGCCCGGGGCGAGCCGCTGGAGATCACCATCAACAACGGCGCCCACCCCGCCTATTTCGTGGCGGCCACCACCCCCAGCTCCGCCGCCCCCATCGAGGTGGACGAGCTGGCGGTGGCCTCTTACCTGCTGGGCGAGCCCGCCCGGCTGTGCAAAAGCCGCACTGTGGATGTGGAGGGCATTGCCGATGCTCAGATGATCATGGAGGCGGAAATTCTGCCCCACGTCCGGGAACCGGAGGGCCCCTTCGGCGAGGTCAGCGGCTATTACGCCACCCGGGCCGACCGCTGGGTGGTGCATGTCAAGTCCATCACCATGCAGAAAGACCCCATCATCCATATGCTCCACCCCGGCCGGGAGGTCTGGAACGGGCAGGGTCTCGGCGTGGAGGCCAACCTCTTCCAGACCATCAGCAAACAGGTCAAGGGGCTGAAAAAGGTCTATATGACCCACGGCGGCAGCCACTACCATGTGGTGCTGCAGCTGGACCCGCCCAACAACGGCATGGCGAAAAACGCCATCATGGCGGCCTTTGCCGCCTTCCCGGACCTGCAAATGGTCACGGCGGTAAACAGCGACGTGAATATCTACGACGCCGAGGATGTGGAGCGGGCCCTTGTGACCCGGTGCGATTACTCCAAGGATGTGCTCATCATTCCGGGCGCGTTCGGCCATGAGCTCAACCCCATCGCCCACGGGCAGAACGTGGTGACGAAGATCGGCTTTGACTGCACCTGCCCCGTCCCCAAGCCCGCCGCTTTCACCCGCGTGGCGTTCCAGGACGTGGACCTTAGCAATTACCAGATCAATTAACTCCTCGCAAAAGCGGCTCGCGTCTAAAGACGCGAGCCACTTTTGCTGGTTTTTTTGACAAATCGAAATCCCCTCATGTCATTTACAGCGAAAAGTCAAACCGAATAGACGATCGATTCACTGCGCTTCTTTCTCCAATGGGGACAGCATCCGTAATATGCAGCTCGCAGCCTTTTTCCCGCACCATTTGCAAAACGGAGGCAGCGGGGCAGTCATCCGTGCGGGAGTTGGAAACGGAAATGACCACATATCTGGGATCCAGCATATCCAGCAGCCTTGGCGTGATGGAATCCTTATGGCCGTGGTGGGGCAGCTTGACAAGGGTGCAAGGAGGAATATCATGCCGTTCCCAGCAATCAGCGTATATATCGCCGGGCAGCTCCACGGTATTCCCACCACAGGTCAGCCGCAGGCGGAGACTGGTGTTGTTGATGAACCCGTCCAGTTCATCCAGCTCACCGTTGTCCGCCCGGTCCTCCAGCACGTTCTGCCAGATGGCGGCCTGCCGATCGAAGATGGGAGCCGCCTCCTGAAACAGCTCTGCCGTCAAATGCGGCGTCAGGGCTGCGGCGCAGGGTGTGACCTGCGTGATCTCAGTCCCCTGTGCCTCCATGACCGAAAGCGCCTTCAGATAAATGTTCATGGACTCCAGCAGACACCGGGCTCCGGCGGTGAAGGTCTCCGGCACCGACACGCTGCCGCCCCAGAAGGATTTGTCGGGAAGACAGTTGCACCAGAATTTTTTCACCGCAACGTCTCTGAGCAATTCGGTCAGACCACCGCTGTGATCCCGGTGGAGATGGGTCAGCACCAGAATATCCAGCGTGCTGATCCCCTCCCGCCGCAGGAAATCCGCGGCGGAGATGCGCATGGAGTCCGGACCTCCATCTCCAACGGTGCAGTCACCGCAGTCTACCAGCATGGAAAAGGAGCCATCCCGAATCAGGATCGCGTCCCCATAGCCCACGTTGATAAAATCAAGCGTCATGGGTACCACCGTCCTTGAGGATGTGGAGTTTTCCGGTGTTCAGGCAGAGCCGCACCGCTCCGCTCCGGGCGCCCGTCAGATCCACATTGGCATCGTCGATGATGAACTGCTCCTGGCCGACCCGCACCCAATAGCGGATCATGCGGCCCAGAAAGCTGTAATTTTCAATCTGCCCATCCAGCACCTGTCCTTCCGGAATGGTCTCGCCGCCATCCGCCAGACGGATACACTCCGGACGAACCACCAGCGTCACCGTTTCGTCGGTTTCCACGGGAACTTCCGTGGGAACACGGAGGGTCATGCCGTTATGATCGGCAGTGACCACGCTGTTTTCCACGGAAAGGACTCTGGCCGTCAGGAAGTTGACCGTGCCCACGAAGTCCGCCACAAAGCGGCTCGCGGGACGGAAATAAATTTCCCACGGAGAGCCGATCTGCTCAATGCGGCCTTTCCGCATCACAGCGATAATATCAGACATGGAGAGCGCTTCATCCTGATCATGGGTCACATAGATGGTGGTAATGCCCAGCTTCTGCTGGATCTGCCGCAGCTCCGTGCGGACATCCACTCTGAGCTTCGCGTCCAGATTGGAAAGCGGCTCGTCCAGCAGCAAGATCTCCTGTCCCATGACCAGCGCCCGGGCAAAGGCCACACGCTGCTGCTGGCCGCCGGACATCTCCTTGGGAAACCGCTTTTCCAATCCCACCAGATTGAACATTTTCAGCATGTCCTCTACCCGGCGGTCTATTTCTTCTTTCGGCGTCTTATTGAGTTTCAGGCCGTAGGAAATATTCTCGTAAACCGTCATATGGGGAAACAGGGCATACTCCTGAAATACCAGCGGCGTGTTGCGCTTGAACGGCGGCAAACCGTTCATCCGCTTGCCGTTGACCAGCACGTCGCCCTCCTCCGGTTCTGAAAAACCGGCCAGCTGACGCATCAGTGTAGTCTTCCCGCAGCCGGAGGGGCCCAGCAGCGTTACGAACGCGCCCTTGGGGATATTCAGTGACACATGATCCAGCGCGGTAAAGTCGCCAAAGCGCTTGACGACATTTTTGAATTCAATGAAATATTCCATAACGTTCGCCTCCCGATTACAATTCCAGTTCAATGCCCTGCTTGCCCAAGAGCCACTGTGCGATCTTCAGCACAGTAAAGGCAATGGTGATCAGGACAATGGTAAAGGCCGCGGCCTCGCCGTACTGTCCGCTCTGCACCAGCACCATGACCGAAATCGTTCCCACGGTGGTGGCGGGCGCGTACAGGAAGATGACCACGCTCAGGCAGGTCACCGAGCGCAGGAACGACAGCACGAAGCTGGACATAAAGGGCGCTTTCAGCAGCGGGATGATGACATCCTTGAAGGAGCGAAAGCTGTTGGCCCCCAGATTCAGCGCCGCGTCCTCCACGGACGCGCCGATCTGCTGCAAACCCGCTGTGGCGGAGCTGTAACAGGTGGGGATGTTCCAGAACAGCAGCGCCAGCACCATGATGACGCCTGTACCGGTCAGTTCAAAGGGCGGGGCGTTGAACGCCATGACAAAGCCAATGCCCAGGAACATGCCGGGGATCGCGCCGGGGAGGATGCCCAGAAAGTCCAGAACCCTGTTGATGCCCACCTGCTTTTTCTGCACGATGTATGCCAGCACCATGGCAAGGAAGGACGCGCCCAGCGAGGCAAGGAAGCCGTACCGGATGGAGTTCCAGATCTGCTTGCCTTTCAGGACCACATACTGGATGTTCTCCATGGTCAGCGACCAGTCGTAGCCCCATGTTTTGGTAAACGCGCCGTAGAACAGCGTTCCGTAAACCAGAAGGATAAACAGGGAGATCAGCATGGTCAGCGTAAAGAGACCCCACTTTACCCACTTTGGCACCGGGAAGGGATTCAGGGAGATCTCCTTTCCGGTGATGGTAACGTAGGAGCGTTTCCCCACCCAGAAGTTCTTGACGAGGAACAGAACCACCGCCGGAACCAGCAGGGCCACCGCCAGCACGGAGGCGGTCTTCATGTCGTACCAGCCGGAGATCTGCATATAGGCCTCGGTGGTCAGCAGCGCCAGATCGCCGCCGATCATCTGGGGATTGCCGAAGTCGGTAAGGACATTGATGGCGGCCACCAGCGCGCCTCCGGCCACGCCGGGACGGCACAGGGGCCAGAACACGTCCCGGAACACCTGCCAGCGGGAAGCGCCCATATTATAGGCGGCATATTCCAGATTGGTGGAGATGGAACGGATCACACCGTAAATGACGGAGTAAGCGTAGGGGAAAAAGGTCACGGTCTGCACGATCCAGAGGCCCAGACGGCCATAGATGTCCACATGCAGTCCCAAAAGCTGCCTGGTGACAATGCCCTGCACGCCGAAGAGCAGGATATAGCTCAGCGCCACGATGAAGGGGGGCGAGACAATGGGCAGCAGGGTCACGAATTTGAAAAGGCCCTTGCAGGGAACATCCAGCCGGGCAATGACGTAGGCAAAGAGGAACGCCACCGCCGTGCAGGAAAGCGTGGAGACAAGGGTCATAAACAGGCTGTTTTTCAGGGCAGTGAACCACCGCGCCTTCTGGAAAAGCTGCATGTAATCCTGTCCGCTGGGGAAGGTGATGACCCGGATCACCGGGTAGACCACAAAAAAGCCCACGAACAGAATGATGGCGATAATGGCCAGCATCAGAAGCGGTTCGTTTCTCAAGCGCTTCATTTCTTTGACCGATTCCCGGAACGCAGTGCCGGAGGTCATAGGGATCAGCTCCTTTCAAGGGGTGAGAATGTATCATTGGAAATGGGCGGGGCCGCCTGCCTGCAATGCAGGCAGGCGGCCCCGAAGGAGAAATGAAGAACCGAAATCACGTGCGGTTGGAGGTGATCTCCGCCTCGAACTTTTCCAGAACGGCTTCCTTCATGGAAGCGGCCTGATCCCGGTCATAGTCCACCAGATCCACGTCCTCCAGAGCGGGCAGTCCGGCGGGAGCCGCCACGTCGCTGCGGACGGGATAGCGGTAAGAAGTGGCAACGCTCAGCTCCTGCGCCTCCTTGGTCAGCAGCCAGTCCATGAACACCTTGGCGTTCTCGGTGTTGGGGCCGCCCTTGATGATGGCGGATCCGCCGATCTCATAGGCGGTCTGCTTGGGGATGATGAGCTTCAGGGGATAGCCCTCCTGCTGGGTCTTGAAGCTGTCGTGGGCCCAGGCGATGGAGGCAATGAACTCGCCGGTGGCTACGGGACTGATGACGTCACCGGCACCCTTGTAATAGTGATGTACGTTCTGATCCAGAGCCTTCAGATAATCCCATGCAGCATCTTCGCCCAGCCGGAAGATCTGGCAGGCGGTGGCGATGTAGGCGCCGCCTGCGGTGGTGGGATTGGCCCACACGAACACGTCCTTATAGGCGGGATCCAGCAGGTCGTCCCATGTCTCAGGCTCCTTGACACCCTGAGGAGCAAGCTCCTTCTCAAAGCGCTCTTCGTTGATGATGATGCTCAGCACGCCCATGTACCAGCCCTGCCAGAAGTGGTTGGGATCATTGAAGCGAGCGTCCAGATCGTCGTTATTGGGGGAATCATAGGCCTCGAAGGCCCCGGCTTCTGCCAGAGAACCGTACAGGTCAACGGAACCGCCCACCAGAATATCGGCCTTGGGATTGGCCATCTCGGCCTGTACGCGAGCCACGGCGTCGCCGCCGCCCAGAGAGATGTACTCGATCTCAATTCCGGTGTCCTTCTTGAACTGGTCGGCAATGGCGATGGTATTATCCTCGTTCAGCGCGGAGTAGACCACCAGCTTGCCGCCGCTTTGGCCAGTGGCCTACTGCTGGGAATTGTCGCTGCTTTCATCTGCGGGAGGTGTTTCGGTGCTGCCGCCGCAGGCGACCAGAGACAATGACATCACAAGTGCTAACGCAAGACAGATAAACTTCTTCATAGGTCACAGCTCCTTTTCATCATATGATTTTTGAAAGGCAGGTTCCTTCGATGTCTTTACTGTAACAGTGTTTTTGGAACGTGTCAATTCTATTTTTTCTTTTTTAACTAACACCATCTCGTTTTTGTTAGATTATATAGTTTCTTTTCGCCAAAAATATGCAATTCAACCAATGCGTTTTGGAGCGTATAACTTGCGGAACCTGCCAGATTATAGTAAAATAAGAACCGTCAGGGAACAGGCAGATATGCTGTTCCCTGACGACAAAACGGGAGAAAGAGGTGGAACGCATGCCCACCATCAAAGATATTGCAAGAGAAGCAGGCGTTTCCCACGGGACCGTGTCCAACGTCATCAACGGCCGGGGCAATGTCAGTGTGGAGAAAATACAACTGGTTCAGCAGGCGGCGGAGAAGCTGGGGTATAAAATCAACAGCAGAGCGCAGAGTCTGCGTCAGGGCAAGGAGCGCTCCATCGCCGTATTGCTGCCCGGCATCGAGGATCCCCGCTGGGCGGCGATGTACGAGGTATTTCAAAGCGAATTCCTCCGCTATGGCTATTCGGTTCAGTTGTATTCCACCCGCTCCATAGAGATCACGGAACGGGAGCTGCTGTCCTCCGCGCTGGCGGCGCGGGTCAGCGCGGTGATCGCCAACTCCTGCCTGCCCCATGCCGCGGCTTATTATCGAAACGAGACCCCGCAGCTGCCGCTGGTTTTTTTGCAGCATGAAACCGCCGCATGTCCGAATACCCTTTACGCCGCCTTCGACCCCACCCGTATGGGAGAGGAGATCGCATGGTACCTGCGGCAAAAGGGGTTGCATCACGTCGGTATTTTCACAGAGCCCACCGTTTCGCCGGATACCGCGCTCTTTTTAAAGGGATTTCACGCTGTCTATACAGATGAGAGCACTGTGCTCTCCTGTCCCAACCATCAAATGGAGCTGCGTGCCTTTGAGCTGTTTGAGTCCGGCCGCGCCTATGATGCCATCATCTGCACGGACCAGCTGCGGGAAAAAGCCGTCCGCTCCGTCTGTGCCTATGCCAGCAGAAAGCCCATGCCCCTGCTGATCCCCATAAGAAACCGAACCGCTGTGACCGATCCCGCCGCCCCGGTATATGAGCTGGACTATAAGCGTCTGGCCCACCGGATCGTCAAAGCGCTGATAGGACATCTGGAAGAGAAAAAAACGCTTCCCAAAAATCTCTTCATGGAAAACAGCGGTTTTCGCCGCCAGATCTCCGTTCCGCAGCTGGCAGAGCCAAATCTGCGGATGCTGACCATGGCCTCTCCTTCCACCACGGCGTTAAAGCGTCTGCTCCCTTATCTGGAAAAAAGCACAGGTATTCACCTGAATCTGACCGTACTGCCCTCTCTGCGGGATGTATATGAGGTGATTCAGTCCTCCGGCAGCGGACAATACGACCTGATCCGCATGGACGTGGCGTGGATAGACGAACTGGCGGAAAAGCTGTTTCAGCCTCTGCGTCAAATTCCCTTCGACTGGGACGGCTTGCTCTCCCAAACCCTCCCGGAATTTGGCGAAAGCTACACCTCCACAGGGGGGAAACGGTTCTGTGTCCCCTACGATCCCAGTATTCAGCTTTTATTCTATCGGCGGGACCTGTTCCATGATCCCACCTATAAGCGGATGTACTTTGAAATCTTCCGGAAGGAATTGGAGGTCCCGCGCACCTTCGCGGACTATAATCAGGTAGCGGGCTTTTTTACCCGCAGCATCAACGCATCCGCCCCGGTGCAGTATGGAACCACGGTCGCCATCGGCAACGTGGTGGTCAGCCCCAGTGAGTTCCTGCCCCGCCTTTTCGAGCAGGGCGGCAATCTGCTGGATACGCGGGGGCGCATTACCGTAAATACACCGGAGGCGCTGCGGGCGCTGAACAACTACCGGGAAACCTACGCCTGTTCCGACCGGACCGTCCATGATGTCTGGAAAAATGTGTTGGAGGGCTTTGCTGACGGCTCCGCCGCCATGACGGTGGTGTTTATCAACTATGCGTCCCATATCCTGAATTCCAAGTTCTCCGGGCTTGCCGGCAATCTGGGCATCGCGTCGGTTCCCGGCGGGAAACCGTTGCTGGGCGGCGGCGTGGTCGGTATCACGCGGAACTGTCAGCATCCGGAAACGGCCTGTGCGTTCCTGTCATGGCTCTATTCCGATACAGTGGCTCCGGTGTTCACGCTGCTGGGCGGTTTGTCCCCCTGCCGCTCCGCATACAGTAACCGGGAGATCAATGAGATGTACCCGTGGCTCTCCACGGCCCGCCACAGCTTTCCCAGCGCACAACGCCGCCGCGGCAGCAGCTATTACCGTAATTTCAGCGAGCTGCAGCTGGAAAACATTTTGGCCTCCTATGTGCAGCGGGCCGTTCTCGGCGTCTGTACGCCAGAGGAAGCTCTCGCACAGGCACAATCCGAGATCGATGTGCATTTTATCAAAAGCATGGAGCTTCTCTGAGCAGCCTTTCATATGAGCTTTTGTGGCAGCTTTGGTTATTTCCTGTCACGTCTCTTACAATATGCCAAACACCTTTGTTAATCACGCTTTGTTAATCACGCAGGTACAAAACTGAACCATGCGGATTTGATCGAATGGCTTGTCCATAAAAGCACCTCTCCATAAAGAAAGGGAGACTCCGCAGAGTCCCCCTTCAGGTCACAGGTCCCGCAGACTTCTGTGACACAATCACTAAGAATTTTATACCGCATAACTGCTGCGCAGTCAAGAAAAACCTAGCTCCCTGCGGATAAGGTTCTATATGTGATTCCACGCGCAAAAATATTTCGTGATTTTGTGAGACAGGTTGATTTGTTCACAAGTTCTGAGTGTAAGAGTTGTGTGATTGTAAAGCACTAAAATTCCAATAATAGTGTGAAAGAATGTTTTCAGTATCCCAATGAACCCAACCAGGTTCTTCCTTGCTTGTTCTTAACAATGCCTATTTTGGCATACCTTATCCAGTTCATTTCCCGCATCATATGTACCTTCAATAAGATTCAAACATTCATAGAAAAAGGCGACACTGGGTTGTGAAACCCCGGTGTCGCCTTTTTCCTGCCGCACTCCTGTATGGCGTCTGCCCCATGCCAGTCATGTTCTTATACTGTCTATTGGACTTATTGAAAACGATCCCAGAGGGGAGTTCTTTGGCCGGAAGTGCCTTTTTCCACCGCGTCCTTATTTTTTCAAATAGGCCCGGTAGAGGAAGGTGATGATCTGGGCACGGGTGCAGGGGCTCTCTGGGGCGAAGAGGCCGTTCCCCACGCCGCCTGTCACGCCGTTTTCTGCCGCCCATGCAGTGGCAAAGGCAAAATAACTCTCCGCCGGAACATCGCTGAACGCCGCCGCGCCGGACGCTGTGCCGCCGAACCCACGGGCGAGGAACGTGACGGCCTGCGCCCGGGTGCAGGGGGCGTTGGGGGAGAAACGGCCATCACCCGTTCCGCCTGTGATGCCGCGCTCCACGGCCCACGCCACGGCTTTGGCATAGAAGCTGCCCTCCGCGACATCGGAAAAGCCGCTCATGCGCTCCGGCTCCGGAGAGCCTGCCGCCCGCCACAAAAACGTCACGATCTGGGCCCGGGTACAGGGGCGGTCCGGGGCAAACCGATTTTCGCCCACGCCGCCTGTGATGCCCTGCTCCGCCGCCCATTTGACGGCTTCATGGTAGTACGTCCCATTGGCCACATCGGAAAAGAAACCCGAAATGCGTTCGTCCTCCACAAAGGCGGCCGCAATATCCACCCGGCTGCCCGGCATGAGGAAGGAATACCTGCCGCCGCCCCTGTCGGTGAGGGACAGTTCCTTGCCGCCGGAGTCCTTCACCGTCAGCGTTTCCAGCACATAACCCACATCCGGCAGGACGGTCACTGTTACCGTGTCGCCCTTGGATGCGTTCTTCGGCTGGACGGTCACGGAGCCGTTTTTGGCTTTGCCCGGGATGGAGACAGGATAGGCGGGCGCGGAGGAGCCGCCTCCGCCGCCGGAGCGGTTTTGCGTCCACTGCGCCGTCAGCGTCAGGGGCTCCAGAACGGGCCGGGTGAAATCATACGCCGCGCCCGCGCTGGACCAGCCCGCAAAGGTATGGCCCGTCTGAGTGGGAGGGGCGGGCTCCGCGGCCCGCTGGCCCCTGAGCACCCGCTGCTCCGCCACGGCGCTGCCGCCGCCCGTGTCAAAGGTCACGGCCCGCAGGGCACTCTCCGCCACCGTACCGCTGCCGCTTACCGTGCCATAGAACGTACCACCGGAGATCACGCCGAGATTCACCACCTCGCCGCCAGCGGCAAAGACGCCGCTTTTGATCTCGCCCGTGCAGGTGAAGCGGCCGCGGACGATGCTTTCCCCAAGGGCAAGGCCGCCGTCGATCCGGGCGTTGTCCCCCATGGTAAAGGAGATGGCGTCATCCGTGCAGGTAAGCGTGCCGTAGACCGCGCTCTCCCCCATCATCACCAGCTCTGCCGATTTCGCCGCGCTCTGCTTCACCACGGTCACGTTCCCGTGGATGCCTGCCGCGCCCCCCAGCACGAAGGGCCCGTTCTCATCCAGACAGAGCGTCACATCCCCGAAAAGCTGCACACGGTCCCCCATGGTCCTGCCCGCAGCCTTCCCGCTGAAAGCGATGGGAAGGACCGAATCCGCCGACCCCAGCCGGGCATTCCCGCTCAGCCGGGGATAGAGCAAGGCAAACCCTTCCACCCTGTCCACCTGCACGTTGTCCCCCATGATCAGCGCGATCTTCTCGCCGGGTACGTCTGAGCGCAGCGCGGTGATTTTTGCGCTGCCCGCCACCTGAATTCCGGCATCCTCCCGCGGGCGCTGGACCTGCACCGTGCCGCCCTCGGCATGGCCCCGGAAGAGGATGCCCGTGCCATCGGCGATTGCACAAAGGTCGATCACGCCGCGATTCACGGCGCTGCCCTCCATGGTGAAGGCGGCGGTGTCATGGACCCTGAGCATCCCCGCGTTGACCGCGCGGCCCGTCATGCAGAGCGCGGCGGTGCGGTCGATCTCGATCGCATCCATCGTGCCGCCGTACACGGTAAATGTGCCGCCTGCCAGCGTCAGGTTCTGGAGCTTGCCAGCGCCGCAGTCGGTGATCTCCTGCGCGCCGCTTCCATGAAGGACGGAGGCGGCGCTGCCGACACCATGGATGCTTCTGCCGTTCAGGCAGATGGCCACGCCGTCCGGCAGGGCCACGGTGCCATCCGGCAGAGCCACGTCCCCTGTCAGATAATAGCTGCCCGCCGCCGTGGGAAGCGCATCCACCGCAGTCCATGGCCGCCACTGGACGGGCGTGTGAACGTCGTGGCCGTCATAGGCCGTGTCCGTGCCGCAGAGGCAGTGGGTGTGGGCCGCTGTGAACTGAAGATACTTCGCCGCCGAAATGGCTGCGGTGTCGGCGGCTGCGGCGGCCACGGCCCCCGAGCCGTCGGAGTTTGCGGAGGTGAACAGCACCATGCCCTCCCCCAGTGTGACCATGGGGTCGGCGGTGCTGTCCATGGCCGCGCCGCTGGCGTCCCCGGCCACCAGCGTCAGCGTGCCGCCGTGGACCTCGACAGGGCCATCGGCCCAGACGGCATATTCCTTCCCCGCCACGCAGATACTGCCGCTATGAACGGTTAGTTTCCCATAACAGTCGATGGCGGGCACGCCGTAGGCATAGTCTCCCGAAACGATCTCCGCGCTGCCCGTGCCGCGGAACACAAGGTCATTTGCTACGATGCAAACATCCCCGTCGGCAAAAATCCGGTTTTTCCCAACGAGGACGATCTCCAGTGTGCCGATCTCCCTCGCGTCGACGGGGTACGCCGCGTCAGCGGTGATGGTGGCATCCGTCAGCGTCAGCGTACCCGTTCGGGCCGCCGCGTCGTAAACAAAGCGCACCGACCCGCCGTCGCCCAGCACGTCCTCCCGGTTCGCGGCGGTGACCTGCGTGCCCGCTACGGTCAGCCACGTTTTCCATCCGGCTGTGAGGGTCAGATCCGCCGTCACCGTGTCCGTGCGGAAATTCCACAGCCTGCCGGCGCTGTACCAGCCGTCAAAGAGGAAATCCTCTTTTTCGGGGTCCTGCGGCTTTGCAGCCGTATCGCCCCGGGTGAGGTACTGCTTTGCAGGCGCGCCCGTGCCGCCGCCTGCGTCAAAGGTCACGGTGCAAATGCCCGAATCCGGCCCGAACGTCCCTCCGGTGATGGTGCCGTGGTTAGTCACGGGGCCTGTGAACTCCCCGCCGGAGATCGTGCAGGCGCTGTTGTTGGTCACCTCTGCGGTGAATATGCCTTTTTCAATGGTGCTGCCATATTCCCCTCTGCTGTGGCTGGTCACCGGACCCTGAAAGCGGGTGCTGCCGGAGGCACCGATGCTGCCGATGATCTTGCCGCAGCCGTCGGAGGGAACACCGTTTGTCACCGTGCCGCTGACGGTGCCGCCGTCGGCATAGATAGTGCCGAGATTGGTGATGTCCGTATCAATCACGGCGCTGCCGTTGACGGTCCACACACCCGTATTGAAGACCCGTCCGGTTTTCATGGCCGCGTCGCCGATGCTGCCGCCGCTCATGAGGAATGTTTCAAAATTATATACCTCGCTGCATGTGAGCTCCCCATCTGGTACGGTACAGTGACGGATCGCCCCGCCCGTCATGCGGAACACACCGCTGTTGTGGACGCCGCCGATGCGGCGGTTCGCCTTGCAGTCGAAAATGCTGCCGCCGTTCATGGTAAACTGGCCATCCTCGTCGCCGCTGTTGGTCATCACAGCGCCGCCGCTGCGGCTTGCCGCGCAGTTTCTAATGACAGAATCCCCATTCATGGTAAACGCGCCTGTTTGTTCAACGACCACACCGCCTCCGCTTCCCGCCGCGCAGCCGATGATGGCGGAATCCCCGTTCATCTCAAACGTACCGCTGGTAAACACGCCGCCGCCATAGCCCGCCGAACAGCCCACGATGCTGCCGCCGTTCATGGTCAAGCTGCTGCCCTGCTCCACATAGATCGCGCCGCCTCCGCTGTCGTAGGCGGCCACCACCTGCGGCTTTCCCGTGCCGCCTGTGATGATGCCGCCGAAAACGGTCTCCGTGCCGCTGCTGTCCAGCACCCATTTATCATTCTCCGCGTTGAAGCGGTGCTCTGCGGTGGGGTCGCTGTCGATGATGGTCAGGCTGCTGCGATCTGTGACCTCGATCCAGCCGCTGCTGCCGTAGTCCTGCAGGTTCAGCACATGGCCGTTGAGGTCGATGGTAAGGGGCCATCCCACATCGATGCCGCTGATGTCAATATCCGCTATCAGCTTGATACTGGGCGCCATCAGTGACATCGCCTCATACAGATCGTTTATCACCTCGATCTCCTTTACCGTTCCGCCCACTGCCGCCCTCTGGCCCACGCCGCGCAGCGGAGATGCCTCCGGCGGTTCCTCTGACTCTGCTTCCGGTTCCGGCTCCTCCGGCGCTTCCGGCTGTTCCTCCGGTTTTACTTCCGGCTCCGGCGGCGCTTCCGGCGCTTCCTCTGCCGGGGCCAACGGTCCTTCCGCCGCCGAGACGTATTTTGCGCAGTCCTCTGGCAGCGCGCCCTCCGCGCCGCACACGGGGCACTCCCCGTTTCTCTCCTCCACCGTGCAGACTTCTTCGCAGGTGCAGCGCCGCGGCGCTTCCTCCCCGTCCCCTGCCGCCCACGCCGCCGTGGGCAGCAGACTGAGACCAAGGGCCAGCGTCAGCACCATGGCAGCGATCTTTCTTTTCATCGTGTTCCCTCCCGTAATAAAATCTTCATCCCCATGGGATTCACGGTCCCGCCGTGGGCGGCTCCGTCTTTTTGTGGGGGTCTCCCTGTCTGCCCCGCCGATGCAGACGCATCCAGACAACGGTCATCGCCGCTGCCGCGGTGAAGGCCCCGGTGCCGACCAGCACATAGCCCCCCGCGCCGTCAAAAAGCAGCGCTGCGCCGCAGGCCCTCTGCACCATGCCCGGCGCTCTGTCGGTGAAATGCGCCAGCGCCCCGGTCAGACCCAACGCCAATACCCCGCACAGTGCGCCGAGCCGACGCACCGCCGTCCTCTGGAGGAATCGGCGAGCCGCGCGCTTTGCGCGCCGCACCCGCTCTGCCGTGCCGTACATCCCGCGCCCCCCTTCCCCAAATCGTCCTTACACTTTTATAGGGACGAACAAGCGAAAAACTACGCACCCCAAACAGAAAAATTTCGCAAAAAAATGGACCGTCCTTGAAGGACGGTCCAAGCAGTTGCTCCATTATTTTTGTATGACGCTCTTCCTCCCCAGCAGGCGGGCACACAGCGCCGTGAGCACGGGGAAGCCGTAGGCGATCCCCTGCGCCGCCCCGCCGACGCTGACCAGCAGATTATAGATGGCGTGATAGATGATGGCGACGCAGAGCAGGCCGAACAGGCAGGCCGCCCGCAGCGGCCGATTGGTCCACACGGGGCGCAGGGCGCTGGAATACACACTGCCGCAGACCACGTGCATCGCTCCCGTGCCAAAGCCCCGGATGAACAGATACGCAAGCTGCCCCGCGCCGTTGCCCGTCAGATAGCAGACGTTCTCAAAGGTCGCAAAGCTGGCGGCGACCACGATGGCCGCAAGGCGGAAGCGCTCCATGTCCGGCTCAAACACCGCAAGGTAAAAAAGCAGCGGCAGCAGCTTCATGATCTCCTCCACCACAGGCGCGATCTGCGTGGCGGCGTTCCGGGCGTCTGCGGCGTAGTACTGGGCGAAAAATGTGTTAAGATACGCCGCCAGCAGGCACATGCCCATGCCCGCAAGGCAAAAGAGCACCGCCGCCCTCTCTTTTCGCCGCAGGAACAGCAGCGCCACCACCAGCGGGGCCGCCATGCATACGAAGATATTCTCCATGCAGGTCATGCCTCCACCGCCTTTCGCAGCGCGGGCAGGAACAGCGCCAGCACAAGGGAGAGCAGGAGATCGAACCAGAAATAGGGATTTGCCAGCGTGCCGCCCATCCAGAAGCAGGAGGAGGTCCACAGCGCGTATTCCAGCGCCGTAAACACCAGCGCCGCCTGATGAAACCGGAACAGGCGCGCCTGCCCGGAAGCCCCCGCCCACACAAGGCCCCTCACGGCGCGCCACGCCAGCAGCATGGTCAGGCCGCACATGAGGATGTTGGAGAGAATGTCCCCATGGGTCACATAGAGAAGAAACTGCGGCAGGCAGACCGCCGCGGCGAGCCAGCACCACCTTGTGCGAAACCGCCGCTCCTCCGCCGTGGGCAGGGTGAACGCCAGCGCAAGGAGAAAGACGAAGCTGGCGATCCACGCAAGGTCGGAGACATAGAAAATTTCCGGCGTCGCCTGCCGCAGCAGCAAATGCAGCGTCCAGTAGAGCATCCCCAGCGAGAACGTGCCGTAAAAGCAGGCCAGCAGGAACCACGCCTGCCTGCGGCTGCGAAAATATGCCCGCAGCGCGGCGCAGAAGCCAAAGGCCGTCACGGCCAGCTGCACAAGGCCGTCCCAGAATTCAAGCATCGTCCTGCTCCCCGTCGTCCTCGTCCTGCTCCCGCAGGTTGAAGCAAAGCACCGTCACGCACACGCCCAGCGCAAAGGCCAGCACCCCCACCAGAATATAGCCAAGGCTCCCCGCGCTGAACAGACTGGCGGTCATGCCGATGCCATAATCCGTGCCGGAAAAGCGCTCCGTGATCGACAGCATCGCCAGAGAAAGGCCCAAGATCACCGCAAGGCAGGCCGCCGCGCAGGAGATGGCGGCAGCGCGGCTGCGGCGGTGGCGCTGTCGCCGCTTCAGCTCATCCGCCCGCCGTTTGGCGGCGGTAAGGCGTTCATCCGTTGTCCGCATCAGTGACCCCCTCCTGTTCCAGGCGCTTTCGCAGCGCGTTTTTTCCACGGTAGATCAGGTCCGCCACCTGCTTTTCCCGCTTCCCCATTACGGCGGCGGTCTCCTTATGGCTCAGGCCCTCAAAGTAGACAAGGAACAGCGCCTCGCGGTAGTCCCCGTGCAGCTGCGCCATGCACGCGCGCAAAATGCGCGCCCGCTCCGCCGACGCCACGGCCTCCTCCACCAGCTCCCGCGCCTCCGGCTCCTCTGCCAGCGCGTCAAGGGAAAAGGCGTGCCGGGCCCGCTTTCTGGAAAGCAGCCGCATCGCCATGTGTCGGGCGGACTGGTAAAGGTAGGCCCGAAAGCCGCCGCTGCGGATGCGGGGACGCCGGACGATGAGGTAGGCAAAGGTCTCGATCATCAGGTCCTCGGCTTCATGGATGTCGTGGAGATACCCGTCAAGATAAAGCGTGAGCTTGTCGCCATAGCGCTCCATCAGGGCGCTCAGGCCGCCCTCCTCGCCATCCAGATAGCGGTGGTACAGCGCATCATCCCCATCCATTGCGCCCCCTCCTTTTCCGCATTTTTCACCATCATTATAGGGGAAACGACCGCCGCTTTCAAGAGGAACGGACTTCTTAAAATGGCCAGCCGCAAAATAGACGCGCTATTTTGCGGCTGGCCATTTACCGTGATGCAGGGTGGTGCAGAGTAACTGAAAAAAATTTAACCGGAGCAGCGGGAGAGACGGGTCTAAAATATATCGCGTTGAAAACAGCTCCCTAGCATGCAATAATTAAGTCAGGAAAAATCTTATTTCTACGTATTTTTCTTGACTTAACTTTCCTCCGCGGATAAACTATATGCGTGAGGTGATAGGAATGAAGCGCAAAATTGAAATTCAGCTTTTGGATTGGAAGAATAAAACTGGTGACCGCCTGCCTCTGATCGTCAATGGCGCCCGTCAGGTAGGTAAGACCTACATTCTCCGTAAATTTGGCGAGGAACAGTTCAAAAATGTGGTCTATATCAATCTGGAGACGAATCTGACGATCGCGTCCTATTTTAACGACAATATTGCACCGGAACGTCTCCTGCGGTATCTGGAAGCATCCACAGGTGAGCGCATTGTCCCTGGCGAGACGCTGATCATTTTTGATGAGATACAGTCCTGCGAGCGTGCGCTGACCGCACTGAAATACTTCTGTGAGGAAACGCCGGAGTTCCATATTGCGGCGGCAGGGAGCTTACCGGGTGTCGCAATCAACCGCCAGCACTATTCTTTCCCGGTGGGCAAGGTAGAGACCATCACGCTTTATCCACTGGATTTTGAGGAATATCTCTGGGCCAGAGGCAAGAAACTGCTTTGCAAAGAAATCCTTACAGCTTATGAAACAATGGTACCTCTGCCGGATGCCCTGCATCAGGAGGCCATCGAACTGTATCGGGAATATCTGCTCATTGGCGGAATGCCTGCCTGTATCAATGCTTTTCTGAAAAGCGGCAGTTTTTTAGATGTCCCGTTGGTACAAAATGAAATTCTGGACAACTATATTGCGGACATGGCCAAATATGCCAGCAATACGGACAGCGTGAAGATCCGTGCCTGCTACAACTCCATTCCGGCGCAGCTGGCCAAGGACAACAAAAAGTTCCAGTACAAGGTCGTTCAGAAAGGCGGCAGCGCAACGCTGTTTGGTGCTTCCATTGAGTGGTTAAATCTGGCTGGTGTTGTGTTAAAATGCCAGCGCATCAATCAGGCTTTTGAACCGATATCTGTCTATGCGGACCTGTCGGCGTTCAAACTCTATATGGGCGACGTGGGTCTGTTGACGATGAAATCGGGTCTTTCTCAGCAGACGGTGCTCTCCGGTGAGGGAAATACTTTCATGGGCGCTGTCACAGAAAACTATGTGGCTCAGCAGTTTGCTGCCAAAGGCTATGACCTTTACTATTGGGAGAGCAGCAGTACGGCGGAACTGGATTTTGTGCTGCAAAAGGGCAATCAGATCATCGGCATTGAGGTCAAGAAGGGGGAGCACGTTCGTTCCCGCAGCCTCAGCGTATTTGTAGATAGCTATCAACCGACTTATTCGATTCGCCTGTCGCTCAAAAATTTCGGGGAGAAAGATGGGTTGAAGTCTGTTCCGCTGTATGCGGCATTTTGCATCTAACGATTGATGAATTGATAAAAAGACCTCAAAAAAACGAGATTTCCTGTATTCAGAAAATCTCGTTTTTTTAAGCTGGGATAGATTATACCAGTACTGATTGGTAATGCATTTCTGAGCAACGGCGTTGCTTTTTCGGGGTTTTATGGTATGGTGCCGTCAGGCGCTGCACGAACGGCAGGCGGTCAGCACTTCCCGGAAGGGAGGTGATGCCAATGGTTACATACGATGCGCTCTTTGCGTATACGCTTGTACCAATAGGCGTTGCAACTCTGGTTTTCCAGTTTTGCAGAAGAAAATGACCGCCCCTTGCCCGAGCGGTCATTTCGCAAGAAACAGAACGTAAAGGCTGACCGCTTGTCGCAGCGCCCTTTTCTGTTTTCATTATAGCAAGTTCTCCGGTTCTGTCAAGCCGGATTTCCTCGCGCGCGTTATCGAGTCATGAAACTCTCTAAGCGTCAGCGGCTGCGGCGCAGGACCTTGCCTGCGCAGCAGTCGGTGCTTTTTCCATGCTCCAGCGCGGGCACGCCGTTGAGCATCACCAGCTCCAGTCCTTGGGCAAGGCCGTCCGGGTGGTCATAGTCCGCTGTGTCATGG
Organism: uncultured Dysosmobacter sp.; assembly: GCA_934504065.1. Lineage (GTDB taxonomy): Bacteria > Bacillota > Clostridia > Oscillospirales > Oscillospiraceae > Oscillibacter. Next base: position 10,523 of record CAKSVQ010000002.1, on the reverse strand, counting down.
ATGCGCGCCATGTCCAGCAGCAGCAAATCGGCCTTGTATCCCGGCGCGAGGGTTCCCCGGTCCCGCAGGCCCAGCTTTTGGGCAGGCATGGCCGTCATTTTCCGGATGGCCTGCGGCAGCGAAAGAAGCCCCTCCTGCCGGACGTATTTCTCCAGCACCCGGATGAAGGAGGCCGTGTACCGGGGGTGGCACCTGCCCTGCGAGGGGAAGCCGTCGGTGCACACCATGGAGTGGGGGGCTTTCAAAACCTCCGCCACGTCCTCCTCGCACATCAATTCAATGATCATCATGGCGCTGTTGTCCCCCTCCACGATCACATCCATGGCCGCTTCAAAGGGATCCTCTCCCCGCTCTTCGGCGATCTGGGTGATGGTCTTTCCCACGAAGGCCGGGCAGGTGCACTCATTGATGAGGATCTTATCCCAGCCGGAGGCCAGATAGAGGTTCTCAAACACCGTGCCGCCGCCTTTCAGGTCCCGGATCACCTGCGCGCGGAGCTCCGGCGTCCGCAGGCGGCCCAGCAGCGCGTCCTTCCCCCCTGCCAGCGCCCACGGCGGCAGGATGGAGCTGAACTGGGTGTTGGCGGTGACGTAGGGGTACACGTCGCAGTGCACCTCCAGCCCCCGGGCGTTGGCATCCTCGATCATGGCAAGGGTCTTTCGCACCTTGCCAAAGTTTTCCCGGCCGGAGGCCTTGTGGTGGGAAAGCTCCACCCGGACGCCGCTGCGCTCCGCCACAGCCAGCGTCTCCGTTACGGATTCCACCAGATGGCGGCTCTCGCTGCGCAGGTGGGTGGCGTAAAGGCCGCCGTATTCCGCCGTGATCCGCGCCAGAGACAACACCTCCCGCTCGTCCGAGAACACGCCGGGGGCATAGAAAAGGCCCGTGGAAAACCCGAACGCCCCCGCTTCCAGACTCTCCCGCAGCAGCTGCTCCATGGCGGAGCGCTCCTTCGCGGTCAGGGGGCGGCCCTCCATCCCGGCCACGGCGATGCGCAGCGTGCCGTGGCCCACCAGCGCGGCGGTGTTCAGCAGCGGCCCCTGCCGCTCCACCTCCGCCAGATACTCCCCAAAGCTGCGCCACGTGTAGGGCACGGGCATATAGGAGAAAAAGGGATCGCAGTACTGCCGCAGCACCTCCCGCGTCTCCGGCGCGGCCGGGGCCAGCGACAGCCCGCAGTTGCCGATCACCTCGGTGGTGAAGCCCTGCAGCAGACGATTCCGGTTTTTGCCGGGGTGGAAGAGCACCGCGTCGGAATGGCAGTGGATGTCGATAAAGCCCGGCGCGGCGGTAAGGCCGTCGGCGTCGATGACCCGGCGGGCGGCAAGGCCGCTGTGGTCCTCGCCGTCCGCGAAGACAATGGTGTCGCCCTCCACGCCAATGCTGCCAAAGCGCGGCGCTCTGCCGCTGCCGTCCACGATCCGGGCGTTTTTGATGAGAAAATCCAGCATACTGTCGCTCCTCTCCGCAAAGCGCCGGAAAGCCGGGGGCTGCCCGGCTTTCCGTACTATCGCACCATTCAGGCGTTCTTATAGGGGGCCAGCAGGTCCTCGTCCCAGCCCGCGGCCTGATAATAGCCGCCGAAGGTATCCGCAAAGACCTCCTTGGTGCCGTCGGACTGCAGGGCCTTCACCACCTTATCGTACAGGGCCACCTTGTCGGGGTCGGACAGGTCGGCGGTCCGGGCGGCCACCAGAGTCCAGTAGGGTTCTTCATCCAGAGAGCCCACGAACAGGGCGTCCTCCATCTTGAAGCCGTAGTCAATGGCATAGTTGACGTTGACGATGGCGGCGGTCACATCCGGCAGCGCGGCGGGGATGGTGTTGGACGCCAGCTCCGTGATCTCCACCGGATAGTTGTAGGACTCGATGTCGTCCACTGTGGGGGAGAAGGCCGCGTCCGCCTTCAATGTCAGGATGCCCGCCTTCTGCAAGACCTTCAGCGCCGCGCCGCCGTTGGTGGGGTCGTTGGGAATGGCGATCACGCCGCCCGCTTCCAGCTGGTCAAGGGAGTCGATCTTCTCGGAAAACAGATTCAGGTTGGTGGAATACTCGTTGGCGATCTTGGTGATCTCATAGCCATAGCTCTCGATCTCCGCGTTCAGATACAGCAGGTGCTGGAAGGCGTTGAGGTCAATGTCGCCGTTGGCCAGCGCGTTATTGGGCAGGGTGTAGTCCGAGAACTGCACCAGCTCCAAGTCGATGCCCTCTTCCTTCAGCGTCTCAATGGCGGGGGCCCAGATCTGCTCGTGCACCGCTCCGGTCACGCCCACGGTCACGTGGATGGGCTCGGCAGCGTCGGCGCTCTGGCTGTCGCCGGAGGGGGTGGTGTCCGCAGTTTTGGAGCCGCAGGCGGTCAGGGATGCCGTCAGGGTCAGCGCCGCCAGCGTGAGGGTCAGGGTCTTTTTGATGTTCATGATGTTCTCCTCCAATTTTGTATGTCGCATTTTCTGTATGTTGTATTTGTATTGATACGGTGTCTTAATGAGTGTTTTTCTTGACCACGTGGCTGCCCAGCAGCTCCATGACGCACACCAGCAGCACCAGCACGAACACGGTGACGTTGGTCACGTCGCCCCAGTTGCGGTCGTGGCCGTAGCGGATGGCGAAATCACCCAGACCGCCCGCGCCCACCGCGCCTGCCATGGCGGTCAGGTTCAAAAGGCTGATGGCCGTGATGGTGGTGCCCCGGGCAATGGCCCCCACGCTCTCTTTGAGGTACACCCGGAAAATGATCTCCACCGGGCTGGAGCCCATGGACAGCGCCGCCTCGATCAGCCCCGGGTCCAGCTCCGCCAGCGCGCTTTCCACCTGCCGGGTGAAAAAGGGCACGCAGCCGAACACCAGCGGAACGATGGCCCCCTGCACGTAAATGGCCGTGCCCATGATGGCCCGGGAGATGGGCAGCACCCACGTAAGCAGAATGATAAAGGGGATGGAGCGGAACAGGCTCACCAGCTTGTCAAGGACCTGATAGACGATCCGGTTTTGCAGAATGCCGCCGGGCTTTGTCACCGTGATGAGCACGCCCAGCGCCAGCCCCAGCACGAAGGAGACCGCCCCGGCCCACGCCACCATCAGCAGCGTGTCGCCAATGGCCTTGTAAAATTCCGGCAGCCGCTCCATCACGTGCGGAAACCAGTTAGTCAGCAGCTCTTGCATCTTTAATTACCTCCACCCCTACGTTTTTTTCGATCAGGTATTCCACCGCTTCCGTGATCTTCTTCCGCTCGCCGTGGATGATCGCCACCGTTCCGCCGATGGGCGCGTCCTGCACGATGGTGATGTCCGCGAAGATGATGTTCAGGGAAATGCCAAACTTCTGGGACACGGTGGAGATCAGCGGCTCGGAGACGTTGCGCTGCAAATAGGAAAAGCGGAGGATCACCTCGCCGGGCTGGAGCCGGACCACCGGGGAATCCTCGGCGATCAGCTCTTCGATCTTCTGGAGATTGGAGGTCGTGTGGATGAAGTTTTGCGTAATTTCCTGCTTGGGGTCGGCGAACACGTTGAATACCTCCCCCTGCTCCACCACGCGCCCGTGCTCCATCACGGCAACCCGGTGGCAGACCTCCTTGACCACGGCCATCTCATGGGTGATGATGACGATGGTGATGCCGAGGGTCTCATTCAAGTGTTTCAGCAGCCGCAGGATGGACTTGGTGGTCTGGGGGTCCAGCGCCGAGGTGGCCTCGTCGCACAGCAGGACGCTGGGGTCGTTGGCCAGCGCCCTTGCAATGGCCACCCGCTGTTTCTGCCCGCCGGAGAGTTGGCTGGGGTAGGCGTTGGCCTTGTCCCCGATGCCCACCAGCTCCAATAGGTGCGCCACCCGCTGCGCCGTCTCCTGCTTGCCAAGGCCGCTGCCCCGCAGGGGATAGGCCACGTTCCCGGCCACCGTCCGGGAGGGCATCAGGTTAAAGTGCTGGAAGATCATGCCGATCTTTTTCCGGGTCTGCCGCAGGTCCCGGGCGCTGAGGGCCGTGACCTCTTTGCCATCCACCGTGACGGTGCCGGAGGTGGGGCGCTCCAGCAGGTTGATGCACCGGACAAGGGTGGATTTCCCCGCGCCGGAAAAGCCGATGATGCCGAAGATCTCGCCCTTTCCGATGGACAGCGATACATCCCGCACCGCGTGGACCTGCTGTGATCCCCTGCCGAAATCCTTGGAGATATGGCTCAGTTCGATCAAATCAATTCCTCCTTCAACGAAAAAAAGCGGGGAGCTCAAAAGCTCCCCCGCTTCAAATGTGTAAACAAACTCTGCTTGTCGTCATTCAGCAGAGACACATTCGACCCCGGACCAACCGGAAAGGCAGCAAATGAGCGCACGAAAACGTGGGCATCGGCATCGCCATGTCCATACACATCAACATTCGAGAATTGGACTTGAACATGAGTGCCGCTCCTTTCCATCAACATACTTTGTTTGTTGTTTTTTCTGTCGTTGTTTGCATGGTACTACATCTCTTCCCCGCTGTCAATCCAAATTTTTTCCATTCGCCAAAGTCCGGCACTTTTCCCCAAAACGCCGCCGCTGCGCGACGCAAAATTCAACGTTTTCACGGTTGGGAGCCTTGCGCGGGATTTCTCCCTCAAGCAGCACAAAGCGGCGGAGTCTCCATCAAGAGACCCCGCCGCTTCAGGCTGTCGCCAAAGTGGCTTTGCCACTTTGGCGAGGGCTTTAGCCCCAAACCTCCTCCGCGATCTCCTTCACCAGCGCCAGCTTGGCCCACTGCTGGGCCTCCGTCAGCTTGTTGCCGATCTCGCAGGAGGCAAAGCCGCACTGGGGGCTCAGGCACAGGCGGTCCAGCGGGAGATATTTCGCCGCCTCATGGATGCGGGCGATCACTGCGGCCTTGTCCTCCAGCTCGGGGCGCTTGGTGGTGACAAGGCCCAGCACCACCTTCTTCTCGCCGCTGACGGCGGCCAACGGCTCGAAGCCGCCGCTGCGCTCGTCATCAAATTCCAGATAGTAGGCGGTCACATTCTCCCGGGCCAGCAGGGTCTTAGCCACGCTGTCATAAGCGCCGGAGCTTGCGTAGGTGGAGTGGAAGTTGCCCCGGCAGACGTGGGTGTTGATGACCAGATCGTCGGGCTTCCCCTCAATGGCCAGATTGTTGGCGGTGAGCATCTGCTCCTTGATGGCCTCCAGCCCCTTTTCATCCGTGTCGAAAATCAGGCAGGCTCTGGGGTCCACCAGCATTCCCCAGCTACAATCGTCAAATTGCAGATTGCGGCACCCGGCAGCGTACACATCGGCGATGACCTTGCGGTAGCCCGCCGCCAGATCCTCCACCAGCTTTTCGGTGTTGGGGTAGTATTTGCTGGTATTTTCCATGGCAAAAGGCATGACCATCTGCTCTAAGAACTGGGCGGGCGCGGGGATGGTCAGCTTGGCCACGGTGTTCTCGTCTTCCAGCGCCTTGACAAACTTGAAGTGCTCCACAAAGGGGTGGCTGTCCACGCCCACCTCCCCGGTGAGGTAGGTGTCGTCCAGCATGGCGTTTTCCCCGTGGAACGGCAGGCCCTTTTCCGTGCGGCTGTGCCCCACGCCATGGAAGCCCCACATGAAATCCAGGTGCCACGTGGCGCGGCGGAACTCACCGTCAGTGATGACGTGGTATCCGGCGCTCTGCTGCCTGGCGACCAGCTCCCGGATCGCCTGATCCTCCGCCGCCTTCAGCTCGTCGGCGCCGATCTTGCCGTTTTGAAAGTCCGCCCGCGCCTGCTTCAGCCCCGCCGGGCGAAGAAAGCTGCCAACATAGTCATAGCGAAAGGGGGTGTTTGCTTTGCTCATGGTAAGCGCTCCTTCCATACTAAAATAGTAGGTTGATTATATGGCACAATTTGTCATGCGTCAAGAGGGAATTTTGGATGCAGGATGTTGGGAGTCTCTTCGCTTTCGTCCGTCAAACGCTGCGCTGGTTTGCCGGGAAAAGAAACTGAGAAATGCAAAAATATCCGAATGGAAACAACCTGATTTAGAACTGCATGGACTTGCTATCCTCCAGACCGTGCTGGAAAAACATGATATAGATATAGTAGATGGGGATATGAATGATCTTCCCTTTCGTAGAGACCATTCTCTCATTGGATACAACGAAGGCTTTTTGGATATGGTAGTCTTCATTCTTCACGAAGTTGTTCAGCGCACTGTGGATGGTATAGTCCTTGCCGGATTTCACCTCGATGGGGACAGCGGATAAGGTGGCGTAATCGTCGATGAGGTAGTCCACCTCACCTTTGTGGCGATTGTCATAATAGAACAGTGCGTAACCATGTGCGGTAAGCTCACTGGCCACAACGCTCTCGTAGACGGAACCGAGGTTGATGCTCGTTTCATCGTCCAATACAGCGCGGATGTTATTGCCATAAAGGATGCCTGTCAGGATGCCCACATCGTTCAGATACAGTTTCAGCAGGTTTTTCCCGGTGGACTTGACCAGTGGGAACACCGGATTGGAGATAGCCTGAACATTGAGGGCAATGCCCGCACGGATCAGATACTCAAACTCGTCTTGATAATCTGCGAAGGTCTTTCCCTTCTTATCTTCTATGCTCTGTGCCACAACTCGTTTTTTCTTGTTCTCCATGTTGGAGGGGATCAAGTCGTAGATACGGCGGATCTTCAGCTTGCGCTCCTCGTCATACTTGGATGCGTCGGCGGCATAGTAATCGTGAATCTCCTGTTGGATCTCGCGGACGAGATGGTTAATGTCCAAAGGTACACAATATGACCTATGGGGTTAGCCAGTCGGTACGGATTGAAAGACAAGACGGGATATTCAAGGTCTCGTCTTGTCTTTTGTTTGAATTTCATTGGCTTGTTCGAGTGCAACCAATTTCGTACTCCATGCGCACCACCAACATTTATGCTGGTAATTTTGACATCGCATAGCCCGCAAGATTTTACACTTACCTACTCCCTTTCTTTTCCAATGTCAAGGGGGCTTTTTCTCACTTTTCCGATTTTCTAAAATCTATTTTTCATTTCCTGCTTTTCTTGTTCGTTTTAACAACAGCTTTACAAGGACAAGCCGATCATCCGGTCAGGACATCGTTCATAAACGCGGCCACCGCTTCGATAGCGGCGATCCGGCAGCCACACAGGCCATGAGCGGCCGGCAGTTCCACCAACCGCTGGACTGCGGAGGCGGGATGGGCCGTCAGCTGTTCCCACAGCGGCGTTACCATCCATGTCGGCGCAATGGTGTCCAGCGTCCCGGTAATGAACAGCAGGTTTTGGTCCTTTACATCCGGAAATGCCTTTGCAAAGGGATATTCCTCCACATGGGCCCGCATGTCCCACAGGATCGCGTCCAAACCGTCGCTGTGCAGAATCCGCCCGGTCTCCAACAGTGGCAGGAGGGCCTCCTCCCTGCCTTGACGGAGGTAAGCGGTGGGGTCATAGGGCGTCAGCAGCACCAGCCCCCGCAGGCCCCGCGTGCGCCGGGCCGCCTGCAAAACATTGCTGCCGCCCATGCTGTGGCCAATGAGAAACAGGGCATCCGGGTCCGTGTGGTATGTCTCACAAAAGGCAGGACTGCGCATATAGGCGGCCAGAGCAGCCACATCCTCCACACAGTTGGACACCAGATACTTGCCCTGGCTGCCCCAGGCTCCCCGGTGGTGCATAACCGCCACAACGCAGCCGACGCGCCGCAGAGCGGCAGCCATGTCGTCGTTCCGGGCAGTGCCGGGATAGCCGTGACACAGCAGCACACAGGGCCTTGGCCCCTGAAAGCCGCCGTCCGGCCACAGGATCTCGCCGTATAGCTCTGCTCCACCGCTTTTTACACACAGCATGTCATAATCGGCAGGGGTGGCCACGGGATCGTAGGGACGGTCCCGCAGCAGGTATTCCAGCCTCAAACCGCAGCTCATAGTATCTCCAATCCGTTGGCATTGGCCAGCTCCATGGTCTTGACCAGGTGATACACAAATTGGCACACCGGCAGCCTGACGCCATGGCTGCGCCCCAGCTCCAGGGCCTCGCCGATCAGCATGTCGATCTCCGTGGGCCGCTTGGCCCGCAGGTCCTGGGCCATGCTGCACAGGCCGTCGCCGGGGTAGGGCTGGCAGTATCCGTCCAACGCCCGAATGTCCGCCTCCGACAGCATCACGCCACAGGCATTGGCCAGCCGGACGATCTCCTCCATAACGCACTCCAGGGCGGCGTTGGCCTCCGGCAGCTGCTGAAACCACCGATGGCGGCACCGCAAGATGGATTCCACCGTGTTGAAAGCAGCGTTGAACATATATTTCCGCCAGATATCCAGCATGATCTCTCGGCTGATGCGGCAGGGCACATCGCCGTCCAGCAGAGCGTAGATCTCCCGGAGCCTGTCGGTGACGGAGCCGTCCTTCTCCCCGATGCAGATCTCGCCCACCGGCTGAAACTCCACATGAGGGCCGGATTTTCTGGAGTTGAGCCGACTCATGCAGTAGATCAGATGCTCCGCGCCGACCCGCCGGGCCAATGTCTCTTCGCTGGTAAGGCCGTTCATCAGGCTCATCACCACCGTGTCCGGCCCGGTCTCCGCCGCCGCGTCATCCAGCGCCCCGGAGAGCTGGTAGCTCTTCACTGCCACGATCAGCAGCCGGGGCGGCGGTTCCGCCCCCGGCTCAGCCACAGTGAGGTCATAGTGCGTGCCGTTGATGGTGATGCCCTCCGTTTTCAGCCGTTGGGCCCGTTCTCCCCTTGCCAGGATGCGCACACGGCAGGGCTTGCCTGCCAGGGCGCGGAAAGCAATGCTGCCCTCCGCCCCCAGACCTAAAATACTAACTGTTGCAGGCTCCATATAGCCTTACCTCTTTGCCAGCGCGTCCCGGAAGACCTGTCCCATAATGGTGATGCCCTGCTCCATCTGCGCCTCCGAAGCGTTGGAGAAATTCAGCCGCAGGCAGCGGCACTCATCGCCGTCGGCAAAGAAGGCCCGGCCCGGGATGTACGCCGCCTTGTGGGCCACTGTAGTGGGCAGCAGGGCGTCCGTATCGATCCCCTCCGGCAGGGTGACCCACAGGAACAGACCACCGCAGGGATGGGTCCACCGGGAGCCCTCCGGGAATTCAGAGACCAGCAAGGTCAGCATTTTGTCCCGGCGGCCCCGGTACAGCTCGTTCAGGCTGCGGATATTCTCATCCAGGTCATTGTGGGCCAGATAGGTGTCCACCACCATCTGGGTCAGGGTGCTGGCCTGTAAGTCGGCACACTCCTTGGCGCTCTCATATTTTTCGATCAGCTCCCGGCCAGCCAGCATCCATCCCAAACGGATACCGGGACTGAGCACCTTGGAAAAGGAGCCCATATAGGTGACGACGCCAGTGGTGTCCATAGATTTCAGGGTGGGGATGGTCTCTCCCTCATAGCGCAGATCGCCGTAAGGATTATCCTCCAGAATGGGCAGTTCATACCGCTGGGCGATCTCCAGAATCTTTCTGCGCCGCTCCAGGGACCAGGTCCGGCCCGTGGGGTTCTGGAAGGAGGGAATGATGTACATAAGCCGGGCCTTGGGGTTGGCCGCCAGCTTGCGTTCCAGGTCCTCCGGCACCATGCCGTCATCGTCCGTTTCAATGGGCAGCAGGCCGCACTCATAGGACCGGAACACGGTCAGCGCCGCCAGATAGGTGGGGTTCTCGCAGACCACCAGGTCCCCCGGCTCCAAAAACACCTTGCCCGCCAGGTCCAGACCCTGCTGGGAGCCGCTGACCATGAGGATGTTCTCCGCCGTGCAGGCGATCCCCTGGCCCGTCAGCCGCTGGGCCAGCTTTTCCCGCAGGGGCAGATAGCCGGAGGAGGGGCCGTATTGCAGGGCGGCCCGGCCCTGGGTCCGGTACACCTCGTCCGTTGCCTGCCGCATGGCCTCCACCGGGAAGGACTCCGGGGCGGGCAGACCCCCCGCAAAGGAGATGACCTCCTTCTGGGCGGCCAGAGCCAGGGTCTGCCGCACCAGGGCGGTATCCATCTGTAAAATTCTCTTTGCGAAATGCATAAAACTAACCTCCTTGGTCAGGTAAACAGGGGCAAGGCCTTTTGGATGAAATCCACGCAGCCCTCCTCCCCCAACTGTTCGGAATCCAGAGACAGGTCGTACCACGCGGCGTCCCGCCACTCCTCGCCGGTATAGTAACGGTAATAGGCGGCCCGGCGCTTGTCCTCGGTGCGGATATACCTGGCCACCTCCCGGCTGCTCCACGCCAGGGAATAGGATGCCACCCGGGCCAGCCGAGTCTCCAGCGGGGCATGGATGAACAGCCGCAGCAGCTTGACATCTGGCTGGTCCATCAGGAGATAGTTGGCACACCGACCCAGAATGATGCAGTTTTCCGTGGCGGCCAGTTCCTTGATGATCTTGGCCTGAAAGCTGAAGAGGTTTCGGGTGGAGATGTAATCGTCGCTGTCCGGCGGCAGGACCTCGCCTGTGTAGACCTTTTCGGCGGCGGAGAACATCTCCTTCCAGCCGATGCGCTCGTCTGCCGCGCCGAAGAGCCGCTCATGGATGCCGCTGACCTCCGAGGCCTTCC
>CAKSVQ010000001.1 GCA_934504065.1 uncultured Dysosmobacter sp. | reverse complement strand
AGAAACGCCCTCCCGGCCCCTCAATTTTCCCCTATCTCACCATCGGCTGCAGCTGCTTCCCTTCCAGCGCCGCCGCATCACCACTATATTATATAGTATCGTTTCCTCCTCATCCCCCAATAGCAAACAGAACCCCCGGTTTCCCGGAGGTCCTGCCGCACTTATTTATCAAAATGCTGGTGATTGAAAATATGGTCCGAGCAGAAGCAGTGATAGCCCTGGCACTTGGAGCAGTACCGGAACTCCAGTTCCGGATGGTCAGCGTCAGTACGTCCGCAGATCTCGCACTTGTGGCGATAGCCCCGCTCTGCCTCCGCCCGCTTCTGCTGCCGGACGGCAGACTTGAACTGGATGGTCTGCCGGGAGCGCTGGCGGCTCTGGATGCCCAGCATCCCCTTGATATCCTCCCAGAAAAAGATGACAAAATTCAGAATCGCCACCACGGCGGCCAGTGCACTGCCGTAAGCGCCATAGGTCAAGGATCTGAAAATGTTCCAGCCAAACAGGGCAATGTCCGCCCAGGCTATCCACTTGGCTTTCAGTGGGATCACCATATAGAACCAGATCTGGGCATCCGGATACAATGCCGCATAGGCCAGGAACATCGTCAGGTTGATGTAATAGGCGTCGGACAGGCTCCATCCATAGTAACCCGTGGCCAGGGACAGAATCACCGTGGACAACACGCTGAGGATCATTCCGCTGAGATAATATAAGGTAAACTTGGCAGTGCCCCATTCCCGTTCCAGCGTGCCGCCCACAAAATAGTAAAAGGACAGCATAATAAAAAGAGAAAGCGGCCTGTAGCTGAAGGGCAGCAGCACAAAGGTCACCAGTCGCCACACTTCGCCGTGAAGCAGGTGGTACAGATCGAACTCCAAAAAGCTCAGCGCCTCCGATCCGGCAAACATGGTAAGGATGTAGGTGGCCGCATTGGCGATGACGATATACAGCATAAGATTCGGGATGCCAAAGCGGGGATGGCTGTAGGCAAACCGGTCGATCCATTGATTCAGTTTCTTCAAAACAGAACCTCCTGTCATTTGTTTGGATGCATCAGGCTGCAAAACCAGTTGTTTATTGGCACTATTATAACCGTTCCCCCCACAAAAGTCATCCCTAAATTGTGAACGTTTTCCCCCGTCGTGAATTTTCTTGGAATATTCTTTACTTTTTCGGTTGACAAACCGGTGCCGGGTATGGTAAACTAACTAAGCGTTTGAGAGCCGGAGAACCTGCCACGCTGATGGAGAGATGTCCGAGCGGTTTAAGGAACCGGTCTTGAAAACCGGCGAGGCGCAAGTCTCCGTGGGTTCGAATCCCACTCTCTCCGCCATTTTTATAGAACACCATCGACCTGCGGAAGTACCCAAGAGGCCGAAGGGGCTCCCCTGCTAAGGGAGTAGGGTGGCTAAAACCGCCGCGAGGGTTCAAATCCCTCCTTCCGCGCCAAAAAGACCACTACGTTTACCGTAGTGGTCTTTTTGATATTTACTACTCGTCACTTTTTGGGTAAAATGAGCCACATCAAAAATAAGGAAGTGAGACGATGGAGCAAAAGCAGTCCGGAAAGCTTACAGAAGCGGTCCGGGTATTTTTATTCTTCTTTCGCATCGGTTTTTATACCTTTGGCGGCGGCTGGTCAATCGTGGCACAGATTCAGAAGGAATATGTGGAAAAGCGCCAGTGCATCACTAATGAGGACCTGCTGGACATCACCAGTGTGGGCCGCAGCGTACCGGGAATTATGATCTGCAACGTGTCGTACCTCTTCGGCTACCGCATGGCGGGCTTTCCCGGCGCGGTGGCAGGACTGATAGGCATCTCCCTGCCGTCACTGATCGTGCTGACACTGGTCACGTGGGGCTACGCCTTCTTGCAGGGCAACCTTTACGTGGAACGGGCCATGGCAGGCGTGCGGGCCAGCGTGGCCCCCATCATCCTGCTGGCCTCGGCCAAGCTGCGCACCGCCGCACTGGCGGACAAAAGCGGCCTTGCCTTTATGGTGCTGGCGGCGGTGGCCTATGTGGTGCTGGGGTGGAACTGCGCGGTCGTGGTGTGCCTTTGCGCCGTGCTGGGACTGGCGCTGTCCGCGCTGCGGCGGTACAGAGAGGAGCGGCAGCCATGATCTTCTGGGAACTGTTTATCACCTTCTGCAAGATCGGCTTCACCAGCTTCGGCGGGCTGAGCATGGTGCCGCTGATCAACAGCGAGATGCTGGGCCACGGCTGGATGACCGCCACCGAGGTCAGCGACATTGTGGCCATTGCGGAAATGACCCCCGGCCCGCTGGGCCTGAACTGCGCCATTTTCGCCGGGACCCGGACGGCGGGGCTGCTGGGGGCGCTGTGCGCTGTGCTGGGGGTCACCTCCCCCACGCTGCTGCTGTGCTCTTTGGCGGCGGTAGCCTTTGAGCGGTTCAAGGACTCCCGCACACTGGGCGACGCCATGGTCGGCGTGCGCCCGGCCAGTCTGGGGCTGCTCATCGGCGTGCTGATCTCCCTATGCAGCACCAACTATGTCAACACCGCCGGGGCGTTCAGCCCTGCGGCGGCGCTGATCGGCGTGCTGGCGGTGGTGATGCTCTTCGTATGGAAACAGAGCATCTCCCTGACGATTCTGGCCTGCGCGTTGGCGGGGCTGGTGCTCATCCGGTAAAGTCCGGCGCCCGGAAAACTGCTCAAAATGTAAAACGCTCTGTTGAATGGCTTCGCCATTCAACAGAGCGTTTTCAAATTCTCCCCTTTTACACGGCGGAAAGCTGGGCCTCGCCCACCTTTTTATTCACCTCGTCAGGGTCATGATATGTAGGCACCATATGGCGGAACTGGGCGATCAGCTCCTGCGGGGTGCAGCCTTCGGCCAGCGAGCGGTCCAACTGTTTGAGGTCCCCCATGATCTCTTCGCCGTCGATTTCCTGCTGCTGTTCCACAAAAATCTTTTTATTGGCCGTGGCAGACAGCGTCTCGCTGCGCATCAGCAGTTCTTCATACAGCTTCTCGCCGGGGCGCAGGCCGATCTCCTCAATGGCAATATCCCGGTAGGGCTCCAGTCCGGACAGGCGGATCAGGTTTTCCGCCAGCTCCAGAATCTTCACAGGCTCACCCATATCCAGCACGAATATCTGGCTCTGCCGGGCCATGGCTCCAGCCTCCAGCACCAGCTGGGCGGCTTCGGGGATGGTCATGAAAAAGCGAGTGATACGCTTGTCCGTAATGGTCACAGGGCCGCCGGAAGCGATCTGCTTTTTGAACAGGGGCACCACCGAGCCGTTAGAGCCCAGCACGTTGCCAAAGCGCACCGAACAGAACTCCGTGGGGCTGTGGCGGCGGCTCTGCAAAATCATCTCGCAGAAGCGCTTGGTCGCGCCCATGAAGTTGGTGGGGTTCACCGCCTTGTCCGTGGAGATCATCACGAATTTGGAAACGCCGAACTTTTCGGAGGCCCGCACCACATGCCACGTGCCGAAGACATTATTCTTCACGGCCTCCTCCGGGCACTCCTCCATCAGAGGAACGTGCTTGTGGGCGGCGGCATGGAACACAATGTCCGGACGGTAATCGGCAAAGATCTGATAGATGCGCTCCTTATCCCGCACGGAAGCGATCTCCACTTGCAGGGGGAATTCCCGGCCATAATTGCGGAGCAACTCCTGCTGGATGTCATAGGCGTTGTTTTCATAAATGTCCACTATAATCAGCTTTTTCGGCTGATATACTGCGATTTGACGGCACAACTCACTGCCGATCGAACCGCCGCCCCCGGTGACCAACACCGTCTTGCCGCCAAGGAAATCCTTCAGCATGTCAGTATCCAGCCGGACGGGGTCGCGGCCCAGCAGGTCCTCCATCTGCACATCCTGCACCACGGCCATGCTGATGTCGCCCTGATGGTCCATCATTTTATAAATCTCCGGCAAGATCCGCAGACGGCAGCCCGTGTCCTTGCACAGGTTCAAAATGTCCTTCTTTTCCTGCAATCCCAGCGAGGGAATGGCAAAAATGATCTGGTCGATCTGCTTGCTCTTCACCGCCTCGCGGATGGACTCCCGTCCACCTACGATGGGCACACCATTGAGGTATTTGCCCCACTTTTCCCGGTCATCGTCGATCACACAGCAGATGCGCCCGTGGGCGCTGTTGTTGGACATGCTCTCCCGCAGCAGCACCCGGCCCGCCTCACCTGCACCGATCAGCATGATGCGGGGCGAATCGCCCTTCTTGCTGGGAACGGCGCGCAGCCGCCGCAGCGACTCATAGACTCGCAGCACACACCGCATACCCGTGAACGCTGTCACCTGCAAGAAAATCGAAAGGAACTGCACACTGCGGGGGATCTGCAACCCCATCAGGCTGCCAGCGACAAAGCTGACACACCCGGCGACCAGCGCGGTAAGGAGCATTTCCGTGGCATCCCGGGCGCTGACCGAGCGCCACACATAGCTGTACATCCGGCAAAAGCCGAAAATCAGCACCGTGAGCACGACCTGCACCGGGAAAAGGTGCATACACGCATGCAGGTATTCCGTTGGAATGCTGCTGAAGGAAAAGTCAAAGCGCGTCAGCAGCGCCAGTCCGTCCGCAGCCGCCAGAATGAGAATATCCAGCAGTACGACGGCAAGTTCCCGTCTTGTGATCTTTTGTCTGGCCATAAAAGCTTCCCTCCCCTTACCCCGCGCATAGAAAAAAACACAGGGTAATTTTATTGAAATCTAACAATATTTTCCAGCGTTTAGTCTCAAAAAAGCGCAAAAAATCACGCAGTCCACATTTCTGCGTTTTCTTCAAGCCGAACGCCGGGCCTGCGCGGCGGGGAAAGGTCCCCGCCGCGCAACGCGCCGAACGATTACAGGTTGTTCATCACGTAGGTGTTGAAGCGCATGAGGATGGTAGCGCACTGGGCGCGGGTCAGCAGACCGTTGGGATTCAGCTGGCCGTTGTTGCCCTGCAGCAGGCCGTTGCTCACCGCCCACTTCATGGCGGACTGGGCATAGGTGCTGACCTGTGCGGCGTCAGAGAAGTTCAGGGTCGCCTGATCGTCCACCGCGGGCTGACCCAGATAGCGGTACAGCATGGCGGCGAACTGCTGACGGGTGATGGACTGGTTGGGCTGATAGGTGCCGTCGCTGTATCCGGTGACCACACCGTTTTCAGCAGCCCACTGCACGCCGTCGGTATAATACTGGCCGTTCAGAATGTCGCTGAAGTTGCTGGCATTCTTGAAGCCCGGCTCACTCTCCAGACGGTACAGAATGGCGGCGATCATACCGCGGGTAACGGAGCCGTTGGGAGAGAAGGTGGTGGCGGAGGTGCCATTCATCATGCCGCGAGCGGAAACATAGTCCACCGCGTCATGTGCCCAGTAGCTGGCGGGGATGTCGGTGAAGTCCTTGGAGCGGTCCTCAACGGTCACAGTCTCCGTGCCGGAGATCACAGTGACCACACCGTCATTGGTGACGATGGACTTGGGGTCCACATCGCCGTTTGCGTCCACAGCCACCAGACCGGGATGCAGGTTGGAAGCGGGCAGAGCGACCTTAGCGGAGGAAGCGCCGGAAACGGTGACGGTCATCTTTCCGGTGGCGTTGTCCTTCACGATGGTCGTGGTGGAGCCATCAGCATTCTTCACAGTGGTGGTCGTGGTGGCCTCATCCGTGGGCTGCTTGACGGAGCTGCCGCCGGAGCCACCAGAGCTGGAGCCCGTGGAGGTGCTCTTGAGAGTGACCGTCAGGGTGTAGCCCTGATAAGTCAGCACGTTGCTGGCGTTCACCGTCAGATCGGCATAAGTGGTGTCAAGGCTTGCAAGCTGTGCCTTGAAAGCAGGGTTGTTCATGTCCCCGGTAAAGCCGCTGACATAAGCCTCCCACGCGGAGGAACCGTTGTCGAAAGCAGTGCGGCCGTCATCCACAATGCTGCGCAGTCCAGTCCCGGCAAAGGTGGTCTCGATCTCGGAATACTTTTCGCCAAGCAGGCCAACGACCTCGGCGGCCAGCTTGGTGGTGGTGGTGCCGTCACCGGTGTCGGCGGAGATGGTGCGCGTCACACCGTTGCCATCCGGGCCGGAGAGCGTGACCGTGACATGATACTTAGTCACGGCAAATGCCTGCGGGATCGTGAGGCATACCAGCATCACGGCGGTGAGAATTGCTGCAATTTTCTGCTTCATTCAAATCAATCCTTTCTCTTCTAAGCGGGCAAGATACCACGCTTTTTTAAGACTTTTTTCATTGGCGTAGGAATCGTAGACCGTCTGCGGCAGGCTCATGTCGCCATGGTTCTGCTGGATCAGCCGCTCCATTTCCCCGATAACGGCATCCATCTGCGCATCGCACTGCTTTTCAAGGGCGTTGGCCCGCGAGAGATAGCTGCTGGCCAGCGACGCAAGACGCCTTGCGGTGCGTTGGGATTCGGGGATGGCTCGGTAGTCTGCCTTGGCGGCGGACTCCATATTCGCCAGCGCGTTGAGATATTCCTCACGCAGGACATACACCCGGGCCACCAGCGCGGAAAGCTGCTGGGAGTAGGATGGTTCCTGCGAAGAAACAGGGAGTTGGTTGGCGGGTGCGGTGGGCGCCGCACTGCCGCCGGAGGTACTGGGACCGGAAGCGGCGGAGTCGGAAATGCCGGAGTTGCCGCTGCCGCCTTCGGTAATGCGCTGGATCAGCTCTTCTTCGGTGATGCTGCCGTCCTTCAGCGCCTGCCGTTCTTCCTCGGTGGGGGCGCGGACATTTACGTCCGGCGCGGCATCCACCGCGTCCTGCACGGTCTGGTCGTTGCCCGCGAGCTGGTCCTCCAACTCTTCCGGGGTATACTGACGGGCAACGGAAAGGGCGTGCAGCTCGGCGCGGAAGTGCCAGAGCACCAGCGCCGCCAGTATGATCAGTATCCCGATGATGGCCGCCGCCCAGCGGCCCTTTTTGCTTTTCAATTTCAATGGTCTTCGCCTCCTGCCGTCCATTCCTCCAGCTTCAGGAGGCGCATCTGCATTTCCATGGGGGTCTCGGTGCGGTGGGTGGCCGTCAGCGCGGCGGGATAGTGTGCTTGCAGCTTGTGCAGCACCCGCCGCTCCGTCTCCGCGTCCAGCGCGGAGGTGATCTCATCCAGCAGCAGCACCTGCGATGGCCGCAGCAGCGCCCGCGCAATGGCCAGCCGCTGCCGCTGTCCGGCGGAAAGGCCCTGCCCTCCCTCGCCCAGCGGTGTGTCCAGCCCCAGCGGGAGCGCTTTCAAAAATCCGCACTCCGCATCCTCCAGCGCCTGCCACAGCGCCTCGTCAGAAGCGTCTGGACGGCTCAGGTACAGGTTCTCCCGCACCGTGCCGGAAAAGAGCGCAGGCTCCTGCGGCACGAAGCCGAAAAACTGCCGGGTCTCCACTCCGCAGGGAAAGGTCCCGCGGTCGGTCTCTAATAGGATCTCCCCTTTCTGGGGATGGTACAAACCTAAAATCAGGCGGTAAAGCGTGCTCTTGCCCCGGCCGGAGGCCCCGGTCAGGCAGACCCAGCCGTCCAGCGGGATGCGGGCGGTCACGCCCTTGAAAACCGGACGCTCCTCGCCCTCATAGGTAAAGGTAAGGTCTTTCAGCACCAGCGCACGGCACTGGGCCTGCGGCGGTATGGCGGGCCCAGTCGGCTCCTCCGGCAGCGACCACAGCGCTTCCAGCCGTTCCCGGGCGGCGTCTGCCGCGGCGAACTGGCTCTGCACTCCGGTCAGCCCGGTAACGGGCGAGCGGAACAGTCCAATCAGCTGCAAGATGGCCGTCAGGTCACCGATGGTCAGCGTCCCTGCCCGGATGGACAGCGCGCCCCATAAAATGGCTCCGCCGGAGCCTAGATACACCAGAAGGGAAAATCCCAGCCAGCCGCCGATGGAACAGCGCCGCAGACTTTCCCGCACCCGGAGCCAAAGCGTCTGCCGGGCCGAAAACCGCCCCACCGTCTCCCCGGGGGAGGCCGTCACGCGGTCGGTCTCCAGCTGCTCCAGCCCCTCCTGCAAGCAGGCGGTCACGCCCTCTCCGGCCCGGCGCTCCGCAAGATGCTTCCCCTTGAGGAAGCGGCGGAACACCAGTCCGGCTGCCGCGGCTGCCGCGCCGCACAGCGTAAGCACCGCTGCCAGCGCTGGCCGCAGCACACATAGCGCAATGAACGCGCCCGCAAGCTGCATGAGCTGGCCGAAAATGCTGGGGTAAAGAGAAGTATATTGCTGGCAGGCCGTTGCACAGTCCCCGGTCAGGCGGCTGAACAGGTGCCCGCTGTGATAATGGCGAAGGGATGCGCAGTCCTTATGCTGTAACTGCGCGAACAGGGTTTGCCGCACCTCGGCGCACGTCCGGTCGGTGATGCGGCCGGAAAATGCGCTGAGTGCGCTGTTCAAAAGGGGGATGACGATGCTCAGAATGCCCAGCGCCGCGCACCAGAGAAAAAATCCGTCGCCTCCGGGGGCGCTGTTGAGAACGCCCCGGGAAGTGAGCGCCAGCGCCACCAGCGCCAACGACCGTACCCCCGTCAGTGCCGACAGGGCGGCTCCTGCCCGGCGGCAGGGAGCCAGCGCCGCGTGCAGCGCGTCGTGTCCACTTTTCATGCGCCGCCTCCGTGGGCCAGCAGCCGCCGGATGCGGTGGCTCCCGCCGATGACCAGTCTTCGCACCGGGCGCAGCGCCAGCCAGATATGCCAGTAAACGCCGTGCCGCAGCGCCCCGACACTCACCCAGCGGCCACGCACGGTAAACGCCTCGGTCACGGCCACGATCTGATCGGGCCGGATGTCCCGCTCCTGCGCCCATTGGGCGTCGCCGCAGCAGGTATAGCGCTCACCCGCCGCCGTGACCCGGTGCAGCACGTACCCGCCGGAATCCCTGCGGTAAAGGGCGATGTCGCCCCGCCGCAGCGGCCTTGGCGGACCCAGCCGCACCTGACTTTCCCGGTCGTGCAGCAGCGGCTCCATACTGCGGCCCGTGGCGGTCATTTCCACCCGTCCACCCTGCCGCAGGATCTCCTCCAACAGCGGGGTGAGCTGGGCCATGGGCACGGTCTTGCCGTTCATCAGCTGTTGCCCTTGATGATCTCGCTCAGGTCCACGTTGCCGCCGGGGCCCACCTCAATGGTGGGATGGGTCTTGTCGTAAGCGGCCTTGGCCTCGTTCATCCACTGAAGGTAATCGCTGGGAGACTCAAATTGCTGGAAGTGCTCCTGCCGCTCCGCGCCGGACATGGCTTCGTATTCTTCCCACGTCACGTCGCCGGGCTTCTTCACCGTCTCGCTGCTCCCGCCGGAAGTGGACCCGCCGGAGGTCGAACCACCAGACGAAGAACCACCGGAGGTTGAACCACCGGATGTAGAGCCTCCAGAGGTCGCCCCGCCAGAACTGGACCCGCCGGAAGAAGAACCTCCAGAAGACGACCCACCGGAAGAAGAACCGCCCGAGGTCGAGCCGCCGGAGGATGGCTTGCCGTTTTTGGCAATGTCAGCCGCGCTGTCGAACAGCGCCTGCGTAAACACGCCCTGCTCCATCATCTGCTGGGCAAGAGTCTTTTCCTGCCCCTTGAGCTTGGCGTTCAGGGCGTTCCACACCACTTCCACCACGTCGCCGCGGGTAAAGGCGGCGTCGTGCTCGGCGCTTGTCACCAGACCCAGCTGCTGGGCGAACGTCCGGCTCTCGGCGTAGGTAAAGTCCGGTGCGTCGCCCTTATCGGTATAGCCCAGCGCAAGGAACTGGGTGTCGGACATGGTGTCGCTCCCGCCGAAGGCCGTCGCGGTGTAGCCGTTGACGATGTGGTTGCTGTAAGCATACGCCACCGCCCCGGCGGCCCCGGCGGGCACATCGGTGAAGGGATGGGTAAAGCCGCCGTTTTCGGCCTCCTGCTCCTTGCCCAGAATGCGCACCAGCAGAATGACGCCCTGATTACGGTTGAGGTTGCTGTCAAGGTCATAGCCCTTGGCAGTGCCCGTACCCAAAAACAGGTGCAGGCTGTTCAGCGCGTCGGCCCGGTTTTGCTGCTGGGTGGAAGCCGCGCCTGCGGGACACGCCAGCAGTGCCGCCGCCAGACACAGTGACAGCAGCAGGGAAATTGCTCGTTTCATCATACCACCTCTCTTAGAAATCATCTCCGCGTTCCGGGACGGGCCGGAGCCGTTTCCGGCCCGATCCGCAGCGTGGAAATGCTGCGTAATTTGCTTGAAATGGGAGTTTTACCTCACTCGTCCAGACATCCGGCATCCCGCAGGGAGGCAAGAAATTCCTCCACGTCGGCCCGGGCCTGCGTCGGCTGTACGTCGTATTCCGCCGTGAGAGCGGCGGTCAGAGCGTCGCGGTCGGCCCCCTGCTCCAGCGTGCGCCAGAGCAGCGCGCCGCTTTCGTTCAGGGTCAGCATACCGTCGAAATCCACGCAGGCGTCGCCCACGGCCACCACCACATAGCTGCCGGCCACCTGCCGCAGCATGAAATTTTCCTTGAGTTTCATAATTCCTCCTCTGCGGCGCGGCGCATCGTTTCATAGCTCAGGCGGGCGGCCGCTTCGTCTGGCCGATTTTCCAGCAGAAAAATCGGCACCTCCCGCAGCAGCGCATCCAGCGCCGCAAGCAGCAATTCCATACTCCGGGGCTGGAGACGGTAGGTCGTCTGGGCCAGCGCCAGCGGCAGGGCCTCGGCAGGAGTCAGCCGCCGGATGCGGTTTTCCGCCGCCTGTTCCAGAAAGCAGATGCCGCCCAGCGGCCATTTCTGGTTGCGGTTCAGCCCGTCCTTGCCGCACCACGGCGTGCCGTAGGCATACCAGCGGTCAAGCCGCCGGAGGGCGGGCTTATCGTCGTTGAAAATTTGCGCGTCCGGGCCGAAAGTCTTTTGCCACAGGCGGGTGTGGGTGGACTTGCCCCGCCCGCAGGGGCCGGAGAACAGGTACGCCCTGCCCCCCAGCGCCACTGCCGAGGCGTGGAGCATCAGCCCGGAATAGCGGAGCAGGCCCCAGTAAAATTGGAAGCCGGATTCCAGATAAATCGCATCATCATAACTTGTGTTTTTCCAAATCTCCGGCTCATACCGCTCTTCGGAAATCACGATTTGGGCAGGTCGAGATTCGGTTGTCACGTAGTTCCGGCAGCGGGAGGCCATGCCTCCCGCTGCCGGAACTTCGGTGAGAAGTTCCGCGATGCTGTAAAGCATCAGGATAATTGATAGCCGTCTACAACTACGCTATCCGAGTCGCTGCCTGCACCCCATGGACGACTACCCGCACTGCTCCCCGTGCCGGGAAGTGCGGCACTGTCCATCAACTCATCCGTAAGGGAAAAGGTGATTTTTTCGAGCTCAGGCTTTTGGTATGGTTTCTTCATGTTATCCTCCTGATAGGTAATTTGTTTATTTTGCATCCGTAGGGATTTCACACGTGATGTCAAAGCCACTCTCAACTGCGCCTGTTGCAGAGTTGAGACTCGGCGTACCGACGATTGTCTCTCCTGCCACGCCGCTAAGTCCGAACAGATCCAGATACATACCATAATTCTCTCCGGCTGCCATATGAGCGCCATACTTGGCCCACATGCTGGGAGCAAACTTAAAGTCATATTCCTGACTGCCCCAAGTCAACTTTAGCTTAACTGTCAACTTGCTCAGCGCTTCCGTGGTATCTTTTGCCAGCAGCTCATATGCCTTGCTGTTGGTGAAGGTAAACCGGAAATCAAAGGAAGCCGTTGTCTTGTTGTTATCTTTCTTCACCGTGCCTTCCATGACTTCGGCAGAGCAATTGAAGAGCCGATAGCCGCCTGCATCGGAATCGTACACGGTCATCTGAGAATTGCCCATCTGCACCTGCAAACCGCTAATCGTGCCAAAGTTTCCAGAAAGCTTGATCAAACCGGAGCCATCGGTAGAATCCTTGATGTCGCCGTTGACAAGGATCACATACGAAGAGGTCAGCGTCTGGCCATTCATATCCACAGTATAGCCATTCTTGATGACCAACCCATTACTACTGTTACCAGCCGTCACATTCACAGGATTCACCAGCGTGATTGTGGAGTTCTCCTTCGCCGTATTAAGAGCCGTCAGGAAGTCACCATACACTGCCTTGCCATCTGCATCGATGTAATGTGCCTGCTTAGAAGATTTTTCAACGATGTACAGATTCATAACTTCATCCTTCGTCGGCTCGTAACCAATCGCGCACCACTCGTTCTTGACCTCGGTCTTGAACGTACCACCGGAAATGGAGTAGCTACCCTTATCGACAATCGTGCCAACTTCGCCTGCTTCGATCTTCACCAAAGAGCCGTTGTTGCCAAACTTATCGACCTTGTCTGCACGCTCCTCCTCGCCGGACAGATAGTAGATCTTGGTATTTTCACCCGTGACCGTCAGCTGACCGTGAACGACACCGTTCGTTGCCGTTGCAGAAGGAGCGGAGTTAACAAACACTTTATCAATGGTAGAGTTTTCCACAGTAACATACACGTTGCCGCCGACCCACAGGTCATTTGCCGCATAGTAGTTTGTCTCATTCAGCTCCAACGTGCCCGTGCTGCCGATCAGCGTAGAGTTCTTGATCGTGGCATGGGAACCATCGCCAGAAATGTGGATACCGGAACCGTAAGCGATTCCGCCGCCGTTTTGGGAAGTCACACCGTCAAACACTGTCTCGCCAGCGCCACCTTCATTGAGGAAAATCTTAGAAACGCCGTTACCATCCAGCGTCACATTCAGGAATGTCAGTGTTCCCTGCGCGAAAGTCGTGCGGTAGAACATACCAGCCTTACCAGAGGCACCAACGATTTTCTTCGTAGCCTTAATGGTGTACCGACTCTGACCGTCAATGGTGATAGCCTTAGAAAGGGCGATCTGTTCATCGAGGTCCACATTCGCCAGCAGTGTAACCGTGTCACCATCGTTGGCGGCAGCAACAGCATCCTTCAAGGTGGTATGCGTTACGCCGTTGACTTCAGCCACAGCACTCTTTGTCACATTGACAGTGCCGTCTTCTTTGACCTCAGTCGTGAATCCGTCAGCGCAGAGGTCGGCTATGTTTTTGGGAACACTGGAGAACGTGCCGCCGGAAACGGAAACAGTATCATCGCTGTTGTCGAAGTCGCTGGCAGTATTGTTACTCCACTCATACGCCTTGATAGCAGCAGTGCCCTCTTCAGACTTAAACGTACCGCCCTTGATCTCAACCGTGCCAAGATCAGCATAGCCAGTGCGACCCACAATGGAAATTGCCGCACCGTCAGAAATAGAACCGTCACCAGTCTTAGACGCAGATTTATCACCCTGTGTTGCAGTGATAGTAGGCTCACCACTGATGCTCAAGGAGCCGGCGCACATCTGTACGCCAACTGCACCGCTGATAGAGCCACCAGTGATAGTCAGCGTACCGTTCTGGGGATGATAAATACCAGCACCATCGTCAGAAGCAGAAGTAATTGTACCGCCGTTGACAATGATAGTAGTGGGTTCTGCGGTTTTACCATTACCTGCAATCGCAAAGCCCTTGGAACTGGAAATTGTGCCGCCATTGATTGTAGCACTAACAACTGCTTCCGTATTGCCGCTTCCTGCGCCAATAATTGCAATACCAGCAGTATCACCACTAATGCTGCCGCCATTTACAGTTAGAAGTTCCTTACCATTGGTCGTCTTACCATAAGGCTTGATTGGGCCCCCCATATAAATGCCATACGTACCGCCACTAATTACTGTATTATCCTCAATCGTTATCGAAGCGACTATATTAGCAGTAGTGGCAATTTTACAATAAATTCCGGTAGCTGCACTTTCGATCTTCACATTTTTAAATGTGGTCGAACTTGCACTCATGATATATACAGCGCCATATTTAGATGTTGCATCCATATTCTTGATCGTACCATTTTGTACCGTCCAATTCGGAGCTCCAACACATAGAGTCCAACGGCTTGAACTACTCAAAGTATATCCACCAAGATCAAGTGTAACATTGGAGGTCTTAATGCCATAAGTACTGACTTCAGTAACACCCAATGCATCCAAATCAACATCGTGCATGAGCATGATCGTTTCACCAGTTTTAGCTGCTTTGACAGCATCTTGCAGGAAACCATACTGCACATTACCGATCATTGCTTCGGGGTTTTTGCTCACTCCATATGTATCATCACCATTATCCGCTGGCGTAAAGTCATACGGACAATAGCTGGCATCAACCGCGCTGGAGAACGTACCACCGGATACAACAATACTTCCCTTAGAGGTAGAATTGGAATTACTGCTCAAATTCAAAGCGGGAACACCGTCAGTAGCCATCACCGCAGCCGTGCCGCTAATGTTGGCGGCGAAATTCTCCTCCGTTGCGCCGTAATAACTCGCGGAACCATCCACATACACACCGTAGCATTGGGCGATAACATTGCTGTCGCCAACTTTGCCGCCAGTGGTGCCCGTAGCAGTCACCGTGCCGCCCGTCATATTCAGCGTACCGCCACGCATCAGGATGCCCACACCGCCGTCGGCATAAATCGAACCGCCACTAATGTTCAGCTTGCCGACCTGCGGGTGATAAACACCGCAAGCAATGAAGCCATTACTTTGAATATGGCTCACCAACTTGCCGCCGCTAATCGTGATAGTCGTGCCGCCCATGTAAGCTGAACTGTCATTTGTGCCGTTACCAGCCACAGCCGCATTATCCATGGCCTCAATCACGCCACCGCTAACATTCAAAGACGCGCCAATACCAGCCACGCCAATGCCGTATTCCTGACTCTTGACATAACCGCCTGTGATCTTAATATTCGACGCAATTTGGCCAGAACTATTCGGAGTGCAGTTGCCATTTGCATAAATAGCCGTATATTCTACGCTCTGCACCATGCCGCTCTTCAACGTTAGCGAACCACCGTTCACAACAGAAATAGCAGTAACATAGCCTTTTGTGCCAATGATTTTACCACCGGAATACCCCGTAACAGATGCACCATCCACGGTGGGCTGAGTCGCAGTACTATCCTGAATAGTCAATCTGCAATTCTTAGTATTCACATTGATGACTCTACCCGGTGCACTGATTGTATAGCCTTTTAAGTCGAGAGTCATACTATTACTGATTGCAATCGGCTCTGACAATTCCACATTTGCCAGCATCTTTACGATATAATTCGTCTTTGCCGCAGAAACCGCTTCCTGTAAAGTGGAATATGTTCCAACAACAGTTCCCGCTTTGGTAGTAACCTGCGCTACATCGGTCACTACTTTCTCTTCCTGCACCTCGAAATCGGAGAAGTGAGTGGTGGTCCAAGTGAGGATGCCATCTTTATACGTGGAAGGCATCTTCTCCGAAGTCTCGCCGTTGACATAGTAGACCACGGGATTGGTGCCAGTGTAGAGGACGGAGATTTTCACTTCGCCATTAGAAGCAGTGAACACATCCTCGTCACCAGCTTTGGCGGTGAGGGTGTACTTCACTTTATAGCTGTCGCTGGTCGTGCCGTCGGTCTTGGCAATCTTCAAATCCAGAGCCTCACCGTTAGCGCCCTCGGCCATGGTGGACAGGGCGTCCTTAGAGACCGTCAGAGAGCCGACGTTGGTGTCGATGGTAACAGTCTCGACAGAAGAATCCGCAATCGCCGTCAGAGTGTCATTGGACACAGTAACGGTGGAGGACTTGATCTCTGTGGAAGAACCTGCCGCCTTTGCATCCACCGTGATCGTGCTCTCCCCCGCCGCAGGCTTGCCGCTGACCGTGGTGGTGGCAGAACCAGTGGTCGTATCCACCGTGGGGGTCTCTGCCGTCACGCTGTCTTTTACGACAGTGTAAACATTGCCATCCTGCTTAACAGTGTAACCAGCGGGAACGAAATTCGTGCCCTTGCCTTCGGCTTCATTAGCGGCGGGGTTAAAATTCGTGAAAGAGCCGCCCGTGATAGTGACCTTCGCCGTTCCATCTTTATAATCACTATCATAGCAGTTGATCGTCAGGCCATAGCCATCCTGCACGTTGTTCGTATTCAACTGCTGGATGGAATAAGAACCGCCCTCAATATAGACCGTGCCCGGCTGGAGGTAAACCGCAGAAATATTACCGATGAACGTACCGTTCTTCACGGTCAACACGGAAGTATCTTCCTGCGTATCCAACGCGTAGCAATCATTTACCTTGGCTTTCAGCGTGCCGTTGCCCGTGACGGTCAGATCACCGTTTTCACGGACGGAAATCAAAGACCAATCGTTACCCTTCCAAATATCTTCGGAATTGAAAATGGTGTAACCAGCAAGATCCAGCGTAATGGTCTTGTTGGAAACCGTTGCAGTTGCAGACAGGTCAATGTCGCTCAGCAGAGTAACCGTCTGGTCATCCTGCGCCGCCGCGATGGCATCCTGCAAAGAGGTGTACTCGGTGTCGCCAATCTTGGCAACAGGCTCGGAAGCGGTCACCGCAGCGCCGTTTTCCCAAACCTTTACGCCATCGACATAAACCGTACCCATCAGAGGATCATAGCCGGAGTAGTAACGGCAACCATACAGGGCGCTTTCCGTCACAGAGTCCACCTTAATGTTCTTAGTCGTGTTTTCGCCAGTGAAATAAACGTTCCACGCGCCGCCCTCTGCCGCATGTGTATAGTCGCACAGACGAACAGCGGGCTTGGAAGCCGCAGAAGAACCAGTTCCAATGAACTCACAATTCTTGACGTAAATATCGCGGACACCATCCAGCGCGGAGGTGCGATATGCGTCAATGAAGCCATAAGGAGACCGGAATGTGCAACCATTGAATGTAAAGGACGTGCCGGAATAGCACTTTATGTCAAAGCTCTCGGCAACATCTGTCTCGAAAACGCAATCCGTAAATTCAACTGCGCCCGTGCCCCAATAACCTGCAACATTGGTGAACTTGCAGCTATCGAAGCTCATAGAAGACGCCCGCACAAAGCCACGGAAATAATCTTTTGTGGCAATGTTATCCCGGAGCGTTATATCCTTGAACGCAATGGCTCCAGCGCCATCAAAGCTGTAACAAGCACCGCCACCGCCATCAGAATTGCCGGAAACGGCCTCTTTACCATAAGTCAGCGTGGTCTTATCCATACCAGCACCGACAAACGTCAGGCTCTTACCATCGCTGACCTTGATCTGCTCAAGATCAAACGTGCCTTCGTCCAGCGTGATAATCGCGCCATTCTCAGCCGCATTGATGGCTGCTTGCAGCGTCTCATAGGTCTTGTCACCTATTTTCGCAACGGCATAATAATCGTTGCCGTCGGCGTCATCTAGCGAGTTGCCGGATGTCGTCTCATCTGCGTAGGCCATTGGCATCATGCCGATCAGCATGGCAAAGGTCACCAGAAGAGACAGGAGCTTTTTTGTTCGTGGTTTCATAAATTGCCCTCCCTTTGTTCATTTTCATATATTAAGGGGTTTTGCTGACAAACTCACACAGGGGAACTATTTGGAAGACTGGGTGAGACGAAACAGTTCATCACCCTTTTGTATCAGCGCGTCGGCCACACTGTCGCCCAGCTTGCGGCGGGCAACGGCCAAACCCTCGGCCAAGTCCGGTGGACGGTCCGTGAGGTTATGGGAATCGGAGGCCATGTACCACGCCTGCCGCTGGCGCAGCAGCCGGAGCACCGTGCCCCTTTGCAGGGGATGGGCGAGGGGCGCGGCGCTGACCTGCACGGGGAAGCCCAGCTCCAGCACCGCTTCGATATACTGGGGCTTCTGGCCTTTGAAATACCGCTCGAGATGGGCGAGGATGGGGGTGAGCCCGGTGCGGCCGGGCAGCTCATAGAGCTGGCGAAGCATCTGCTCTGTCCACGGCTGGAAGGGAAGCTCCAGCAGCAGGCAGCGGCTGGCGCCCAGCGTGAGGCGGTCCAAGTCCTCACTGTCGGCCAAGTTGGGGAACCACGCCACCTCGGCCCCCAGCGCCAGCCGGGGCAGGGCGCGGGCCTCTTCCTTCGGCAGGGCCATGAGGGCCTCCGCCAGCCTTTGCGCCGAGGCGCGGCGGCGGGTGAGGAACTGGGAGATATGCTCCCGGCGGCGGTAAAAATGCGGGGTGAGGATCACCGCGTCCACTCCCTGCCGACACTGGGCGCGCAGCATGGAAAGACTGGTCTCCACGTCCGCCGCGCCGTCGTCCATGCCGGGGAGAATGTGGGTATGTATATCCGTCATGACTGGGTGGTGCCTGCGGTGGTGGGCTCGTAGCCGTACCCGCTGCTGTATCCGTAGCCATAGCGGCTATACTTCTGATAGCGCTTATACTTGCCGTAGCCATACCCTCCGCCGGAGGCGGCGACCACGTCGTCCAGCGCGAAGCCCAAGATCTTTGCCTGCGCGTACTCCAGCTGCTCGACGGCGCGGAGCACGCTGCCCCGCTCGGACTGGCCGGAGCGCACCACGAAGAGCACCCCGTCGCTGCGGGAGGAGAGGACCACCGCGTCGGTGACCATGTTGACCGGGGGGGTATCCAAAATGATATAGTCATAATCCGCCCGCAGGTGATCCAGCAGGGCCGCCATCCGGGCGGAACCCAGAAGCTCGGAGGGGTTGGGCGGAATATCGCCGGAAATGATGATGTCCAGATTTTCCACATCCGTGTGCAAAACGGCCTTGGGCAGCAGCTCCGGCTGGAGCAGGAGGTTGCTCAGACCCGCGCGGGTATTCTTGCGCAGCAGCCGCGCCTGCTTGGGGCGGCGGAGGTCGCAGTCGATCAGCAGGACCCGGCTTTCGGCCAGCGCGAAGGAAATGGCCAGATTCAGGGCGGTAATGCTCTTGCCCTCGCTTTGCAGGGAGGAGGTGACGATCACCGTTTTGCACCCGTCCTTGTCCGCCAGGGCGAACATGGTGTTGGTGCGCAGGGTCTTATAGGCTTCGCGGACAAAGAAGTCGCTCTGGTTGCTTAAAATATGGCGGCGCTCGTCGGCCATCTGGGGGGCGGCCGACGCGGTGTGCTTTCCACGCTTGAAGATGGACATTTCTCACTCCCCCTTTCCGCCTGCCGCGCTCTGAGCGGCGGCATAGGCATTCTTTTTGCCAGAGGCAGGCGCATCGAACCGGGGGATCTGGCCCAGCACCGGATAGGGGAAGAGGGACTGCAGGTCCTCTTCATCCCGGATGCGGACATCCAGCAGGCTGCGCAGCACCACATAGGCCGACACCAGTAACCCGCCCAGCACCGCGCCCAGCAGGCCCGCGCGGCTGTAACTGGGAGAATAGCGCTGATCGGGGACCTTGGCAAAGTCGATGATCTTGGCGGAGCTGCCTTCCACAAATCCCTCGATCTCGGCGGGGGCCACGTTGGCAATGGTGTTGGCCAGACGGGCGGCCTCCTCCGGGTCGGGATGCACGATGTATACATTAAATAACTCGGTCTCGCCCATCTGGGCGGTGCTGAGGATCTTGCGCATCTGCTCGGGCGTGTAGGGCACGTCCGCCTCCTCGATGACCTTGTTGAGCACGGTGTCGCTCTGAATGATATTAGAATAGGTATTGACCAGCTGCTGGGAGGCTTGCAGGTTGCTGCCGGAAATGTAGTCGATGCGTTCGCCGCTGCGGACGTTGTTGACATACACGGTGATGCTGGCCCGGTACAGCGGGGTGACGAATTTGACGGTGTAAAGCAGGCTGGCCGCACCCAGCACCAGCGCGCACAGCACGATGAGCCACCACTTTTGCAGCAGGGCTTGCAAAAGCTTGATGAGGTCGATCTCCACGACCCCATCCCGTTCTAATCTGGTTTCTTTCACGTTCCCAATTTCCTTCCCGTTGGTAGTAAACTTCTTTGGTAAATAATCCCTAAAAAAGGGTACACTAACAGATACTATAAATATGCCACCTTCGGGGGAAATTGTCAAGGCCGGGAAGAAAGGTTTTACGTGATATATATATATATATATATTGCAAATTCGGCAGGAAATTCGGTGAAAAATGTCAAAAAACGAAAATTTACCATTTGGCGCGTATCGAACGGGCCGTGTGCGCATACTACCCACAACCAAAGAATCGGGAGGAGAAACGATCCATGTCGGAAATGTTTTGCTTTCAGTGCCAGCAGACGGCAGGAAACAGCGGCTGCGTGCGGGTGGGTGTGTGCGGCAAGCAGCCCTCCACCGCCCACTTGCAGGATGAACTCGTCGCGCGCCTGTGCCGTCTTGCCGCCGTATGCAGCGAGCGGGACGCCCGCAGCGATGAGGTCACGGTCCTGCTGACCGACGGCCTTTTCACCACGCTGACCAATGTGAATTTTGACGACGGCGCCATCCGCGCCTTCATCCGGCGGGTGGAGGACGCCCTGCACACGCTGGATGACGAGGACCGGGAAGCGCCGGACTGGCTTTTCAAGGGGGAGACCGACATCGTGTCCCTGCGCTCGGCGCTGCTCTTCGGCCTCAAGGGCATGGCGGCCTACGCCCATCACGCCCGGCGGCTGGGATTTGTGGACGAGACGGTGGACGCATGGTTTTACCGGGGGCTGAGCGCCCTGCGGCAGGAACGGACGGTGGAAGAATGGCTGGCGCTTTTGATGGAATTCGGCAAGGTGAACTTCCGCTGCATGGCCCTGCTGGATCAGGCCAACACCACCCGCTTCGGCGACCCCGTGCCCACGCGGGTGAACACGGACGTGAAGCGGGGGCCGTTCATCGTGGTCTCCGGCCACGATCTGGAGGACCTTCATGAGCTGCTGGAGCAGACGGCGGGGACGGGCATCCATGTTTACACCCACTGCGAAATGCTGCCCGCCCACGGCTATCCGGCGCTGCGGAAGTATCCCCATCTTGCGGGCAACTTCGGCACGGCGTGGCAGAACCAGCAGCGGGAATTTGACGGCATCCCGGCCCCGGTGCTGTTCACCACCAACTGCCTGATGCCGCCCCGGCCCAGCTATGCCGACCGGGTGTATACCACCTCGGTGGTGGGGTACGAGGGCCTGCGGCACATCCCGGAGGATGCCGCGGGGCGCAAGGACTTTTCGCCCCTGCTGGCGCAGGCGCTGGCCCTTGGCGGATACAAAACCGACCAGAGCATGAGCGGCATCAACGGCGGGCATATGCTCACCACCGGGTTTGCCCGCTCCGCCGTGCTGGCGCAGGCGCCGAAGCTGCTGGAGGCCATCCGCTCCGGCGCGGTGAAGCACATCTTCCTTGTGGGCGGCTGCGACGGAGCCCATCCGGGCCGGAACTACTACACCGAGTTCGTCCGCCGCACCCCCATGGACACGCTGGTGCTGACGCTGGCCTGCGGCAAGTTCCGCTTCAACGATCTGGACCTTGGCGAGATCGGCGGCATTCCCCGCATTCTGGATGTGGGCCAGTGCAACGACGCTTACAGCGCCGTGCAGATCGCGCTGGCGCTGGCCGAAGCCTTCGGCTGCGGCGTGAACGAGCTGCCGCTGACGTTGGTGCTGACATGGTATGAGCAAAAGGCGGTATGCATTCTGCTTTCGCTGCTGGCGCTGGGGATCAAAAACATCTACCTCGGCCCCACGCTGCCTGCGTTCTTCTCGGAAAACGTGGTGAAAACGCTGGTGGACACCTTTGGCTTGCAGCCCACCACCGACCCACAGCAGGATCTGGACGCTATTTTGCACCGTGCAGTATAGCAGATGGGCGGCGGGAAATGTGTCCCGCCGCCCGAATCGTACCAAAATCTACGCGAACCGCACATGCAAGTTAAAATGCCGTTGAGAAACGCCTCCCCCCTACCGGGCGCGGGTGATTGACAGCGGCGGGGCGATATGGTAACCTAGTAACACACTATGTAATCTCATCAGTCTGCTGAAAAAGCCTCGCAGAGTTTCGCGTTCGGAAACGCGAAAGCAATAAAATTTGTGTTCTGCCGCGACATGTGCGTGGCAGAACACACTTTGCGCGAAGCGTGTGTCGAAATGACTGCGCAGCGGTCATGAGGCACGGAGCGAAGCGAAACTTCCTCGGAAAAGTGGCAAAGTCACTTTTCCGAATGCCTTTTGGAGAACGGATATGTCTGCACATTATGAAGCGCTGTACCCGGCCATTCTGGCGGGGCAGCCCGCCGCCGTCACGTGGGACGTGGACGGCGTTTCCTATGTTCGCAATTTTCTGCCGAAGGAACGGCTGATCCTGCTGGGCGGCGGCCACATCGCCCAGCCCCTGTGCCGCTATGGCGCGGAGCTGGGCTTTGCGGTGACGGTGGTGGACGACCGCCCCGCCTTTGCAAACCGCACCCGCTTCCCGGAGGCCGCTGAGATCGTCTGCAACGCCTTCCCCGCGGCGCTGCAGGCGCTGGACATCCGTCCGGCGGACTATGTGGCCGTTATCACCCGGGGCCACCGCTATGACGCGGACTGTCTGCGGGTGATCCTTGCCGGGACCATGCCGAAATATCTGGGCATGATCGGCTCCCGGCGGCGGGTGGCAGGGCTTTTCGCCCTGCTGCGGAACGAGGGCTTCTCCCCCGCCGCGCTGGAGCGGGTCCACGCCCCCATCGGCCTTGCCATCAACGCCCTGACCACGCAGGAAATCGCCGTTTCCATCGCGGCGGAGCTGATCCAGTGCCGCCGCCGGGAAACTCCCCGCCGCTCCGGCAGCACCACCCTTGTATCCGAGGACATCGACCTTTCCCTTTTGCAGGCCCTTTCCCGGCAGAGCACGCCGCAGGCGCTGCTGGTGGTGCTGGAGACCTCCGGCTCCACCCCGGTGAAGTCCGGCGCCATGATGGTGGTGGACCGTCTGGGGCTCACTGCCGGGACCATCGGCGGCGGATGCAGCGAGCACACGGTGCTCACCGAGGCCCGCCGCCTGATCGGCACCCACACCCGCA
Source organism: uncultured Dysosmobacter sp. (assembly GCA_934504065.1). GTDB lineage: Bacteria > Bacillota > Clostridia > Oscillospirales > Oscillospiraceae > Oscillibacter. The sequence continues at coordinate 76,599 of CAKSVQ010000001.1, read as the reverse complement.
AATGCGTGGACGTGGACATGAGCAACGGCGTGGCCGAGATGGAGGGCATGGTCTGCGGCGGCCGGATGCGGGTCCTGATTGAGGACATCAGCCCAAATAGCGGAGAAACGGAGGCGCGGTCATGAGCAGTTCCTGCGGACACGACCACTGCGGCGCCTGCTGCGGTGGGAGCTGCGGCGGAGGGTGCGGTGGCTGCGGCAGCGGCGCGCTGTATCTGACGGAGGGCGAGGTGGCCCTTCTGCGCCGCTTTGCCCAGATGCCCTTTCTCCCGGTGGCGCGACGGTGGGACGCGGAGACCCCCGTGTGTCTGGAAGCGACGGAGGCCACGGCCCAGAGCATCACCGGATTGCAGCAAAAGGGGCTGATCCGGGTGGACTATGACCTGCCGCTCTCCGGCTTTGACTACGCGGATTATGGGGACTATCCCGCCCGCGGCAGCATGGCCCTGACGGCCCGGGGCCAGCAGGCCGTGGACGTGCTGGAAATTTACGGAATCGAGGATTGAATATGCTCAATCAGTTTTCAAGAACGCAGCTGCTTTTGGGACAGGAGGGCATGGAGCGGCTGTTCCACGCCCGCGTGGCGGTGTTCGGCATCGGCGGTGTGGGCGGCTACACCGTGGAGGCGCTGGCCCGCAGCGGTGTGGGCACGCTGGACCTGATCGACGACGACCGGGTGTGCCTGACCAACCTGAACCGCCAGCTGCTTGCCACCCGGAAGACCGTGGGGCAGTACAAGGTGGACGTGGCGGAGCAGCGCGTCAAGGAGATCAACCCGGACGCGGTGGTCCATACATACAAGACCTTTTACGCCCCCCAGACGGCGGAGCAGTTCGACTTTACCCAATATGACTACGTGGTGGACGCCATCGACACCGTGACCGGAAAGCTGGCGCTGGTGGAGCAGGCCCAACAGGCAAACGTGCCCATCATCAGCAGCATGGGGGCCGGAAACAAGCTGGATGCCGCCGCCTTTGAGGTGGCGGACATCTATGAGACCTCCGTGTGCCCGCTGGCCCGGGTCATGCGGCGGGAGCTGAAGCGCCGGGGCGTGAAGAAGCTGAAGGTGGTCTACTCCAAGGAGCCGCCCATGACGCCGCTGGACGATATGTCCATCAGCTGCCGCACCCACTGCATCTGCCCGCCGGGCACGGCCCGCAAATGCACCCAGCGGCGGCAGGTGCCCGGCAGCAGCGCCTTTGTGCCCCCGGTGGTGGGGCTTATCATCGCCGGCGAGGTGGTGAAGGACCTGACCGGAGCGGGAACGACGGCATGATCTATCTGGATTACTCCGCCAACACCCCGGCAGACCCCGCCGTGCTGGAGGCCTTCTGCCAGACGGAACGGCAGTTCATCGGCAACCCCAACTCCACCCATCCCGCCGGGCGGGCCGCGCAGGCGGAAATGGCCCGGGTGACAGCGGACATCGCCGCCCTGCTGGGCGTGCAGCCCGAGGAGATCATCTATACCTCCGGGGCCAGCGAGTCCAACAATCTGGCCCTCAAGGGCATCGTGCACGCCTCCCGCCACGTGGGCAGGCACATCATTTCCACCGCGCTGGAGCATTCCTCCGTGGGCGGGGCCCTCTCCGCCCTCCAGCAGCAAGGCTGCGAGGTGGATCTGGTGGACATCCGGCGGGACGGCACCGTCGATCTGGAGCACCTGCGGGAGCTGCTGCGGCAGGACACCGTGCTGGTCTCCCTCTGCGCGGTGGACAGCGAGCTGGGCACGGTGCAGCCCATCCGGGAGGTGGGCGAGATTCTGCGGGACTACCCTAACTGCCGCCTGCACGTGGACGCCACGCAGGCCGTGGGCAAAACCGATCTGGTACTGGACGGGGTGGACACCATGAGCATCGCGCCCCACAAGTTTTACGGGCTCAACGGCAGCGGCCTGCTCTTCAAGCGCCGCAGCCTTGTCATCGAGCCGCAGATCCACGGCGGCAGCAGCACCACGCCTTACCGCAGCGGCACCCCGGCGCTGGGGTTGGCGGTGTCCATTGAGAAGGCGCTGCGCCTTGCACTGGAGCAGCAGCCCCAGCGGGTGGCCCACGTCCGGGCGCTGAACGCCTCTTTGCGCGCGGAGCTTTTAAAATACCCCGCCGTCCGTATCAACAGTCCGGAAGGCGCCGTGCCCCACATCCTGAATCTCAGCGTTAGCGGCGTGAAGGGCACGGTCTTCCAGCAGGAGCTGGGAGCGCGCGGCGTGTGCGTGTCCGTCAAGTCCGCCTGCTCGGTGGAGGGCACACCCTCCAAGGCCGTGTACGCCGTGAGCCGCGACCGGAAAAACGCCCTGTCCTCCTGGCGCATCAGCCTGAGCCACATGACAAGCGTGGAGGAAGCGCAGGAATTTTTGCAGATCTTTGACCTCTGCTATCATAAAAATTGATTCCTTAAAAAGGAGTGACCCGCTATGGCAAGAACATGGGAGCCATACCAGCTCATTGAGCGCAGCATCATCAAAAAATACCGGGACGAGCTCTGGAAGCCCTTTATCTACGCCGTGAAAAAATACGAGCTCATTCAAGCCGGGGACAAGATCGCCGTGTGCATCTCCGGCGGCAAGGACTCCATGCTCATGGCAAAGCTCATGCAGGAGCTGCACCGCCACAGCGACGTTCCCTTTGAGCTGGTGTTTCTGGTGATGGACCCGGGCTATAACGCCATCAACCGCCAGAAGATCGAAAGCAACGCCGCCCTGCTCCATGTCCCCATCACAGTGTTTGAGACCAATATTTTCGAGGTGGCCAACAGCAGTGAAAAGTCCCCATGCTACCTCTGCGCCCGGATGCGCCGGGGCCACCTTTACAGCAAGGCCAAGGAGCTGGGCTGCAACAAGATCGCTCTGGGCCACCACTTTAACGATGTCATCGAGACCACGGTGATGGGCATGTTTTACGGCTCGCAGTTACAGGCCATGCTGCCCAAGCTCCACAGCGACAACTTTGAGGGCATGGAGCTCATTCGCCCCATGTACTGCATCCATGAGGACAACATCATCGCGTGGCGGCAGTATAACCAGCTGGAGTTCATCCAGTGCGCCTGCCGCTTCACAGAAAGCTGCACCATCTGCGACAACGGCGGAGGCGGCTCCAAGCGGCAGGAGATCAAGGTCCTGCTGCGTCGGCTGAAACGGGACAACCCCAACATCGAAAAATCCATCTTCCGCAGTATCCACGCCGTGTCGCTGGACACCTTCCCCGGCTATAAGACCCAGGGCGCCGAACACTCGTTTCTGGAAAAATACGAAGACGGAAAGCGTTAAGCCAACAGCCGCCCCGGTCACGTGCATACGCATGCACATGGCCGGGGCGGCTGTTGGTTCATTTCAACGGTACTGGAAGTTTTTCAAAATATTATCCAGACTGCGGGCAATGTGCTTTCTCATTTCCTGTCTGGCGGCTTTTTCGTCCTGCCGCTCAATGGCCTTGAGAATGCAGATATGCTCCTGTGTGGACTTGGCGTAATGCTCCAGCTTCGGGGCGGAAGCCCCCACGCTGGGACCGTTCCACAAGCTGGAGAGGAATTTATACAGCCGCTCATTGTCCGCCGCTGCCCAGATCGCGGAATGGACCGCGAAATTCAGTTCCTCATATTCGCCCTCGGAAACGCTGTCAAGGCGTTCATGCAAAGATCCCAGCTTTTCCAGCAGGATTTCCGCAGCCGGAAGCCCCCGCACAGCAGCCCGCCTGGCCGCCTCGGTTTCCAGCAGGATGCGCATTTCGTAATGGTCGGTAATGTATTTTTCGTCGATGGGCTTGACGATCGCGCCCCGATTCATCCGCAGCTCGATCAGCCCTTCACTCTCCAGCGTCTGAAAGGCTTCCCGCACCGGAGTCCGGCTGACCCCCAGCCGCTCTGCGATCTCTGTCAGGCTCAATTCGTCGCCGCTTTTGTATTCGCCGGAAAAGAGTGCCTTTTTCAAAATCGCAGTGACCTGCACACGCGTGGGCATTGCTTTTTTTATAGTCTCCATCCTGTAACGCCCCTTTCTTTTTTAGAATAGCACGCGGAGTACCGTCTGTCAAATACTGCATCTCATATATCGTATACAATATTCACTATTTTTCAAGCAATCGTCCCCTCATCTTTGACAAGAACAGAGAAAGTACCCTCCGCCTCTTGCAAAGCGCATCCAAGCGGTGTACTGTTGTCTTGCTAAAAATCATATACGATATTCAAAATGCAAATTTTAAACTTGCAGTAGGGTCCATTATGCACGCCATTGAAAAAATTTTAGTGAAAAACAGCGGCAGAGCCGAAGTCCACGCCGACGAGATCGTGACCGCCAAGATCGATTTTTCCGAGATCAACGACCTGTATCTCCAAACGATCTACTCCTTTTACGAAATGGGCGGCGAACGGGTCTGGGACCGGGAACGGGCGGCATTCGTCTTCGACCTCTACGCCCCCTGTCCGGACATCAAAAGCGCGGCCAACCACAAGGCGATGCGCGAGTTTGCCAGAAAGAACGACCTGCGGTTTCCATTTTGACACCAACTGCGGCGTCTGCCATCAGGTCATGCCGGAGGCGGGTGTGATCTATCCGGGCATGATCGTGGTGGCCACGGACAGCCACACCACCACCCACGGCGCGTTCGGCGCGCTGGGCACCGGCTGCGGCGCCACCGACATGGCCACCATCCTGATGACCGGAGAGCTGTGGTTCCGCGTGCCGGAGATCATCGAAGTCCGGCTGGATGGCCAGCCGCAGGCAGGCATATCCCGGAATACACCCGGCTGGTGATCGTGCCCGCTTCCTGCGAGGTCATGCAGACGTGCATGAAAGCGGGGTATATCCAGACGCTGATGCAGGCCGGGGCTACCGTCACCACGCCCGGCTGCGGCGCCTGCCTTGGCGCGCATAAGGGAATTCTGGCTCCGGGCGAGGTATTGCGTCACCAGCACCAACCACAATTTCCCCGGCCGCATGGGGTTCACCGAAGCGCAGATCTATCTTGCCAGTCTGGCCACTGTGGCGGCCAGCATGGTCAACGGCTATCTTACCGGCCCCAGAGACTTTCTGTAAATAAAATCTGAAAAAGGAGACTTCTTTTATGAACCGTGAGATCACCGGAAAGATCATTGTCGTAGGGGACAATGTTGATACCGACAGATCTATCCCGGCTGCTATCTGACCCTGACCGACCCCAAAAAGATCGGCAGCCACTGCCTCAGCGGCGTGGACCAAACCATCGCCGCCAGCTTTCCGCAGGGCGGCATCGTGGTGGCGGGCCGCAACTTTGGCTGCAGCTCCTCCCGGGAACACGCCCCCATCGCTCTTTTGAACATGGGGACCGCAGCGGTCGTCGCCGATTCGTTCGCCCGCATTTTCTTTCGCAACGCCGTGAATCTTGGTCTGGTGCCTGTCATCTGCAAGGGCATCAGCCAGCACGTGCAAAGCGGCCAGACTCTGACGCTGGATCTTGCCGGAGGGACCGTCACCGTGCGGGAGACCGGGGAGTGCTTTCCCTGTGAGCCGCTGGGCGAGCAGGCCGCCAAAATTCTGGAAGCAGGCGGCATCAAGCCCCTGATGCGCGCCCGGTTTGCAGGCCGCTAAAAAGTCTGAAAGGTTTTTCGGCAAGCAAAAAGCCCCGGAACGATATGAACCGTTCCGGGGCCTTTTCTTCGCCTGTTTCTTCTTTTTATGCCGCTTTGGAGAACTTATCCCAGAATTTCAGCAGTCCGGCCTTGAAGCACAGCAGCATGGCCACCACCGCGCCAAAGGACGCCTGAAAGACCTGAAACGGGAACTTCAGCATGGCGGCTTCCGGCGTGGCATAGACAAAGGCGCGGCCGATGGAATAGCCCACCACGTTGATGACAACGCCCAGCACCACGCCCACCAGCGCTCCGCGGCTGCGGTGCTCTTCAAACAGCTTGTGGGCGCACAGCGACACCACCAGCGCCTGAATGCCATGGGTCAGCAGGGAGACGAACATCGGCGCGGGGTAGAAGAAAAAGTCGCCCAGAAACGCGCCCACGCCGCCCACGATGAACGCGCCCAGCGGGTCCAGCAGGATGCCCGCGGTGCAGATCACCGCGTCGTTCAAATACAGGTGCCCGCCGGGGACGGGGATGCTGAACGAGCTCATGGCAACATTCAGCGCCATCAGCATGGCGGTCACCGTCAGCCATTTTACCGGGCGCTCTTTGCGCAGGTTGGATACAGTAGACATTGGTAGTCCCTCTTCTCTTTCGGATTTCTACCAGTCTAATCCAGCCGTGACTTCATTGTAAGTGCCAAAACGAGAAAATTTTATAAGGTCAGTTTTCCGCCGGGATGTGCCCGCCCTGCCGGATGCACTCCAGCGAATAGGCGGCGTTGAGCACCAGCCAGACCACGCAGACCAGAAACGACGCCAGCAGCACCTGTGCCCCGCTGGCGATACGCAGGATCACCAGCGCCACCCACAGCACCGGGCACAGCACGTTCACCGCGCCAAACGCTCGATAGGCCGCCTGCCCGATCTGGCGGCGCTCCGCCTCGTCGCAGCTGTCCACCCACTTTTCCCGGAACTTGACATCATAAATGCTGCCCTGCTTTTCCGGGTTCATCCGGCGGACGAGGTCCACGCACCGCTGTTGCAGGACGATCAGCAAAAACACCGCCGCAAGGAACACCCCCGTGCCCGGCAGGGCATTGCCAAGGTCCGTCACCGCCGCGCCGAAGAAGAACAGGTCCACCACCACTTGGCAGGAAGTGGTCAGCATGGCCCAGTTCAGCTCCTGCTCCGCCTTCTCCATGGGCGCTTCCGCCTCGCCGTCCCACGCGGCAAAGCGGCCCTTCGCCCGGCGGTAAAGCATCACCACCGCCGCAGAGGAGACGGCAGTGGTTCCGGCCATCACCCACGGCGCGGCGGCACACACGCTTCTTCCCACTGCGGCCATGCCTGCGGACAGGTCAAACTCCCCCATCACGCCTGCCGCAAAGCCGAAAATGCCGCCCAGCACCCCCGCCGCCATCAGCCGCACCAGATATTTGGGCAGGGCCTTGCGGTTATCCTGCTTCACATCGTCACGTTTCATCCTGTGTATCCTCCTCATACGAAAAAATGTCCTCCACCGACACCCGGCAGATCTTGCTCAGCTTCAGCGCCAGCGTCACCGAGGGGGAATAGTCCCCCCGTTCGATCTGGCTGATGGTCTGGCGGGAGACCCCCGCCAGCGCCCCCATCTCCTGCTGGTTCACTCCCAGCCGCGCGCGGTATTCCTTCAAGCGGTTGTACAGCGGCATAGCGCCCCTCCTCTGACTGCCATCCTTGTCAAATTGACAATTTTACTTGTCATTTGCAGGATAGCACTGACAAGGAAAGTTGTCAATAGAAACTTGCACTTTAAAAAAATGAGCGCCGCACGTGATCCGTGCGGCGCTTGATTTATGCTTCGTCTTCCAGCTTCTGCGCAAGGCTGCGGGCAAATTCCCGCACCCGCTGCTCCTTTTTCTCATTCATGAAGACCCTGTCCTTGCCCGGGTCGGTGCCGCCTGTCCAGCCCAGATAGCGCAGCTCATGGCGCTGGGCCAGATGGGTGATGGCGATCTCAATGGGAACGACGATGTCCTTAGGCGGATAGCCGCCTGTCACCAGCAGCGCGATGGCCCGCCCCCGCAGAAGCGAGGGGGCCTTTTCCCTGCCGTAGAGCTTGATGGGCGCGTACATCAGCCTGTCCAGAAAAATTTTCACAGGTCCGGGCGGGAACCACGCATAGATCGGCGTGGACAGCACCACAAGGTCCGCCCGCAAGATGGCCTCCACTAACCCGGTAAAATCGTCCTCATACGCGCAGCCGATCTCGCCGATGCGGTCCTGACAGTGGCCGCACCCCATGCACGGGTGCAGCTTCTGGTCGTAGATCCACTGCTCTTCCACGGCAAAACCGAGCTTTCGCAGCTCGTTGGCAAACGGCGCGGACAGCTGCGCGGTGTTGCCGTACTTGTGGGGGCTGCCCTGCAGAATCAATGCTCTCATGTGCGTCACCTTTTTGTATAAAGTATATCACGCCGCCGGGATGCACAGACAGTCTGTTAGCACTCGGCAAGCGGCAGGGCCACCTGCGTGATGAATTTGCCGGGATCCTGATGCTGGGGCGGGCCTTCCAGATAGGTATGGCGCAGGGTGCCCAGCGGCGTGAGACCGCGCCGGGCCGCCTCGTCCAGCAGCAGCCGCCCCACGGCGGGCAGCTGTTCATACCTGCCGTGATGATACAGGCAGATGGCGCGGCCGGGCGCCAGCGTTTCCACGTGCTCCCCCGCGCTACCCTGCGGCACCGCCACGCAGAAAGAGACCTCCGCCGGGCGGTCCACGGAAAATTCGATGAAATACATCCGCCGGGTAATATCCGTGCCGTAGGAGCGCATGGCCTCCAGCGCCGTGTTGCGCAGCAGCACCGTCTTTTCCGCCACCGTTTCAGTGTGGTACGTCCGGCGGTACACCAGCTGGGTCGGAAGCACCAGCTCCCTCACTTGCGCGGAGTTGGTCTTCGAGCGCTCGTAGAGCTTTTCGATGTTCAGATTCAGCTCGTCCCGCATGCCCTCCAGACGGCGGATCAAGGGCATCAAGTCGCTGTCCCGCTGGAAATAGTTCCGAATCTCATCCAGCGTCAGCCCCAGATTTTGCAGGCTGCGGATGCTGCGCAGCTGCGTGAAGGTGTCAATAGAGTACAGGCGGTTTCCGGTGGATTCGTCCCGGCCATCGGGATGGATAAGGCCCCGCTCCTCATAGTGGAGGATGATGCGGCGAGTAACGCCCAGCGCTTTGGCGATTTCACCAATCGTAAAGAGATTTTCTGTGTGTTCCATACAAATTTCCTTCAGACGCAAAGTAGTGCTTGTATCGTACATTGATGTACGGTGTATGATGTGAGTATAAGGGAATGCCGCAGAAAAAGCAAGGAAAATGTCGGCCAGAACCGACTACCGCGCAGTCTTTGCCCATTCCCGGAGGTGGCCCGCAGGACGCGTTGACAAGGGAGCGCGCTCCCTTGTCCTCCGTGTACGGAGGGCCATTTCCTTTCGCACCGTGATATTCAAGGAGACGACCATACGGGAGGGACAAGCATGAAGAAAAAAACACTCAGTCTGCTGCTTGCGCTGGCCCTGTGCCTGACCATGCTGCCCACGGCAGCACTGGCGGAGGGCACCCCAGCGCCGCAGCAGGAGCCGACCAAGCAGGGCGAGACCGCCCCGGCCCAGCCGGAGCCGGAACAGCCGGAAGAAAATTCAGGAGAAAACGTTCCCACAAAAGAGGAACCGCCCGCGGAGGAGCCAGAGGAACTGACGGAAGCGGAAGTCCCCGCCCCACAGGCAGCAGAGCAAAGCGCCGCCGTACAGGCCGAGAGCGGGCATGACCACTCCGGCTATACCCTCCTGTCCGTTGACAGTGACGGCGTGCTGTACATCGGCTCGGAGGCGGCGGAAATGTCGCGTGACTATAAACCCTATCAGTACAAGCTGCCTACTGGAAAATACTATTTTGACAGAGACTACACGCATTTTCCTCAAATCAACGTTGAAGGCGATGTGACAGTGTGCCTGAATGGCTGTCACCTGATCAACTATGAAAGCCTAGTTGATAATCGCATATTCACTCTCAAAGGTCCCGTCAGCCTCACGCTGGAGGACTGTGCCGACCCCAGCACCCCGGGCACACTGGAGCACATACAGGTAAATGAGCATCTTGACTGCGGCATCGGCGCCGTTGTGTACGTTGACGGCGGCGCGGCCTTTTACATGACCGGCGGAAAGCTCACGAGAAATACGAATCCTTGGGGCGTTGTGGAGGTACGCAGCGGCACCTTTTATATGAGCGGCGGCGAGATCTCCGGGAACTATGGGTCAGTCTGGACCGCTACATTTGACAACGCCGGCGTGTATCTGGACGGGCCTTCCAGCAAAATGATCCTCTCCGGCAGCGCGAAGGTCACCGACAACCGGGCACTCAACAGGTCTGACCGGACAAAAGGCGCGCCCCAGAACATCATGCTGAACGGCGGCGCATACGTCACCGTCGCGGACGATTTCACAGGTGAGGCGGGCGTCATGGTCAAAGACCTCACCGCGACCCCCGTCTGCGTTGTAAAGGGTGAGCACGCGGACACACTCACCCGGGAGATGGCATCGCGCTTTTCCTGCGACCGCGATTACCTCTACTACGAAATAAACAGCGGCGAGCCGCAGCTGGTGATGACCACCAGCCATAAGCACAACCTCTGCGGCGCGGAGTCCTGCACCCATGCCGCCGGGCATACGGACGACGCAGAAACCGTGTTCACCCCGATCTGGCTGGGCTCGGACGGCGATCTGCGGCTTGGAAGCTCTCAAAACAAGCTGGCGGCGCAGTATTCCACCAGCGGCTCGTACCCGACCTATATGCTGCCCTCCGGCAATTACTATCTGGATGGCGATCTTGATCTTGAGTGTCCCATTTCCATTGAAAGCGGCGCGAAGGTGGCGCTTTGCCTGCACGGATACGATGTGACGCTCAAGCACGCCAGCACTCTCGACCGGAATACCATCACCGTCAAAGACGGTGGGGACTTCACCCTGACTGACTGCTATCTGCGGGACGCGGTGGGCAAAATCACCCACCAGAGCTGGTGGGGCAGCGGCAACTATAATCGGTCAAATGGAGGCGGCGCGGAGGTCCTCTCCGGCGGCACCTTTACCATGTACGGCGGCAGCATCACCGGAAACCGACTCTTTGACGACAAAGGCAGTGGCGTGCTGGTAAATGGCGCTTTCAATATGTATGGCGGCAGTGTTCAAAATAACGGCGGCGGAACATCTGTGGAAAACAGCGGCGTGTATGTGGCCAGCGGCGCTTCCATGTCCGTCGGCGGCAGCGCCAGAGTCACGGGACACTCCGCCGGAAACGTCTATCTTGCGGGCGATGCCGCGCTCACGATCAACGGCGGCCTGACGGGCGACGCCAGCATCGGCATCCAGAAGGACAGCGACGCCCTCCCCGCCAGCGGAAGCTCCGTCACGGTCGCCACTGGCGCGCAGGCGGGCGACGAGCAGCATGTCTTTGCCGACGCGGGCGCCCCTTACACGATCCAGCTAGTGGGCAACACCCTTGTTCTGGCAAATCCGCCCCATCAGCACTATCTCTGCGGCGGCGGCACCTGCACAAAGGTGGGCGGACACACGGACAGCGAGACCGTATTCCAGCCGTGGGAATCCGACACCTCCCTACCCACTTCCGCCGGGAACTGGTATCTGACCAAAAACGTGACGACCAGCGGGCCGTGGGGACCGGCGGACGGCACGGTGCTCTGCCTGAACGGCTATACGATCACCGCCGGAACAAGCAGTCTGTATCGAAACAATTACGCCGCGATCTTCATAAACGAGGGCCGCGACTTCACACTGACCGACTGCCACGCCGGAACGGCTGACGATCCCCAAGGCCGCGTGCAGCACGCGGACGGCATTCTGGGCGTTGGCATCAACACCCTGTTTAACCACAACGGCGCAAACAGCGTTGTGAGGCTCTTCGGCGGAACGGTCACCAACAATACCGTTTCCGACAACGGTGCCGGCGGCGTGTCGAACTCCGTTGACTTCTATATGTACGGCGGCTCCATCACCAGCAACCATTCCAAGGGGCCATACGGCATCGGCGGTCTTGGCAACTATCAAAGAGCGTATCTCTACGGCGGTTCCATCACGAAGAACACCTCCCCCAACGTCGGCGGCGTGGAGTCGGCCGGAAACAGCGTCAGCCTGACGGTCTCCGGCGATATGGAGATCACCGACAACGAAAAAACGGACGGCAGCGCCAGCAATCTCTATCTGTATCGCGACAAGCGCGTCACCGTTGGGGCGAACTTCACTGGCAAGATCGGCGTGACCACAATGGACACGCCCGCAGTCGGCAGCCCCGTCACCGTTGCCGCTGGCACAGGAAGCCACGCGGTAAGCGCGGAGGAAGCCGCCCGTTTCACCAGTGATAATGAGAAGTATATTACCTCCCTCGCCGCAGACGGCACGGTGAAGCTGGCCCCGCCCCAGCCTCACAGGCACTTCCTCTGCGGCGGCAATACCTGCAATCAGATCGGCCATGGGGCGGAATCCGGCCAGACCACCTTTGCGGTAAAGCTGGCGCAAAACGCTGCGGGCGAGCTGCTGCAAAACGGGACCGTCAAGGACCCGGACACCGCCTCCGGCACTTACAGCTATACGCTGGCTGCGGGAAGTTATTATCTGGACGAGAACCTGAATCTGAAATTCCCCATTTCCGTTGCCAGCGGGACGGTCAGTCTCTGTCTGAACGGCCATGAGCTCAAGTTGACGACAGAGAGCGCGGCTGCCTGTGATGTCATCACGCTCCGCGGCAGCGCGGTCCTCAACCTGACCGACTGCCAGCCGGAGGGCCATGTGGGCACTCTCACCCACGGCAGCGGCAAGTATGGCCGGGGCGTGCAGATCTACAGCACGAACAGCACCCTGAATCTCTACGGCGGCTCCATCACCGACAACCACGCCTACGGCACAAATGGCGGCGGTGTGAACGCCTACGGCAAGTTCAACATGTACGGCGGCTCCATCACCGACAACAGCACCAATTACCGCGGCGGCGGAGTGTACATTGCTCAAGGCGGCGTCTTCCGCATGGCCTCCGGCACCATCAGCGGCAACACGGCCCAAAATGGCGTCGGCGGCGTGTATAACGGCGGTACGCTGAGCGTCTGCGGAAATGCCCGCATCTTCGGCAACACGGCGGGCAACGTCTATCTGCCCACGGGCAGGACCGTCACCGTCAGCGCCGCGCTGGGAGACAGTGCCAGCATCGGCGTGGCCGTGGAGAATCCCACCGCAGGCGTGATCGTTGCTGCTGCGGCATCCGGCGTGACGCTGGACGAAGCGGCGGCCGGAAAATTCACCAGCGAAGACAGCGGTTACCACATCGCCCTCAGCGGCGGCAAGCTGGTGCTGGCCAGCGATGCGCCCACCCCGGTCGATGTTCCCGCTGCGGTGCGCGGCCTTGTGTATAACGGCCAGACGCAGATCGGCGTAAATCCTGGCACGGGCTACACTCTCTCCGGCGCAGTCTCCGCCGTCAACGCGGGCAGCTACACCGCGACGGCCACGCTGGATTCCGGTTATCAGTGGAGCGACGGCAGCGCCGAGCCGAAGACAGTCGCGTGGAGTATCGCCAGAAAAACGCCCACCCCCGGCGACTTCGCTGTGACCGTGCCCGCCGATTCGATCTATGACGGCGCGGAGCGGCAGGTGTCCATTGCCCTGCAAAGCGGCTTGACCGACTGCGATTACACCGTGCACTATGTCTGCAACGGCCAGCCCACCGCCGCACTCAAAAACGCCGGAACTTACACGTTCACGATCACCGTGGCGGAGGGCGGAAACTTCAAAGCGGACACCCTGCATGAGAGTGCCTGGCACTTCACCATTGGAAAGGCACGGTTCGACATCACCGCCGCGGACTATCTTGGCACCTACGACGGAGCGGAACACTCCATCACCGTGACCGTGCGCAATCACCCCAACGCGGTCATTCGCTATAACACCAACAATTCCGCGGCCAGCGGCCCTTATGAGGAATGGGGCTTCCCCGCCCTTGGCTATACGGACGCGGGTCAATACACGATTTATTACCGGGTGTCCGCGGATAATTACGAGTACGCAGGCGGCAGCGCCACCGTCACCATCCGCAAGGCAGACCCCACCGCGCCTGTCGGCCTGATCGGCATGAAGGGGCAGTCCCTTTCCACCGTGAAGCTGCCGGAGGGCTGGACATGGACAGACCCCGCGGCAAAGATGGAGCAGATGGGCGAGCAGTATTACTATGCCAGCTACGCGGGCTCTAAAAACTATACCGCCCAGCAGGATGTAGAGCTGACGGTCACCGTCACCGACAAGGCAGACGCGGGTGTGACCATTGCCGCCCCCGCCGCCAAGACCTACGGCGATGCGGCGTTCACCGTCACCGCTGCCGCCGCGAATCCCGGAACGGCGGAGCTGTGGAGCTGGCACTCCAGCGACCCCGCCGTGTTGAAGGTCATTGACATACACGGCGCGGCTGCCACGATCGAGGCTGTCGGCGCAGGCAGCGCCACGCTCAGCGCGTCGTATGATTCTTCCACCGCCTTTGGGCAGGCCGCAGCCACCATCACCGTGGGCAAGGCCACCGTCACCGTGGCCGCCAGAAACCAGAGCATCTATGTCGGCGACGCCGTGCCCGACCTCTCTTCCCCCGTGGCGGGCACGCACTACACCGTCACCGGGCTGGTGGGCAGTGATTCCCTTGTCGGGACACCTATCATGACATATGAAAAGGACGGCGCGGCTGCTGTGCCCGACACGTCCAAGGCTGGCACGTATGACATCGTGCTCTCCGGTATAAGCGAGCCTGCGGGCGGCAATTACCACGCGATCACCCTTACCAGCGGCACGCTGACCATCTCTCCGCAGCCCGCTTCCGGCGGCGGTGGCGGCGGAAGCTCCGCACCGACTTACCCCGTGAACACTCCCAGCAAGGCAGATAACGGCAGCGTTTCTTCCAACGCGAAGAATGCCGCCAAGGGCAGCACCGTGACCATCACTGTCAAGCCCGACGCGGGTTACAAGCTGGATGGCCTCACCGTGACTGACAGCAAGGGCAACGCCCTGAAGCTCACGGACAAGGGCAACGGCGTGTATACCTTCACCATGCCGGAGGGCAAGGTCGAGGTCAGCGCCGCGTTCGCTGAGGAAACGGCGGAAGTGACCAGTCCGTTTGCCGACGTGGCGACCAACGCTTATTATTTCGAGGCCGTCAAGTGGGCGGCGGACAAGGGCATCACGGGCGGCAAGGGCAACGGCCTGTTTGGGTCCAACGATCCCTGCACCCGGGGCCAGATCGTGACGTTCCTGTGGCGCGCCGCAGGCTCTCCCGAGCCTGCGAACGCAGCAAACTTCACGGATGTTGCCGAGGACAGCTACTGCGCCAAGGCCGTGGCGTGGGCTGTGGAAAACGGCATCACGCTGGGCACGACCGACACCACGTTCAGTCCCAACGCCTCCTGCACCCGCGCCCAGGGCATGGCGTTCCTGTTCCGGGCGGTCAAGGCGTCCGCCAGCGGCACGTCCGCGTTCAGCGACGTGGCTTCCGGCGCGTATTACGCGCAGGCGGTCAAGTGGGCCACGGACAACGGCATCACCAATGGTATCGGCAACGGCCTGTTTGGCTCCAATAACCCCTGCACCCGCGCCCAGATCGTCACCTTCCTGTGGCGGCTGTACGCTGGGAAGTAAGCGCATATAAAGCGAATCGAACCCCCGGCCAGTGGCTGGGGGTTCGAACTTATCAAAATGTGGAAAAGTCCCTTTTTACATAAGAAAAACCCGGAAACCACAAGGTTTCCGGGTTTTGAGACATAGAAAGCAGATAAATCAGCGCTTGGAGAACTGAGGCGCACGACGGGCGGCCTTCAGACCGTACTTCTTACGCTCCTTCATACGAGGATCGCGGGTGAGGAAGCCAGCCTTCTTCAGGATGGGGCGGTTATCCTCGCTGGCCAGCAACAGGGCGCGGGCAATGCCGTGGCGCAGAGCGCCGGCCTGACCGGAAACGCCGCCGCCAGTAACGGTGGCAACGATGTCCATCTTGCCCGTGTTGCCAGTGGCCTCCAGAGGCTGACGGACGACCATCTTCAGGGTGTCAAGGCCGAAATACTCCTCGATATCGCGGCCGTTGATGGTGATGGAACCAGTGCCGTTGGGGAACAGATGGACGCGGGCCACGGAAGACTTGCGGCGGCCGGTGCCATACAGATAAGGCTTCTTAGACTGATACATTCTCTTACTCCTCCTTATTCGACGTCCAGAGCGACGGGCTTCTGGGCCTGCTGCTCGTAGTTGGCGTCAGCGTAGATGTGCAGGCGCTTCAGAGAATCCTTGGAAATGGTGTTCTTGGGCATCATGCCGCGGATGGCGACGCGCATAGCCACGTCGGGCTTCTCCTGCATCAGGATGCGGTAAGGGGTCTCCTTCAGGCCGCCGACCCAACCGGAGTGGGTGCGGTAGATCTTCTGGGTGCCCTTGTTGCCGGTGAGCACAGCCTTTCCGGCGTTGATGATGATGACGTTGTCGCCGCAGTCGGCGTGGGGAGTGTAAGTGACTTTGCCTTTGCCGCGCAGCAGGTCGGCAGCCCGAACGGCGGTCTTGCCCAGAGGCTTACCGGCGGCGTCCAGGATGTACCACTTACGCTCGATGTTGGCCTTGTTTGCCATAAAAGTGGACATGGTGTTTCCTCCGTATCATATATTTGCATTTGCTTTACAAATCAAGTGCTCCGGGTTAAAATCGGAGCAAGGATACTTATACCACAGGGGAAGCGCCGTGTCAACAGAATTTTCATTTAGCACTAGTAAAACTCCGTTTTTCTTTGAATATCTCTGTTTATCTCCCGAAATCTCATGTTGTATTTTAACAGGAGGGGTTTTATGAAAAAACGGTTTCCCATCACGCTGGCGCAGGGCCTGTTCGCCTTTTTCTCCATTCTCACCGTGCTCATTGCCGCGACCATCCCCTCAGGCGGGTTCCGGGCGGACGACCCGGCGGCCATGACCCGCTTCCTCCACGCCCGCCAGCGCTTCGGCCTGAGCGACCGGATCGTCCTGCTGCACACGGAGGACTGGGACGGCAGGCAATTTGTGGTGTTCCGGCGGGAAAACCGCCCGGATGTGCGGTATCTGCTGTGCTATGAGGTCCGCAGCGGCAGGGCGCAGGAGCCCCGCATTTTTACCCTCCGCCCCAGCGGCTTTGACCCTTCCATCTACTCCTCGGCGCTCTACCTCCGCCTCACCTCCTCATCCCCGGAGGGATTCGTGGTGTGGAGCGAATCGGAGGCCCTTGCCCGGATCAGCACCGGAAACGGCGAGCCGGACATCCTTGTGGACACGGCTCCCGCACTGTTCCTGCTGCACACCGTCTCCCTCACCTGCTACGACGGTGACGGCGGAATGCTGCTGTAAGCGCGCGAGCTATGTAGCTACAACACCCACTGGGTCAACAGCAGCAGCAGAAACCCCGGCAGGCCCAGCACACCGATGACCAGCGCGTTCACCGGATTCAGCCCCAGCGCGATGCCTGTGAACGCCGCCGTGCGCTGCACGGCCCACAGCGCCAGAAACCCCAGCAGCGTATTGCCCAGCAGCCGCAGCGCAAGGCGCAGCGGTGTGCGGAACACCCGGATGAGGGCAATGAGGAAAAAGCCGCCCAGCAGGACGGCCAACATGCTTTGTTTCAGGTCCATACCGTTCCCTCCTCCGCAAGGGCCGCCGCGCTGTCCCGGGCCTTGATGGCGCGGATGAGGTAATTGCACCGGGCCTTGACGGCGCTGATCTGATACACGCAGGACTCCACCAGCTCCGGGTCCACAGCCTGATCGAACCGACGGTAGGCCAGCGACAGTTCGCCCTGCGCCTCCCGCAGCTCCGCCTGCAGGACCAGTAGCTCCGGGTCAGCGGATTTTTTGGAAAACATGGTTTTCATGGACATCCCTCCCAGCAGTACAGTTTATGGGGAGTTTGGGCAGATATGCCAGTTTTTATACAGGAGGAAGCAGGAATGCGCACACCGCAGGAACGGTATATGGAACAAGCACTGGCGCTGGCCCGGGAGGCCGCCGCCGCCGGGGAGGTGCCCGTGGGCTGCGTCATCGTGCGGGACGGGTGCATCGTGGGCCGGGGCCGCAACCGCCGGGAGGAAAAGCACGCCACCGCCTCCCACGCGGAGATGGAGGCCATCGCACAGGCAAATCAAACTCTTGGCACCTGGCGGCTGGACGAGTGCGAGCTGTACGTCACGCTGGAGCCCTGCCCCATGTGCGCCGGAGCCATTCTGAACGCCCGGGTGCGCCGGGTGTGGTACGGCGCCCGGGACGAGGCCATGGGCGCCTGCGGCGGCGTGACCAACCTCTTCATGGAGGACTTCCCCAACCGCCCGGCGCTGGTGGGGGGCATCCTTGCCGAAGAGTGCCGCGCCGTGCTGGCGGAGTTCTTTGCTTCCCTGCGGAAAAAGTTGACATAATCATTTCTGGTTGGATTTGGCCGCGTCTGGCTCCGCTTGGCCGCGTGTTAGTGTAAATGTTAGTGTAAATGTTAGTGTTATAGTTAGTGTTACTGTTAGTGTAATTGCGGCGCGGCCGGGCAGCGGCCCGCGCCGATGGAGAGAAAAATTTTTTGTTTTTTCGGGAAGCAAAAGGAGATACAGCCATGTCCCATGCAGAAATCCCAACATTTCGTGTGAAAACCGACGGTTTTTTCGGAGAATTGTTCACCCCAGCGGAGGACAAATATCCGGAAAAGGCCCTGATCTGCTTCAGCGGCAGCGACGGCGGCATTGCGCTGACGCGCCTGCTGGCAGGTCTTTTTCACTCCCACGGGCTGACAGTGCTGGCGCTGGCCTACGTGCTGGAGGAGGACCTGCCCCAGCGGTTTTCCGCCATCCCCATCGACTTTCTGGAGGCGGCGGCCCAGCGCCTGCATGACATGGGATACGAGAAGGTGGGGCTTTGGGGCATCTCCAAGGGCGCAGAGCTGGCCCTGACAGCGGGCAGCCTTCTGCCCGGTCTTGTGAACGCGGTGGTGGCGGTGGCCCCCATGAACACAGTCTGTCAGGGCTTTGCCAAGGAAAAGGGCGTCACGTTCCTGCCAGAGAGCATCTGGAGCTTTCACGGCAAGCCGCTGCCCTACACGCCCTTCCGGCAGAAGACGTTCCCCCTCGGGGCGGTGCTGCGGAAGAGCCTGCTGGCGCGGGAGCTGACCATGTACGACCTGTATCTGCCCGTGGTGCAGCAGCCCGACCCTGCCGCGGTGATCCGCGCCGAGCGCATCACAGGCCCGGTGCTGCTGATCTCCTCCAAGCTGGATACCATGTGGCCGTCGGAGCTTGCGGCCGGGCAGATCATGCGGCGGCTGCAGGCGCATGATTTTCCCTATCCCTTCCAGCATCTGAGCTATGCGCACGGCAGCCATCTCTTCGTCCCGCTGGAGCTGCGCACCGCCAAATTCTTCCGGGGCGACCGGGGACGGAACAAAGAACCGGGCCGCAGGGACCGGATGGACTCTCTCACCAGGACCTTGGAATTCGTTTCCAAGTGGTGAGCTGGGGGATGCAATCCAGCCGTTTCGGGCAGCAAAAAGGCGGCGCCGGACACGGCACCGCCTCAGGCTGTCGAAAAAGTCTATAAGGATTTTTCGACAGCCTGCTTAATGCCTCGCTTTTTTGTCTGCTGTGCAGTCCAAAAAGCTGCCGCTGCGCGGCGCAAAACGCCCGCAACGCGGGCGTTTTGCAGGCATTCGATCCAACACGAAGGGGCTCCCGCCCCCTCGTACTCCCCCTGCTGAATAGGACCTTTTTCCGTAAAGCAGAGGTTTTTTGACAAGCAGAGGCGGCGCCGGACACGGCGCCGCCTGAAATCATGTATAGAATGTGATAGGGTCACTGGGCTTTTTTCAAATCATTGACCTCTTGTGCAAGAGTGCGGATCATCTGCTTTAAAAACGCGACCTCATCCTCCAGCGCTTCCACCCTGCTTTTAGAGGCCATGGTCTCCAAAATGGTCTTCTGGCCCTCCGCCATCGTCTCCTGATGGTTGTCCAATTTCTCAAGGATCAAATCAAGCTTATCCATCTCATCACCTCACACCCACGATTATACGGTTCCGGGCGGGGCTTGTCAAGCAAGCAAGTGGGCCGAGCAAGCCCTGCCAAAGGCCCTGTCTGGACGGAGCAGAAAGCCCCCGGAAAGATTTAAAACTTTTGTAACAATTCATGCTGGTTTGATTAACATCTCTCCAGTATCTTAATACTTGCAAGAGACAAACTTCTTTTCATCCAATCTTCCAAAGCAGGAAGCGGCAGGCCGAAAAGCCTGCCGCTTCCTGCTTTTACTGTCACCAAAGTGGCAGAGCCACTTCAGCGACTGAACTTTTTCCCTGAAACAGTGCACTTGTTTTTCACGGCTGGAGCGTGCTATCATGGTCAGCGTGACCAGCCGGGGCTTGCAAACGCAGGGCGAGGAAGCCCACCAGCGCCAGCGCGCCGCCGAGATACAACGCGGTGGCGGCGATGTCCGTCAGGCCGCTGTCCGCCGCCGCGGCAAAGGAAAACGCCGCAGCCAGCACCGTGTAAAGGGCGAAAACGCGGGTCCTGCCCCCCTGAAAGGCGAAGGACGACAGGCGGTAAAAGCCCAGTGCCAGAAACGCCAGCGCCAGCAGGTCCACATAATAGGCCTCCAGCGCGGGGTTCACGGAATCCGCCCGGTATACCAGCACCAGCCGCACCACCAGCGCCGCCGGAGCGACGAGCAGCGCCGTGCCGGGAACGTTTTTTCCCCCCCGGCGGCAGGCCACCGCCCCAGCCAGCACGCCCAGCGCCCCCACAGCGCACAAAAGGCCCATCACCAGCAGCAGCTGCCGGGAAAAGGCTGACGTGGCGATGATCTCCACCCCATCGGCAGAGACGGCGTAGGTCTCTCCGCTGCCCACGCGCAGCCCCAGCGCCCCGGCAAAGTCCGCAAGGCCGGAGAGAGCCATCAGCGCGCCGCCCATGACGGGCAGCATCAAAAGCCGGGGGTCCTCCGTGGAAAAGTCCGCCGGGAAAGCAGGGCCCTCCCCCGTCTCCGCAGGCAGCGTGCGCACCAGCACGGCCCCCGCCGCCGCGAGGAGGACGAACAGCGCGATAAGCGCCAGCGCAGGCAGGTTTCCGGCAACGGGCAGCCCCGTCTCCGCTTCAAAGCCAGTGTGGTTCTGGGCCAGACGCAGCACGAACGCCGCCGCGCCGCCGCCCACGGCCAACAGGGGCAGGCCGATCGTTTTTTTCATAAGAACCATCCTTTCGGACGAGAATTACACGCAAATGATTTATACGAGTATAACACGGGTGCGCCTGTTTGTCCATGCCGACGCACATTTTCCGTGGACAACCCACATAGAATGGAGGAACGAGCTGTGCAAAAAAGGAGGAGAGCCATGAAGCGGAGCCTCAGGCAGAGCGCCGCCGTGTCGGCGGTGCTGATCGCGGCGCTGTTCATTCTGCCGCTGCTGTTCGTCGCGCCCTTCCGGCAGCGGCTTTTGGAGCGGCGCACCCCGGTGGACGAAACGGAGGGCGCGCCCTTTCAAAGCGGCGCGCGGGACGCCCAGACCGTCTTAAAGGTGAAAAACGGCGACAGCGTGGAGGAAATGGACCTTGGAAACTACCTTGTGGGGGTGGTGCGGGCGGAGATGCCCGCAAGCTTTGAAGAGGAGGCCCTGAAAGCGCAGGCCGTGGCCGCCCGGACCTACACGCTGTACAAGCTCTCCACAGGGGGCAACCACGGCGCGGAGGCCGACATCTGCACGGACTCCACCTGCTGTCAGGCCTACATCAGCCGGGACCGGGCTGAGGAAAACTGGGGCGAAAACGCAGCCGCCTACGAAAAAAAGATCGAGACCGCCGTCTCCTCCACCGACGGCGAGACCATCCTCTATGACGGCGCGCCCATCCTTGCGGTGTTCCACTCCTCCTCCGCCGGGCTGACCCGGAACGCGGGGCAGGTGTGGCTGAACGACCTGCCCTATTTGCAGGCGGTGGATTCGCCGGAAAGCGCCGACACCATTCCCAATTATTATAGCCGCGTGGAATTCACCGAGGCCCAGCTGCGGGAAAAGCTGCTGGCCGCCTTCCCTTCCGCCGACCTCTCCGGCCCCCTTGCTGCGTGGCTAAGAGACTTTGTGACCGACAGCGCGGGCAGTGTGGAGACCGTGTGCGTCGGCGGCGTCAGTGTGAAGGGGGCGCAGGTGCGCTCAGCGCTGGGGCTGCGGTCGGCCTGCTTTACCTGGGAGGTGCAGGACGGCAAGGCGGTGTTCTTCGTCACGGGCTTTGGCCACGGCGTGGGCCTCAGCCAGTACGGCGCCAACCGGATGGCCGCCTCCGGCGCGGACTACCGGGAAATTCTCACCCACTATTATACCGGGGTCAGCATTGAGCCCTATACCCCCGCCGCCGGATAGACCGCTTGCGCTTATCCGCCGCTGTGGTATAATGGAAGCATCTCACAGCAAGGAGACGGAAAACGGATGAAAAACCGGACCATTACCATCGGGCGGGAATTTGGCAGCGGCGGTCGCACCATTGGCCGCATGGCGGCCCAGCAGCTGGGCATTCCCTGCTACGATCAGGAAATCATTGAAAAGCTGGTGGAAAAGGGCGGCTTTTCCGCCGAGTACATCAAAGAGCGGGGCGAGCTGATGGTCAGCGAGGGCTGGAACGCCGTGCTGGGCCGCACCGGCGGCCCCACCCGGCAGGACCAGCTCTGGGTGATGCAGAAAAATCTGATTCTGGAGCTGGCGGAGCAGGGCCCCTGCGTCATCGTGGGCCGCTGCGCGGACTTCATCCTCTCCCACCGGGAGGATGTGTTAAAGGTCTTTGTCCGCTCCACCATGCAAAAGCGGTCCCAGCGCATTTTGCAGGTATACGGCCAGCGGGAGGAATCCGTCGAACAGCGCCTGCGGATCAAGGACCACCAGCGCGCGGAGTATTATAAGATGTACACCGGGCATGAGTGGGGCGGCAGCCGTTACTACGATCTGGTGCTGAACTCCGCCAAATTTTCGCTGGAGGCCTGCGTGAAGACCATCATCGACCTCTATCAGGCAGACTCCGACTGACGCACCGTTGACAAACCCGGCTCCGGCAGGGTAAACTGGTGGTGAAATATCGACTCGTTTCATGAGACAAAAACGACCTCGCGGCGTTTTGCGCCCCTCGGCGCGAAAACGAGGAAAACCGAGATGCATTGGAGGAGCTTCCCATGCGGGTCCTGTATCTTTTGAATTTTGCCGGGAAGGGCGGCACAGAGCGGTATGTGGAAACGCTGGTGCGCTATCTTGGCGAGGAGTATATCGAACCCTTCTTCGTCTATCATGAGGACGGGCCGCTGGCGGACAAGCTGCGCGCCATGGGCGTGCCCTGCCGCCGCATCGAAATGCGGCGGCGCTTTGATCTGCCTGCGGCAAAGGCACTTGCGGAGTTGTGCCGGGAATGGCGCATCGACCTTGTGCACTGCCAGTACCTGCGGGAGCATTACACCGCCCTGCTTGCCAAGCGCTACGCTCCCCATATCCGGGTGGTCTACACCCACCATATCCTGCAAAGCAACGATCTTATCACCCGGCTGAGCAACCGCCTGCTGGACCATCGGCAGGACATGATGCTCGCCGTGTGCAGCAAAGGGCGCGACCAGCTCATTGCCAACGGCTGGAGCCCCCAGCGCGTCCGGGTGGTGTTCAACGCCGTGGACGAGACGGCATGGCAGGGGGGCGAGTCCACCCTGCGCCGGGAGATCGGCGCGGAGGACGGCCGCTTCCTGCCCCTGTACGCCGCCCGCTTTGTGGAGGGCAAGGGCCACGCCGTGCTCATCGACGCCATGGCCCGCCTGAAAGCACTCACTTCCCTGCCCTTCACCCTTGTGCTGGCAGGCGACGGCCCATTGCTGGAGGGCGCAAAGCAGCAGGCGCAGACGCTGGGCCTTGGGGAAAACGTCCGCTTTCTGGGCTTCCGGCAGGACATGAAAAACCTTTACCGGGGGGCGGACCTTTGCGTGTGCCCCTCCCAGCAGGAGGCGCTTTCATTCTTCCTGATCGAATCCATGGCCTGCGGCCTTCCCGTGGTTGCCACCGACGTGGGCGGCAACAGCGACATTGTGAATCCCGCCGCGGGCGACGGGCTGCTGGTGCCCTATGGCGACGCTGACGCGCTGGCCGCCGCCGTGGCGCGGATGATGGAGGACGGGGCTTTCCGCCGCCAATGCAGCGAAAACGCCCTGCGCACCGTGCACGAAAAATTTGAGATCCATGGCTGGGTGGAAAAAACGATGGACGCCTACCGCGCCGCCCTTGCCCGAAAGGAGACCCTATGACCATCCTTGAAAACAGCTTTGTTTACTGCCTGCTTGCCGGGCTGTGGCAGCGCTTTTTCGTCCTGTGGGACGGCTGCGCCACCCATGCCCTGTGCCAGCGCATCGGCCTTTGGGTGCGGCGCAAGGCGCAGGAGAGCGTGATCTGCGACACCGTGTGGCGGGAGGGCGCCCTGTCCCGCCGCTGGAAGACCAGCCTCACCCGCGCCCTTGCCGACTGGGTACTCAATCTGCCCTGCGCTCTTGTCAAGTGGCTCCACGGCGCCCTTGGCGGCGTGTGGGAGGGCAGCTTCTTCCTGCGCACCCTCACCGCGTGGGGCGGCAGCGCATTTTTCTTCCTCGGCCTTTTCATGCTGGCCATGCTCGTCGCGCCCCACAGCCTTTGGAACAATGCCTATGGCTTTCTGGGCGCGCTGGCGGTGACGGCGATGTATCTGCTCGGCTGCGCCGCCAAACCCCGGCGCACGCTGCAAGTGGACGTATTCGGCCCCTACATGATCTTTTACCTGCTGTGCATTTTCAACGCCCTTTCGTGCAGCCTTGCCACGTCCCTTTCCATCCGGTTCTTCCTGTTCCACGCCGCCGCGTTTTTGCTGGCGTTGCTGGCGGTAAACGCCGTGGAAAAGCTGGAGGACCTGCGCATTGCCATTGCGCTGGCGGTCTTCGGCATCACGGTGGCGGCGGTATACGGCTGCTATCAGGGCTATGTGGGCGTGGAGGTCGTGGCCTCCCTGCAGGACATGGCGCTGAACAAGGGCATGCCCGGCCGGGTCTACTCCCTCTTTGATAACGCCAACAATTTCGCCGAGCTCCTGGTCATGCTCATCCCGCTGGACATCGGCCTGCTGTTCAGCAGCAAAACGTGGAAAGGACGCTTTGCCTGCCTTGTTGCCCTTGTCCCCTGCGTGATCTCCATCGGCCAGACCTATTCCCGCTCCGGCTGGATCGGCCTTGCGCTGGCCATGTGCGTGTTCATCGCCCTGACCAACTGGCGCCTTGTGCCGCCGCTGATCGTGCTGGGCGTGGCCGCCATCCCGTTCCTGCCCACCACTATTTATAACCGCATCCTCACCATCGGCAACACCAAGGATTCCTCCACCCAGTACCGCTTCGCCATTTACGAGGCCGTGGGCACGCTGATGAAGGATTACTGGTTCAAGGGCGTGGGCCTTGGCACCGACGCGCTGAAAAAAGCCTTTGACGCTTACCCCACCATGTTCGACGGCAACCACCCCATCCACGCCCACAACAATTATCTGCAAATGTGGGTGGAGACGGGCATCATAGGCTTTCTTGCCTATCTTGCCATGCTGGCCTACACGGTGAAGTCCGGCGTGAAAGCCTTTTACGCCAGCGCGGACAAGCGCCTGCGCTATGTGCTCTCCGCCGCCATCGCGTCTCTTTGCGGCATTCTGGTCATCAGCCTTGCCGAGTATACATGGTTCTATCCCCGGAATATGTTCACTTACTGGTTCCTGCTGGGCATCATCATGGCCTGCGTGAAGCTGGGCCGGAAGGAACAGCCCGCCGCCTGAGAGAAACCCAAGCCCGCCAAACTCATAAAAACCCGGCGCTGCAAGTTTTTTCTTGCAGCGCCGAATTTTTGTTCCGTCTATATCCATTGTCTGATCCTGCCGGGCAGGATGCTCTGGTGTGCGTATATGAAATCGACCAGCGCCTTTTTGTCGATGATGTCCATTCCCGCCGTGTTCCGGTACTCGCCATGCACGGTGAAGAGGAACACCCGGTCCCCGTGGGCTGTCAGTTCCCGATAGGCATCGCCGTCCAGCATTTCACTTCCTGTTTTCACCTGTGGATAGGCCCGGTGGCTTCCGTCCCTTGCCACGGCGACAAATTCATAGGTCTGGGTATCCAGCTTATTCGTGCTGGAATAGATCAGATACCCCTTTTCCACCTGCAAATACAGGCTGACAGCTTCTTCCACATCCTCCGGCTGAAGAAAGTCCAGAATCGCTTCTTTTCCACTGGCGCGCTCCGGGTAGACCGATGTGCCCGTCAGCGTGTTGTACAGGTGCCGGGCATAATTCAGCTGCACACCGTCGTGGATTTTCTGCACGGCCGCGCTGGCCCGAAAGCTGTTTACGACCTTTCCGGGCACCATCTCTACCGTACCGACCCTGTGAAATTCGGCATCCACATAGTTGACAACATCCTCATAGACATGGGCATCGTCGCAGTTATATTGCCACATGCTCCCCACGCGGCACAGATAATAGGTTCCCTGATGGCGGGTCCATATCAGATCATCGACGGCCATTTCCCGAATAGCGTGGATGGCCGCCACGAAGCCCCGCCGGGAAGCGTACTGCTCCCGCCCCCTTTGCTCGCATTCTTCCACGGAAGCCGGAGCATAGGGCCGACCGTCCGCATCCCGCAGGCACCAGCCCACGCCCAGAATGTGATTTTGGCGGCAGAAGGCAAAGGCGTTGCCGTCCTGACTTGCGGTTTTCACGGTCATTCTCCACAGGTGATTTTGTTCTTCCATGTCGTCCTCTATTCTGTGGGGCCCTCGGGCTTGTGCAGGTCGATGACAAACAGGTCGTTGGGCGTGCACTCCAGCACCTGACAGAGAATTTCGATGGTCTCGAAGCGGATACCCCCGGTCTGCCCCGTCGCCATCTTGTTGAAATTCTGATAGCTCATGCCGCCCATCTGCTTATAAAGCCAGTATTTCGTCTTTCCCTTCTCTTCCAGAAGATGCAAAATATTCATCCTGACCATATATGATCTCTCCATTGTATAATCTATACATACCATATTTTATGGAGAGTTCTCCTTGTCATGTAGGCACTTGGATTATATAATGTAAGCATTAGATAGCAAGGAGGATTTCTCTATGACAGACTGGAAAGAAATGTATCTCACCATGATGCGGGGCACGGAGCAGGCCATCCGCATTCTGATCGAGACCCAGCGCAAGTGCGAGGAGCTGTATCTCAGCGGGGAAGAGCCTGCACCCGCGCCGCCGTCCGACCCCCAGAAAACGGAAAACAATTCGTAAACCTTTTGCGAAACGGTTGACGAAACGGCAAATTGCCCTTAGAATAAAAGAAATCAAAGGCCCGTCCGGCCAGCCGGACAGGGAAAGGAGTGCTTGTATGGGCAGATCAGGCGGAGGCGGCGGATTCTCCGGCGGCGGTGGACGCAGCGGCGGCTTTTCCGGCGGCGGACGGTCCTCCGGCGGTTTCTCCGGCGGAGGGCGCAGCAGCGGCGGTTTTTCTGGCGGCGGACGCAGCGGCGGCAGCTTTGGCGGAGGGCGCAGCGGCGGCCCGCGCCCCGGCGGATACGGCGGCGGTCCCCGGCCCGGCGGCTATGGCGGCCCACGGCCTGTTCCCCCTCCCCCCGGCGGCTTTGGCCGCCCCGGCTACGGCGGGCGGCCCATCCGCACCGGGCCCATCATCATCAATAACGCGCCCCGCTATGGCGGCGGCGCACCCACGCCCCCACTCTCCGGCGGCGGAAACCAGCCCCGCAGAAGAAGCGGCTGCGGCACGGTGGTGGCCACCGTGGTCATCATCTTCGTGCTGCTGACGCTGTTCTTCGTCATTCAGGACGCCTCTGGCGGCGGGGTGCAGCGCTCCACCTATCAGCGGGAAAAGCTGCCCGCCTCCGCCGTGACGGAGACCGGGTACTATACCGACGAGGGCGGCTGGTTCAGCAACCGCAGCCAGCTGGAAGACGGCATGAAGACCTTCTATAAGGAGACGGGCGTGCAGCCCTATCTCTATCTCCTGCCCAACGGCGAGATGACCTCCACCGCGGAGCTTACCGCCAAGGCCGAGGAGCTGTATCCCCAGCTCTTCACCGACGAGGGCCACTTCCTGCTGGTGTTCTGCGACGATGGGAACGGCTCTTATAACTGCGGCTATGTGGTGGGCAATCAGGCCAAGACCGTCATGGACGACGAGGCCCTTGCCATCCTTGCGGACTATCTGGACCGCTATTACAACGACTACGACCTGACCGAGGAGGAGATATTCTCCGACGCCTTTGCCGACACGGCCCAGCGCATCATGACCGTGACCAAATCGCCCCTGCCCACGGTGTTCATCTGCATCGCCGTGGTGGCGGTGGCCGCGCTGGCCTTCGTCGCGTGGAAAAAGCGGAGCGAGCAGAAAGAGCGCGAGCAGCAGCGGGCCGAGGAAATTCTGAAGACCCCGCTGGAAAAGTTCGGCGATCAGGAAGTGGAAGACCTGGCGAAAAAATACGAAGAACAGGATAAAGATTGAGAGGAGATCACACTATGGCCATTCTGGAACGTTTTACCGACATCATCAAGGCAAATGTCAACGACCTGCTGGATAAGTGCGAAAATCCGGCCAAAATGATCGACCAGTACCTGCGGGATATGACCGCGGATCTGGCCGAGGTGAAGAAAGAGACCGCCGCCGTCATGGCGGAGGAGACCCGGGCCAAGCGGATGCTGGACGAGAACGCCGCCGAGGTCAAGCGGTATGAAGACCTTGCCCGCAAGGCCCTCACTGCAGGGAACGAGGGCGACGCCCGGGTGTTCCTTGGCAAGAAGCAGCAGCTTGCGGAAAAGGCCGCCAGCCTGCAGACCACCTATGACGCCGCCCAAGCCAACGCCCAGAAGATGCGCCAGATGCACGACAAGCTGGTGGGCGACATCGAGACCCTGAACGGCCGCCGCGAAATGATCAAGGCCAAGGTGGCCGTGGCCAAGACGCAGGAGAAGGTCAACAAGCTGGGTGTCAGCGCCGACAAGGCCGCCGGAGCCATGAGCGCCTTCGACCGCATGGAGCGCAAGGCTGACCAGATGCTGGATCAGGCCAACGCCATGGCCGAGCTGAACACCGCCCCCAAGGACGAGGCCGCCGAGCTGGAAGCCAAATACGCCTCCGCCGCCGGGAACGCCGCCGTGGACGACGAGCTGGCCAAGCTGAAGGCCGAAATGGGCCTGTAAAAAAGCCACGACCCCCGGAACGGTAAAGTCCGTTCCGGGGGTTCCGATTCTGACCACGGAGGAAAAACCATGAAACTGATGATCGCGTCCGATCTCCACGGCTCCGCTTATTACTGCCGCTTGCTGATGCAGGCCTTCCAGCGCCAGCAGGCGGACAAGCTGGTGCTGCTGGGCGACCTTTTATACCACGGTCCCCGCAATCCCCTGCCCAAAGAGTACGACACGCCCGCCGTCACCTCCATGCTCAACGGCATGGCGGACAAGCTCCTGTGCGTGCGGGGCAACTGCGACGCGGAGGTGGACCAGATGGTGCTCACCTTCCCCATGCTGGCCGATTCCACCCTGCTCTATGCCGACGGCAACACCTTTTACGCCACCCACGGCCATCTCCACGGGCCGGAGAATCCCCCGCCGCTGCCCGGCGGTGCGTTTTTGCTCTGCGGCCACACCCATCTGCCCGTGCGGCGGGAATGCGGCCATTTCACCTATCTCAATCCCGGCTCCGTGTCCCTGCCCAAGCAGGATACGCCCCACAGCTATCTGACGGTGACGGACGGGGCCTTCCTCTGGCACGATCTGGAGTCCGGCCAGACCTTCACGCCCCTGGGCTGAGGTCACTTCTTCGGCGGATAGGGGATGCGGTAGGGCTCGTGCCCCCGTTCCTGGAGCTTTTGCTCCAGCCACGCGCGGATCTGCACCACGCCCTCCTCCGTCCACGGAAAGGTCGCGGTCTCCACGTCCTGCGCCAGCTCAAAGCTGGTGTTTTCATACACCCAGAGCTGAATGGTGCTGTCCTCCTCGTCCAGCCATCCCTTGCGCTGAAAGCGATAGCGGAACGTGCCCACGCTGCCGGGGAACACCGAGGCCTTTGTGAAGAAATTCATATCCAGAAAATCGAACTCGCCTGCCATATCTGCGCCTCCCTTATTTCTTCCGCCATCATAGCAAATCCGGCCTGCGCTGTCAAATCCCGGAGGAAAAGGCGAAACGCCCCGCGGCTGCCTGTTTCCGCGGGGCGTCTCTTTTAGGAGTATAAGAGGTGTTCCATGACTGTTTATCATATCGGTTAGTTTTCTCTAACCTCTTTGATGGTGTTAGTTTACCATGACTAACCGCATCTGTCAAGCCTTTTTCGAAAAAACTTTTTTCCGCCTGTGCAAGGCGCGAACGGGAGGTTTCTTTCATGAAAATTCTGGTCCTTTCCGATTCCCACGGCAACGTTTCCAACATGGTGCGGGCGGTGGAGCGGGAGCACCCCCGGATGCTGGTGCACCTTGGGGACTGCTGGCGGGACGGCGAGCGCCTGCACGACGCCTTCCCCGACCTGCCCTTTTATCAGGTGCCCGGCAACTGCGACTGCCGCCCGGGGGAGCCTGCGGAGCGGCTGCTGTTTGTGGAGGACAAGCGCATCCTGCTCTGCCACGGCCATACCTACGGTGTGAAGCAGTCGCTGCTGGCAGCGGGCTACGCTGCCGAGGAGCAGCGGCTGGACGCCTTCCTCTTCGGCCACACCCATAAACCGCTGGTGGACCGCCGGGGCGATACCTTCTTCCTCAACCCCGGCAGCATCGGCGACTATTTTCACCCCTGCTACGGTATACTGACGGTGGAAACCGACCGTCTGGACGCCCGGACGGCGGAACTGGACTGAGATTTTCCCCCTTTTCAATCCCGCCGCCATCTGGTATCCTATGCTTGTCAAAAGCGTTTATCAAAAAGCCTCTCAGAGTTTCGCGTCAGCAGACGCGAAAGACATGAAATTTGTTTTTCACGGCGGCATGTACGTCGGGAAAAACTCTTTGCGCGGAGCGAGCGTCGAATTGGCCGCTGTAAGCGGCCAACCGAGGCGCAGAGCGAAGCGAAACCACCTCAAACAAGTGACAAAGTCACTTGTTCGAAAGCCCTAGAAAGGAGCCCCCCATGGCACAGCTCAGCGACCCCGTGCAACAGATCAAGGGCATCGGCGAGCAGCGGGCCAAGGCCCTTGCCAAGCTCGGCATCACCGACCTGCGCAGCCTGATCGGCTGGTTCCCCCGGCGGTATGAGGACCGCACCAGCATCTGCCCCATCGCCCAGCTGGTCCCCGGCGAGAGCGCCTGCGTGTGCGCCATGGTGGCCTCGCCGCCCACCCTTTCCCACATCCGGCGGGGCATGGACCTTGTCAAGCTGCGGGCCGTGGACGATACGGGCGCGCTGGACGTGACCTTTTTCAACCAAACGTGGCTGAAAAACAGTCTGGAAGTGGGCAAAAGCTATCTTTTTTATGGCAAAGCGGAGGGCAGCCTGACCCGCAAGACCATGGCCTCCCCCGTGGTGGAGCCGGAGGGGCGGCGGGAGCTGACGGGCCGCATCGTGCCCATCTATCCCCTCACCGCCGGGGTCAGCCAGCTGATCCTCTCCCGCTCCATCCGGCAGGGGCTTTCCGCCTGCGCCCACATCCTGCCCGACACCCTGCCGGACAGCGTACGCCTTACCCATCACCTGTGCCGCATCGAATACGCCTATGAGAACATCCATTTCCCGGAAAGCCCCGAGGCATTGGAGCTGGCCCGCCGCCGTCTGGCCTTTGAGGAGCTGTTCCTCTTCACCATCGGCCTTGCCCGGCTGCGCAGCCGCCGGGAGACCGTCCACGTGCCCCCCTGCCATGCCGTGGACATGGCCCCCTTTTATTCCGCCCTGCCCTTCACACTGACCGATGCCCAGCGCCGCTGCGTGGAGCAGGCCCTTGCGGATATGCGCTCCGGCATCCCCATGAATCGGCTCTGTCAGGGCGACGTGGGCTCCGGCAAGACCATGGTGGCCGCCGCCTGCGTGTATTTCTGCGTGAAAAATGGCCGTCAGGCATCGCTGATGGCCCCCACGGAGATTCTGGCCCGCCAGCACTACGAGGGGCTCGCGCCCCTTTTAGAGCCGCTGGGGGTGCGCTGCGCCCTGCTCACCGGGTCCACTCCGGCCAAACAGAAGCGCGCCGTCACCGCCCAGCTGGAAGCCGGGGAGCTGGACTTTGCCATCGGCACCCACGCCCTGCTGACTGACACGGTGCACTACCGCGATCTGGGGCTGGTGGTCACGGACGAACAGCACCGCTTCGGCGTGGAGCAGCGGGCGGCACTGGCCGCCAAGGGGGCCCATCCCCACACGCTGGTCATGTCCGCCACCCCCATCCCCCGGACGCTGGCGCTGATCCTGTACGGCGATCTGGAGGTCTCGGTCATCGACCAGCTTCCTCCGGGCCGCAAAAGCGTGAAGACCTATGCCGTGCCCGGCAGCTACCACCCCCGGGTCTACCAGTTCATCCGCAAGCTGGTTCTGGAAGGCAGGCAGGCCTACATCGTCTGCCCGCAGGTATCGGAAAACGACGAGCTGCCCAACGAGCGCAAGGCCGTCACGGAATACGCCCAGAAGCTGCAAGCCGAGGTCTTCCCTGACCTGCGGGTGGCTTTTGTCCACGGCAAGATGAAGCCCAGGGAAAAGGATGCGGTGATGGCCGCCTTTGCCGCCCGTGAAACGGACATTTTGGTCTCCACCACGGTCATTGAGGTGGGCGTGGACGTGCCCAACGCCGCCGTGATGGTCATTGAAAACGCCGAGCGCTTCGGCCTTTCCCAGCTTCACCAGCTGCGGGGCCGGGTGGGCCGGGGCAGCCACCAGTCCTTCTGCATCCTGATCTCCGACAACCACAACGACGAGACAAAGGCCCGCCTGAAGATCATGACCCGCACCACCGACGGCTTCAAGATCGCAGAGGAGGACCTGCGCCTGCGGGGCCCCGGCGACTTCTTCGGCCAGCGGCAGTCCGGTCTGCCCGGCCTGCGGGTGGCCGACATCGGCTGCGACACCCAGCTTTTGCAGGAAGCCCGGCAGGCGGCAGAGGAACTGATCGCCGCCGACCCGGACCTGACCACCTGCCCCGCCGTCAAAGCCCGGCTGGAAGAGCTGTTCACACAGGCGGCAGACAGCCTGAACTAACGCGAGCGGCTGGATCGCCGACCGAAAAATGGCCTTTTTCCAAAAAAGTCCCGCAAAGCTTCGCGTCCGGAGACGGGAAAGTAAAAAAACTCCCCTGTGGTGATTCCACAAGGGAGTTTTTGCATCTGATATTACTTTGCGTATTCGATGACCTTGGTCTCCCGCAGAACGTGGACCTTGATCTGACCGGGGTATTCCATTTCTTCCTCGATCTTCTTGGCAAGGTTGCGGGCCAGAATGACCATCTCATCCTCGCTGACCTGCTCGGGCTTCACCATCACACGCACCTCGCGGCCCGCCTGAATGGCATACGCCTTATCCACGCCGGGATAGGAGCCGGTAATGGTCTCCAGCTGCTCCAGACGTTTGATGTAATTTTCCAGATTCTCGCGCCGCGCGCCGGGACGGGCCGCGGAGATGGCGTCCGCCGCCTGCACCAGACAGGCGATAATGGTGCGGGGCTCCACATCGTTGTGGTGGGCCTCGATGGCGTGGATGATGTCCTCCCGCTCCTTGTACTTGCGGGCAAATTCCACGCCCAGGGCCACATGGGTGCCCTCCATCTCATGGTCCACGGCCTTGCCCAGATCGTGGAGCAGGCCCGCGCGCTTGGCGGTCTGCACGTCGGCTCCCAGCTCGGCGGCCATCATGCCCGCGATGTGGGAAACCTCCACGGAGTGCTGCAGCACGTTCTGGCCATAGCTGGTGCGGTAATGCAGGCGGCCCAGCATCTTCACCAGCTCCGGGTGGAGATTGCGCACGCCGCACTCAAAGACCACCCGCTCGCCCTCGGCCTTGATGGTGGCCTCCACCTCGCGGCGGGCCTTTTCCACCATTTCCTCAATGTGGGTGGGATGGATGCGGCCATCGGCGATGAGCTTTTCCAGCGCCAGCCGGGCGATCTCCCGGCGGACGGGCTCAAAGCAGGAAACGGTGATGGCCTCCGGCGTGTCGTCGATAATGAGGTCCACGCCCGTCAGCGTCTCGATGGTGCGGATGTTGCGGCCCTCGCGGCCAATGATGCGGCCCTTCATCTCGTCATTGGGCAGGGGAACCACACTGACGGTCATTTCGGCCACGGAATCGGCGGCGCAGCGCTGGATGGCCTGCGCCACCACCTCCCGCGCCCGGGTCTCGCACTCCTCTTTCATCCGGGACTCGACCTCTTTGATCTTGAGGGCGGTCTCGTGGGTCACCTCGGACTCCACCTGATCGATCAGATACTGCTTTGCCTCCTCGGCGGTGAAGCCGGAGATGCGCTCCAGCATTTCGGTCTGGCTGCGCTTGATGACCTTGATCTCTTCATTTTCCTTGTCGGCAGCCGCGTGCTTTTGATTCAGGGATTCCTCCCGCTTCTCAATGGCATCCAGCTTCCGGTCCATGTTCTCTTCTTTTTGCTGCAAGCGGTTTTCCTGCCGCTGCAGGTCGGCTCTGCGCTCTTTTACTTCCTTCTCATACTCGCTGCGGTTTTTCAAAATCTCTTCTTTTGCTTCCAGCAGGGCCTCGCGCTTTTTCGCTTCGGCGCTCTTAATGGCCTCGTTGATAATGCGCGTTCCCTCTTCTTCAGCGCTGGAGATCTCCTTCTCGGAAACAGTCTTCCGGTAGCGAATACCGAGAGGGAAGCCCACGGCGCCGCCGATCACCAACCCCACCAGGGTCATAATGACGATCGTTGTCACGGTGCTTGCTTCCTCCTGTCTTTCGGTATCGTGTTACTGGCCCGGCCCATAGGGCTGCCAGTATGTGTTCCCGGTGAAAAGTCACCGGCTTTCGCTTGTTCTTCACATCAGAAAACGACCGACAGACGCCCCTACGCCTGCCGATAATCATCCGTTTTTAGTTTAATCGTTTGCAGGGCCAGTGTCAAGCCTTCATTTCCTGAAAGTTGAAATTCTCTGCCCCGCGCCGCAAGCGGCGCTCCGGGCTGCACCCGGCGGCTCGCGGGTCATGTGTCGATGTACGCCGCAGCGGCGTACCCGACCTGATCTCCATAATGTACCACATACCACCCCTGCCACTCGCCGTAGACGGTGACGGCCGCGCCGTTGGGCAGGTTGGCCAGCACCTGTGCGTCGGAAGAGGGGCGGCTGCGGAGATTCAGCGTGCCGTAACTGACCGTCACCGTGCCGCCCACCGGGTCCATGGGATAAATAAACGGCAGGCCAAACAGGCGGGTCAGGGCACGGGCCAGCTGCTGGGCGATGTCATCCGTGTGCCCCTCCACCCACACGGCGTCGGCATAGTTGTCGTGATACCCGATCTCCACCAGCACCGCCGGGGCCCGGGAGCGGCGCACCTCCCCCAGCGCGGTGGTGGAGCGGGTGGCGACCTTATCCGGCAGGGGATAGATCTTCCGCAGCTCCTCGGCGATCAGCTCCGCACCCCGCTGGCCCTCGGCGCTGCCGGGATAATAAAAGGCGAGGATGCCCCGCTCCTGCCCATAGCGCCCCTCCGGCGCGGCGTTGGAGTGCAGCGCCAGATAAAAATCGTAATAGCCCTGATTGGCCTGCGCAATGGAGGTGGCGGCAGTCATCTCCGGGGTGTTGCGGGTATAGCGGATGCCGTTGGACACAAGGTACGGCACCAGCGCATCCGCGATCAGATTCATCTGGTACTCCTCCGAGCCGCTTCCGGTGACGTAGGCGTTCCACTCCTGCGTGGACGGACTGAGATAAATGATTGGCATGAGAATCCCTCCTTCTTTAGTGGATTCTATGGCGCGGCGGAAAAAAATGTGCTACAATACACCTATCATCTTTTACACAGCAGGAGGAACTGCGATGAAAACCGACCGTCCCTATCCCCGTTTTACCGTCACGCCCAAGGCGGAGGCCGCCATTCTCCGGGGGCACCCGTGGGTCTATGACGCCGAGGTGCTCTCTGTGGAGGGAACGCCGGAAAACGGGAAATTGGTGGATATAGTAAGCAAAAAAGGCCGTTATCTTGGCACAGGATTCCTTTCCCAGCAATCCAAAATTCGGGTGCGGCTGATCTCCCGCAACGCCAACGACCGCTTTGACGAAGCCTTCTGGTGCCGCAAGCTCCAGTGGGCGTGGGACTACCGCAAGAGCGTGATGGACGAGGCCGATCTGGATTGCTGCCGCGTGATCTTCGGCGAGGCGGACGCCTTCCCCGGCCTGACAGTGGACAAGTTCCACGACCTGCTCAGCGTGCAGGTGCTCTCCGTGGGGATGGAGGGCATCAAGGCCATGCTGCTGCCCGCGCTGGCAGACATTCTGCGTCAGGACGGCCAGCCCATCCGCGGCGTGTACGAGCGCAACGACGTGGCCCTGCGGGAAAAGGAGGGCCTGACCCAGTACAAGGGGTGGTTCCCCCTGCCCGGCGAGACCGTGCCGGAAAGCCCGGTGGTGGAGATCGTGGAGAACGGCATCCGCTATCTGGTGGATGTGGAAAACGGCCAGAAGACCGGCTTCTTTCTGGACCAGAAATACAACCGCCGGGCGGTGGGCCGCCTTGCCCGGGGCAAGACCGTGCTGGACTGCTTCACCCACACCGGCTCCTTTGCCCTCAACGCCGCCATGGGCGGTGCCAAACACGTGACGGCGGTGGACGTGTCGGAATCCGCCGTGGAAATGGCCCGGGCCAATGCGGCGCGCAACGGCGTATCTGACCGCATGGACTGCGTGGCCGCCAACGTGTTCGACCTGCTTCCGGCGCTGGAAAAGGAGCCCGCGAAATACGACTTTATCATCCTCGACCCCCCGGCCTTTACCAAAAGCCGCAAAACCGTGGCCAACGCCATCAGCGGGTATAAGGAGATCAACTACCGCGCCATGCGCCTGCTGCCCCGGGGCGGGTATCTGGCCACCTGCTCCTGCTCCCACTTCGCAACGGAGGAAAAATTCGTCGCCATGCTGCATGACGCCGCCAAGGACGCCGGGGTGCAGCTGCGGCAGATCGAGGCCCGGCAGCAAAGCTGCGACCACCCCATTCTCTGGGGCGTGGACGAGACGAGTTATCTGAAATTCTATCTTTTTCAGGTGGTGTGAATCCCCCAGCCCAGCGCGGTCGGGTCATGGGTGGCCCGCAGGAAGTAGACGGTGCATACTGCGTCGGCGGTGAACGCCAGCAAAAGGGCATACGTCACCTGCCACGGCACCTGCAATCTCTCTACCCACGGCTGCACCGTGAAGACGGCAAGCGATGCCAGCACACCCCAGGCGGCGGAAAACGGAAGGCAGACCCGGCCATGGAGATTGCCGGGAATGCGGCGGTAATCCCAGAAAGCAACGCCCAGCAGTCTCTCGCAGGCCCAGTGATAGCCGTATTCCACCGCCGTGGCCGCCGCGCCGCCCCACAGCGCCGTCCACACGGCGCCGCGCACGGGCAGCGCCAGCACCGCCGCCATGCCAAGGCCGTATACCGGGCACAGCGGCAGAACGAGAAAGCACTTTCTCGTCTGGTTCGGGGCGCAGGTCGCCGCCGCGAACAGCTTTTCAAGGCAATAGCCAGCGAAGCTGTAAAACCAGAATATCCAGAGCCAGCGGGCCATACGCTCCCCCCCTCTTTTCAAGATTTTTCACTTTTTTCAGTGTGTCCGAAAGGCGGCGGGGTATTCCGGCGCGGCGCTGGCAGATTTATCGTGAAACAGGAGGAATTTCCATGGAAGACAGCTGGGAGACCCTGCGGCAGGAGTGCCTGCACTGCCAGAACTGCGCACTGGCGGAAAAGCGGACCAACGTGGTCTTTGGCGACGGGTCGGAGACGGCGGAGATCATGCTCATCGGCGAAGGCCCCGGCCAGCACGAGGACGAGCAGGGCATCCCCTTTGTGGGCCGGGGCGGCCAGCTGCTGGACGATATGCTGGAGATCATCGGCCTTGACCGCACCAAGGTTTATATCGCCAATGTGGTCAAATGCCGCCCGCCCCAAAATCGCGACCCCCTGAACGTGGAGCAGGACGCCTGCATCGGCTATCTCCGGCGGCAGGCGGCGCTGCTGCGGCCAAAGCTGATCGTGTGTCTGGGCCGCATCGCCGCCAAGGTCATCATCAAAGAGGATTTCAAGATCACCAGCGAGCATGGCCAGTGGTTCACCCGGAACGGTGTGCAGATGACCGCCATCTATCACCCCGCCGCGCTGCTGCGGGACGACAGCAAGCGGCCCGAGACCTTCGAGGACCTGAAGTCCATTCAGGCCAAAATTCGGGAGCTCTGCCCCGGCACCATCGCGTAAAATACACAAAAAGCTCCGGCATCTGCCCGTTTGGGACAGATGCCGGAGCTTTTCTGTTGATTGGATCAGACATTCGGTTTCCGCCGCCGGAAATAGCCCAGCCTGTCCTCTTCCGTGATGGGCCGCAGCACCCGGCACGGGTTGCCCACCGCGACCACGCGGGCGGGGATGCTTTTCGTCACCACGCTGCCCGTGCCGATCACCGCCCCGTCGCCGATGGACACGCCTGCCAGAATCTTTACATCGCCGCCCAACCAGACATCCTTTCCGATATGGACCGGAGCGCTGACGCATCCGCCGTGGGCCCGCTCCTCCGGGTCTAAGGCGTGGTTCACCGGATAGATGCCAAGGTTCGGCCCGATCAGGGTGTTCGCGCCGATGGAGACCTCCGCGCAGTCCAGGATCACCGCGCCGAAGTTGATGTACACATCATCCCCGATCACGATATTTTTCCCGAACTCGCAGCGAAAGTCCGGCTCGATCCAGACGTTTTTTCCCACCCGGCCAAGCAGCCGCTCCAGTAGGTCACGGCGGAGCGCCGTCTCTTCATCCTCTGTGCGGTTATAGGCCCGGAACAGCTTTTTCGCCGCGATCCGCCGCTGGAACAGGTCCTCGTCAAAATCGTTATAGACCTGCCCGCTTTGCAGCTTTTCCCACTCGGTCATTTCTTCACTTCCGCCTGACAATATCGTCCTGCGCCTTGAAGATGCTCTCCGCCGGGATCGCGCCCCGGACAGAGGACGTGGGATACACGCTGGTGCCCCGGCCAATGACCGTGCCGGGGTTGAGCACGCTGTTGCACCCCACCTCCACATGGTCGCCCAAAATGGCGCCGAACTTCTTGCGCCCGGTCTCCAGCCGCTCGTCTCCGCTGCGCACCACCACCAGCGTTTTGTCAGACTTGACGTTGGAGGTGATGGACCCCGCGCCCATGTGGCTCTTGTAGCCCAGAATGGAATCGCCCACATAGTTATAGTGGGGGGTCTGCACATTGTCGAACAAAATCACGTTTTTCAGTTCCACCGAATTGCCCACCACGCAGTGCGCGCCCACCAGTGCGCTGCCGCGGATGAAAGCGCAGTGGCGCACCTCCGTCTCCGGCCCGATGATGCAGGGCGCGCCCAGAGAGGCCGAGGGGAAGACCTTGGCCGTTTTGTGCACCCAGACATGGGGGGCGGTCTCGTCATATTCTTCTTTGGGCAGCGTGGGGCCAAGGGCCAAAATGAAGTCCTTGATGCCGTCCAGCGCCTGCCACGGATAAGTGAAT
Source organism: uncultured Dysosmobacter sp. (assembly GCA_934504065.1). GTDB lineage: Bacteria > Bacillota > Clostridia > Oscillospirales > Oscillospiraceae > Oscillibacter. Next base: position 37,322 of record CAKSVQ010000001.1, on the reverse strand, counting down.
TGGGCAAGATAATCCCCTGCCAGCGTGTGGGTCAGGTCCAGCAGGGCAGCAGTTTGCAGTTCCATAAACAACACTCCCGGTTTTGTAGATCGCGGAAACACTCCGCCTTGGGAAGCGCCGCGTTTTCAGGGGGTATTATACCCTCCCCTGCGGCATTGTGCAAGCGTCAGGCAAGGAAGCCCTTGAGGATGCACTCCTCGGCCTCTTCCTCCGTCAGCCCCAGCGTTTCCAGCTTCAAAAGCTGGTCGCCCGCGATCTTGCCGATAGCGGCCTCATGCACAAGCTGGGCCTCCGTGCAGTTGGCGGTGATGGCGGGAATGGATTTGATCTTGGCCGAGCCCATGATGATGGAGTCGCACTGCACATGGCCGAAGCACTGGGCGTTGCCCACCATCCGGGGATAAAACACCTGACTGGACTGGTCCTGCGCCACGGAGCGGGAGATCACCCGCCCCCGGGAGCCCTCGCCGTTCAGCACGATCTCCATGTCGCTTTCGGCCACCTGATCGCCGTGGGTCAGCAGCCGCTCGGTGATGACGGCCTCGGCGTCCTTGCCGCAGACGATCTTCGTGTCCCGCTTGGTGGAGTCGATGCCCCGGATCTGGGTGGTCTCCATCTGGATAGAGGCCCCCTCCTCCAGATACACGATGGTCTGGGGATTCATGATGCGGCCGCCCTTGCCGTCGCCCTCGCCGTAGTGCTTTTCCGTGTATTTCACATGGGAGTGTTTTCCCACATAAAAGGTATGCACGCCGTCGTGGCGGCTGGTCTCATTGCCGCAGTTGTGGATGCCGCAGCCTGCAACGATGTGCACATCGCAGTTCTCCCCGATGTAAAAATCGTTATAGACCATCTCTTCGATGCCGGGCTTGGTAATGATGACGGGGATGTGGCAGCTTTCGCCCACGGTGCCGTCCTTCACGCGGATGTCGATGCCGGACTTGCCGTCGGTCTTTCCGGTGATCTGGATGTGCTCGGTGCTCTGGCGGCCGTCGCAGCCGCTGTCCTTGCGGATGTTGAAGGCCCCCACGGGCTTGCCCAGCATATCCGCGATCTTTTCCAGCAGCTCGCGGTCGATCTCGTTTTCCATCATTGTGCCTTCACCTCTTTCGTCAGTACCGGGCAGGTGCCCAGTGTGTCCGCCAGAATTTTCGGCAGGATGTCCTGCGCCGTGCCCCGGTGGCGGATGGTGCCGTCGCCCACCACAATAACCTCGTCCGCAAGGGAGATGATGCGCTCCTGATGGGAAATGATGATCATGGTGGCGCTTCCGGCGGCGTGGATCTGCTCAAAGGTCTCGGTCAGCCGGGCGAAGGACCACAGGTCGATCCCGGCCTCCGGCTCGTCGAAGATCATCAGCTGGCTGTTTCTTGCCAAAATGGTGGCGATCTCAATGCGCTTGACCTCGCCGCCGGAGAGGGACACGTCCACCTCCCGGTCCAGATAATCGTTGGCGCACAGGCCCACCCGGGTGAGGTACTGGCAGCACTTGTCCTTGGAGAGCTGCTTGTCGCCGGAGGCCAACGTCAAAAGGTCGCGGACGGTCAGCCCCTTGAAGCGGGGGGGCTGCTGGAACCCGTAGCTCACGCCCAGCCGCGCCCGCTCGGTGATGCCGAGGTCGGTAATATCCTGTCCGTTCCAGAGGATGCGGCCCGCAGTGGGCTTCACAAGGCCCATAATGACCTTGGCCAGCGTGGTCTTCCCGCCGCCGTTGGGCCCGGTAAAGACCACCAGCCGATGGTCGCCGATGGTGAGGGAAATATCGTTCAAAATGCCAAGCTGCCCGCCGTCTTCCTCCACGGCGTAGCTGATGTGCTGCAATTCCAGCATAATGGGAACCTCCTTTAGGGGAAAAAGTTCATAGCCTGTCTATTTTAGCAGAGGCGGCGGGAAAATGCAATGATTCCCCGGCGGGTTTTAGGGTTATTTTGCCCACTTTTCGGAAAAACCAGCCCGCAGGCGGGACGGCTGCGGCCCGCCGCGCATAGACTGGGGAGAAAAGGAGGCGACCACAATGGAACAACAGCACACGAACCCCGGCCAGCCCTATGACTACCGCCAGTATGACCGCATCTGGCAGCGGGTGGCCCCCACGCTGGAGCCCTATCCGCCCGCCTCTGCCCCGGCGGAGCCCCCTGCGCAGCTTCCCGGCGCGGAGGAAAACCCCTGCTGCATGGGCACGGCGGCCAACGAAATGCTGGAGGTACTGACCGGATTTCTGGAAGAGGCGCTGGGCGACAGGCGGCACTATCTGGCCCTTGCCCAGCAGGCCGGGCCGTGGGAGCGGCAGCGCCTGCGGGACATCGCCGCCGGAAAACTCAGCCACGCCCGCCGCCTTGCCGCCGTATATTATCTCGTCACCGGGGAATGTTACCGCCCCGGCGTGGAGAGCGGGCGGGTGTACATCGGTCGGTGGTGCCCAGCCCTGCGGGAGCGGTACCACGCCGAGGCGTGCAGCGGCCTGAATTACGCCCGCGCGGCAGACGGCACCACCGACCCCTGCCTTGTCCGACTGCTGAACGCCATGAGCGCCGACGCCTACCGCTGGGCCGACACGCTGCTGGTCATGCTGGAAAAGAGCATCCCGGCGGAGAAATAAAAGGCCGCTTCGCGCCGAATAGGTGTCTTCCCCACTTTTTTAATCCCCCCGTCTTGTCACTCGCCGCCGGATGTGGTAAACTGACCGTAGAAAATCAGCCGCCGCAGGCGGTCAGGGGGGCAATGTATGAATCAGATCATTACCATCAGCCGGGAGTTCGGCGCAGGCGGCCACACCATCGGCAAAATGGTGGCCACGGAGCTGGGCATTGAGTTTTATGACCGGGACATCGTGCGGGAGACCGCCAAGGCCAGCGGCTTTGACCCGGAACTGATCGAAAGCGAGGGCGAGGATGTTTCCCGCACGGATTCCATCCTCAAAAGCATCTGCTCCGCGTCCAGCCTGCAGTTCCATGACACGCAGGAGGTCATCCACGATGTCCAGCAGGCCATCATTCTGCGCCTTGCCCAAAAGGGGCCCTGCGTGATCCTTGGCCGCTGCGCTGATGAGATCCTGCGGGCAGCGGGGATCGCAAGCCTGAATGTTTTCATCCATGCCGACGATATTCACCGAGCCGTGCGGGCCAGCGAGCTGCTGGGCACCACCAACGCCACGGAGATCCAGCACCTGATGGCCAAAAAGGACTCCAGCCGCCACACCTATTATAACCACTATACGGGCAACAAGTGGGGCGACAGCCACAACTATCACCTCACGCTGGACAGCGGCGCGCTGGGCTACGACCTGTGCGCAAAGCTGATCGTCGAGGCGGCGAAGGCTTCCAATCTGTGACACAACGCAAGCCAGTGACGGCTGCCCAAATCCGCCGCGACATGTTGTGCGCGGCGGATACCTCTTTGTACTGAGCACTTACGGAGGCAGTCTGCCAAAAAAAGCCTCGCAGAGTTTCGCGTTCGGAAACGCGAAAGGTATGAAATCCATTTTCTGCCGCGACATGTGCGTGGCAGAAAACACTGTTACTGTCTCGGCCTGCGGGCCTCCCAGTATTTCCGTCACCAGTGAAAAGCGTTTCACTGGTTCCTCCTTGCGCGGAGCGAGTGGAAACAGCCGAAGCGCCGCCAGCGGCGGATGAAGCGAGGCTGTTTCGAGGAAGCGGCACGATTGGCGGCGCAAACAGCGCCGCCAATCGTATCGCCGCGACGGTGACGCATTGGCCGCATCGCGGTGGGCCGAGACACGGAGCACAGCGAAACTTCCTCGAAAAAGTGGCAAAGCCACTTTTTCGACGTTCTCACGGAGGATAACCATGTTTACCGGGTTTACAGACGAAACGGTGGATTTCATGTGGGGCATTCGCTTCAACAACGAGCGGCCCTGGTTTGAAGCCCACAAGGACATTTATCTGCGTTCCTTTTACCAGCCTATGCGGGAGCTGGGCGGCGAGCTGTATGACAGCCTGAACGCCCAGCGGCCGGACGCGGGCCTGATCTGCAAGGTGGCCCGCATCTACCGGGACGCCCGCCGTCTCCACGGCCGCGGACCGTATAAGGACGGGCTGTGGTTTTCCATTGAGCAGCCTGCCGAAATGTGGACGGCCCGCCCCTCCTTCTGGTTCGAGCTGATGCCGGACGGCTGGTCATACGGCCTTGGATACTACATGGCAAAGCCTCTGACCATGGCCAAGCTCCGCGCCCGGATGGACCGCGACCCCAAGCCCATGGAAGCGCTCACGCAGCAGCTTACGGGGCAGGAAGAGTTCACCCTTGAGACCGAGGACTATAAAAAGCCCCGCAGTGCCCCCGTCTCGGCGGCCCTTGCCCGCTGGTACCAGATGAAGTCCTTTTCCATCTGCTGCCGGGACGCGCTGACGGACGAGCTGTTCTCCCGCGCGATCGTGAAGCGGCTGCAAAAGGGATTTTCATTTTTGCTGCCTTATTATGATTATTTTGTAACTCTGGACGGCGATCCTGACCCCAGAGAGCAATAAAAAGGAGGAAATCTTTCATGAAAGCCTGTCCTGAAAGAGAAGCAGCGTTGGCGCTGCTGAAAAAGTACAATTCCGAACCCTTCCACATCCAGCACGCGCTGACGGTGGAGGGCACCATGCGCTGGTACGCAAACGAGCTTGGTTACGGCGAGGACGCCGATTTCTGGGCCACCGTGGGCCTTCTGCATGATGTAGACTTTGAAAAGTGGCCGGAGGAGCACTGCAAAAAGGCCCCGGAGCTGCTGGCGGAGATCGGCTGCTCCGATGAGCTGATCCACGCTGTCTGCTCCCACGGCTATGGTATCTGCTGCGATGTGGAGCCTGTGGAGGAGATGGAGAAAGTGCTCTTCGCGGCGGACGAGCTGACGGGCCTGATCGGCGCTACCGCCCGGATGCGCCCCAGCAAAAGCGTCTGCGACATGGAGGTCAGCTCCCTGAAGAAAAAGTTCAAGGATAAGAAGTTCGCCGCTGGCTGCTCCCGGGATGTGATCCGGCAGGGTGCCGAACGCCTTGGCTGGACGCTGGAGGAGCTGATGGAAAAAACCATCCTCGCCATGCGCTCCTGCGAAGCCGACATCAACGCCGCCATGGAATCTTAACTCTCAGAAATGCAAGCATTTCTGAGAAGGGGTTTCAGTCCACTGCCGCTACTGGCTTCGCACACACTTGCGGACTGAAATGCACAAAAAATCCGCCGTTTCCGAAAGGGAACGGCGGGTTTTCTCATAAAATCAGGTCGTTTTTTCGTTTTTCCTGCGTAGGTCCAGCCCCAGCACCAGCTTGACCAGCCACACGAAAAACAGAATCACCAGCACCGGGATGGCGCAGCAGGTAATAAGCGTCACGGCCAGCGCCTCCATAAAGCGGCTGAGCAGGTTTTCCGCCCGCCGAGTCACGCCGGACACGCTCTCCTTCACCGCGTCCGTCACCTTGGAGTAAAGCCCGGAGAGCAGGCCCCCCGTCTCTTCGCCGCTGTCCGCCGTCTCCTCCTGCGCCGCCTCCTGCGAGGCGTTTTTGGCAAGGTCCACCGTCTGCTGGATGGAGGCGGCATAGGTATCCTCGATCATGCCGGAGAGTTTTTCACTCACCGGGACCACAAGGCACACCACCGCCCCCAGCAGGGCAAAGCGCTTGCCAAGCTCCTTCCAGCCGCCGCGCTGCGTCAGCAAATAAAGTATCAGCGCCCCGCAGGCCAGTGGAAACAGCACCGTGCACGCGGCAAAGCCCGTGATGGTCAGCAGATATTTTTCCAGATAAATAGCGCACAGCGCCACCAGAAAATAGCCGCTCAGGTCCGCCAGCTTTTCCGCGATGGGGGTGGCCGTGTCGCCCGGCAGCATGGAGAGCCCTGCCGACGCCGCCGCGCTGGCCGCCGTCAGCTCCAGCACGGTGGTCTGCTTTTCCTCCAGCGAGGCAAGGGTCGCCTGATAGGTATCCGGCGACGAGAGCACCCGGCTCCCGCCAAAAAGCGACACAAGGGCCAGCACGACCAGCACCGCCGCGCCTATGGCCCGCTTTCCCATCTTTTCCACACATGACCCCCCTTATTTGACTTCGAAAAAGTGGCTTTGCCACTTTTCGAGAAGCTTTTATTTCAGTTCATCCAGCGAAAGGGAAAAGCTGTCCATGAACGTGTCCAGAAAATATTCCACTTCCGGCAAACCGTATTCCTCCAGTGCCCGGCGGGTTTGGGCCGCCGCTTCCCGGAACTCCGTGTTCCCGGCCTTCAGCTCTTCCACGCACTTGATATAGGCCGAAAGCTTATCCGCCGCCTTTACCAATCGGGCCGTCTCCCGATCCACCGGGGTGAGGATGGGCGCGTAGATCCCCTGCAGCTCCGGCGGCAGCATCCCCACCAGCCGCCGCTCCGCCACGGCCTCCACCTGCTGATAGGCGTGCTGAATGGCGGGGTTGCCGTATTTGATGGGGGTGGGCATATCCCCGGTGAGGATCTCCCCCGCGTCGTGATACAGCGCCGCCACCGCCACCGCGCCGGGGTCCACCGTGCCACCGAACTTTTCATTGCGGATGACCGCCAGCGCGTGGGCCAGCACCGCCGTCTGGTGGCTGTGCTCCTGCACGTTTTCCGGGGCGGTGTTGCGCATCAGCGCCCAGCGCTGGATAAACCGCATCCGGGAGATATAGGCAAAAAAGTGACTCTTCATTTCTTATTTCTTATTCTCCAATCCTACCAAAAAGTACGTCGCCGTCCGTCCCGGTGATCCGGACGTTCTTCACCTGATTGTGCAGCCCCTCGCCGGGCGCCAGCACCTCCATGTAATTGGGCGCGTGGCCGAAAAACTGTCCGTCTCTGGGCTGCTCGAACAGCACGGGATATGTCCGCCCCACGCACTGTTCCAGATACGTCCGCCGCAATCCGGCAGCCACGACGGCGGCCCGGTGGGCCCGCTCTTCCTTGACGGCCTTGGGCACCTGCTGCATGTTGGCCGCAGGCGTACCGGGGCGGATGGAGTAGGGGAAGATGTGCATCTGGGCAAACCCGCACGACGCGATGAAGTCCAGCGACTGCGCGAACTCCTCCTCCGTCTCCTCCGGAAATCCAGTGATCATGTCCGTGGTAATGGCAGGATGGTCAAAATATTGATTTAAAAGTGCAACAGACTGCGCAAATCGAGCCGTATCATACTTGCGGTTCATGCGGCGCAGGGTGTCGTCGCACCCGCTCTGCATGGAAAGGTGGAACTGCGGGCACAGCGTTTCCAGCGCGCTGGCGCGGCGGCAGAACACCTCAGTCACCGTGCGCGGCTCCAGACTGCCCAGCCGGATGCGCACGCCGGGCGCGGCGGCACAGACCGTCTCGATCAGGTCGATCAGGCTCTTCCCCTCCTTGAGGTCCTTTCCCCATGAGGAAATTTCAATACCCGTCAGCACGATCTCCCGGTACCCCTCAGCCGCAAGGCCCGCCGCCTGCTCCGCCGCCGTGGCAAGGGGCAGCGACCGCACCGGGCCCCGGGCGTAGGGGATGATGCAGTAGGTGCAGAAGTTTACGCAGCCGTCCTCCACCTTCAGCATGGCGCGGGTGCGGTTTTCCATGCCCCCGGCAGGCAGCACCTCGAAGACCCGGCGCTCGAACGAGCGGTCGATGGCCTCTAAGTGCCGCTTTTCCGTCACAGCCTGCTCCAGAAGCCCGATAAAGCCGCTGCGGTCCCCGGTGCCCGCGATCAGGTCCACGTCCAGCTGGCGCACATCCTCCGCGTGGGTCTGGGGATAGCATCCGCACACCGCCAGCACCGCGCCAGGATGCTGCCGCCGCGCCCGGTGCAGCACCTGCCGGGACTTCTGGTCGCTCACCGCCGTGACCGAGCAGGTGTTCACCACATAGGCGTCCGCCTCGTCGGCAAAGTCCACCACCTGATGGCCCCTTGCGCGAAGCTCCTGCTCCATGGCCTGCGTCTCATACTGGTTCACCTTGCATCCCAAGGTGTAGATGGCTGCTCTCATTGTTTTTCTCCTTGCGCTTTTCCAAAAACCTTTATATAATTAGGAATTGTCGAAAAAGTGGCAAAACCACTTTTTCGAGGGGCTTCGCTACGCTCTGCGCCTCATGGCCGCTGCGCGGCCAATGTGTCACCGTCGCGGCGATACGATTCCCGACGCTATTCGCGCCGCTAATCGTGCCGCTTCCTCGAAACAACCTCGCTTCATCCGCCGCTGGCGGCGCTTCGGCTGTTTCCACTCGCTCCGCGCAAAGAGTATTTCACCACGCACAGGTCGCGGTGAAATACAGATTACATGGCTTTCGCGTCTGCGGACGCGAAACTCTGCGAGGCTTTTCCACAAGCTGCATGATTTTTTCCTATTGTGCTGATTATACTGTTTTTTTTACGATTGGGCAACCCCAATCAAAGGAGTAATTTATGATTTATCTGGATCACGCCGCCACCACTCCCGTCCCCCAGGAGGTGGCGGACGCAATGTACGCCGTGCTGACGGAGCAATTCGGCAACCCCAGCGCCCAGTACCCGCTGGGCGCTGACATGAAAAAGCGGGTGGAGCAGTGGCGCGGCGTTGTGGCGGAGGGGCTTGGCTGCAGGGCAGAGCAGCTGTTCTTCACCTCCTGCGGCACGGAGGGCGACAACTGGGCCATTACCGCCGCCTGCTGGCAAAACCGCCACCTGGGCCACCACATCGTCACCACCGCCGTGGAGCACAGCGCCGTGCGGGAGGCCTGCCGCTGGATGGCCCAGCAGGGCTATGAGGTCACCGCCCTCTCTCCCGACGCCAACGGGAACATCACCGCCGCGCAGGTGCTCTCCGCCGTCCGGCCGGACACGGCGCTGGTATCCACGATGCTGGTGAACAATGAAACGGGCAACATTTTCCCCGTATCCGAGGTCGCCGCGGGCCTTGCCGCCAAAAATCCCAAAACCCTGCTCCACACCGACGCGGTACAGGCCTTTTTGAAGGTCCCCTTCACCGCCAAGGCGCTGGGAGCGGACCTTATCACCATCTCCGGCCACAAGGTCGGCGGCCCCAAGGGCATCGGCGCTCTGTATATCGGCCCGCGGGTGCGCAATCCCCGCCCGCTGCTTCCCGGCGGCGGACAGGAACGGGGCCTGCGCTCCGGCACGGAGGCCACCGCCCAGATCGCGGGCTTTGCCAAAGCGGTGGAGCTACGGATGGAGGGCCTTCCTGAAAAGCTGGAGCACATGCGCCGCGTCAAGGCCCACGCCGTGGAGGTGCTGACCACCATCCCCGATGTGCAGATCATCGGAAACGGCGAAGCGCCCCACATCCTCTCCCTTTCGCTGGTGGGCTGGCCCAGCCAGAATATCGTCAACGATCTGGGCAGTCAGGGCATCTGCATCTCCGCAGGCTCCGCCTGCCATCAGGGCAAGCCCAGCCATGTGGTGGCGGCGCTGAAGCTTCCCAAGCGGGTAGCCGGGGGCGTGATCCGTCTGAGCTTCGGCCCGGAGACCACGCCAGAGGAGATCGACGCCTGCGCCGCCGTCCTCCGCGCCCATCACGACACCCGGATGCCCATGCTGTAAAGGCAGGTCGTTATGCTGAATGTTTTACGCCGGGAACCCGGCTTTTATAAGCGGCTGTGGATGCTGTCCCTGCCCGTGATCCTCCAAAACCTCATCACCTTTTCGCTGGGCCTGATGGACACGTTCATGGTCAGCCAGCTGGGCAACGCGGAAATGGCCGCCGTGTCCTCCGCCAACGTCCCGGTGTTCCTGCTCACCAGCATCGTCTTCGGCGTGCAGAGCGGCCTTGGCATTCTGGTCAGCCAGTACTGGGGCAAGGGCGATGTGAAGAGCATCAGCCGGGTGATCGGCGTTGCCTCGCTGGTGGGCACGGGCATCACGCTGACGCTGGCAGTGGTGTTCGCCCTCTTCCCCGTGCAGGTGATGGACCTGCTCTCCAACCGCCACGATCTCAGCCTGTTGGGCGCGCCCTATTTGCAGGTCATCGGCTTTTCCTATGTATTCAATATGCTCTCGGCCATTTACGCCAGCGCCCAGCGCAGCGTGGAAAACACCACCTTCGGCATGAAGCTCTTCGGGTTTTCCACTCTGCTCAACACCGCGCTGAACTATCTGCTGATCTTCGGCCACGGCGGCCTTCCCGCGCTGGGCGTGCAGGGTGCGGCCATTGCCACGCTGCTGGCCCGCGTCAGCGAATTTCTGATCTGCGCGGTCTGCGCCCTGCGCAGCAAAACCATTCCGCTGGACCTTGGACTCTTCTTCCGCCCCGGCAGCGAAATGTTGGGCCGCTTTTTGAAATACGCCTCTCCCGTGGTGCTGAACGAAGCGGCGTGGGGCCTTGGAAACTCCATGCTCACGGTGATTTTGGGCTACACGGACAACTCCGTGGAAATGCTGGCGGCCAACGCCGTCATGGGCAATCTGAATCGGCTGTTCTTAGTGGTGTGCTTCGGCCTTGGCGCGTCCACCGCCGTGATCCTCGGCAAGGCCATCGGCGAGGGGCAGAGCCACAAAGACGTGCTCTCTTTGAGCCAGACCCTGCTGTGGTTTGCCATGCTGGTAGGCGGCGGCGTGGGGCTTGTGGCCCTGCTGCTGGTGCCCACGCTGTTCTGCCCCGTGATCTTCCCCCTGTTCAAGCTCTATGGCCAGTCCGCCGCCATCGCCACCGCGCTGGCCGTCACATCCTTTGTCTCCATCCCGCTCCATGCCTATTCCATTTCCGCCGTCACAGGTGTGCTGCGCTCCGGCGGCGACGTGGCGTGGTCCACCGCGCTGGACCTGATGCCCCAGTGGTTTCTCTGCCTGCCGCTGACGGCCTTTTGCGCGCTGGTGCTGAAAACCGGGTGCTGGCCCATTGCCGCCGCCATTCAGGTGGAGTGCATCGTCAAGTGCCCCCTGTGCGCGTGGCGCATCCGCGGCGGCAAATGGATCCATGACGTGACAAGGGGGCGGAACACATGAGTCTTTTTCGCTGCCCGGTGTGCGGCGGCAGCCTGACACGAAGCGAGCGGGCCTACCGCTGCCCCCAGGGCCACAGCTATGACATTGCCAGAGAGGGCTACACCTATTTGCTGCCCCCCAACCAAAAGCACTCCGCCGCCCCCGGAGACGACAAGGGCATGGCCGCTGCCCGGCGGGATTTCCTATCCAAAGGGTATTATACATCGCTTTTAAATACGCTTTGTAGTGAGATTTTGCCCCGTGCGGGGCAGTCCGTCACCCTTTTGGACACGGGCTGCGGTGAGGGATTTTACACCTCCGGCATTTTCCGCGCCCTGTGCCGCGCCGGAAAATCCCCCCGGATGGCCGGGACCGATATTTCCAAATTCATCCTGCGCTACGCTGCCCGGCGGGAGCGAGAAATCGAATTTGCCGTGGCCTCATCCTATCACCTGCCGATTCCGGATGAGAGCATCGATGTGCTGCTGAACTGCTTTTCCCCGCTGGCGCTGGCGGAATTTTCCCGGGTGCTGCGCCGGGGCAGATACTTTTTCTATGTCGTTCCGGCGGCGGACCACCTGTGGGAGCTCAAGCAGGTGCTCTATGACCATCCCTACCCCAACGAGGAAAAGGAAACCCCCTACGAGGGCTTTGCCTACGAGGCCATCGTGCCCGTGGCCGACACTATTCACCTGGGTGACCCGGCCGACATCCGCGCCCTGTTCCAGATGACCCCCTATTACTGGAAGACCCCCAAGTCCGGCGCGGAGCGCCTTGCAGCCCTCTCCTCGCTGGACTGCCGTATTTCCTTCCACATCCACATTTTCCGTAAGGAGTGACCCATGGACTTTCAGCCAGCCGCCGCGCAGGATTTTCCTGCCATTCAGCAGTTTTATTGGGACGTGATCGACGGCATCCACCGCAATAACCCCCACCACAAAAACCTCGGCTGGGAGAAGGGCGTTTACCCCTCCGATTGCTTTTTATCCGACAGCATCCGCGCTTCCCAGCTCTACACCCTGCGAAGCGGGGGGACGCTTTGTGCCTGCGTGATCCTGAACAGCGCCTACAATGAAGGATATAATGGCTGCCCCTGGCGCATCGCCTGCACGCCAAACGAAGTTTTGATCCCCCACGCGCTGGCCGTGCACCCTTCCTTACAGGGAAAGGGCATCGGCGTGACCGTGGTGGAACATATCCTGCGCCTTGCAAAGGACCAGCAGAAAAAAGTGGTGCGGCTGGACGTTCTCGCCGCCTGCGATGCGGCAAGGCATCTTTATATCCGCTGCGGCTTCCAGTTCGTCGCGGAGAAGACCATGTTTTATGAGGACACAGGCTGGACGGAGTACCAGATGTTTGAACTTGGCCTGTGATCCCTTTGCGATGCTTAAAACAGACAGCAGCCCTTTCAGATATAGAGTTCCCCCATGGAAACCAGCACCGCTTTTCCGCTTAAATAAACCTGCTTCCCCGTATAGCGGCAGTGAAGGATACCTCCCCGTTTGGATGCCTGATGGGCAAGCAATTCCTGTTTGCCCAGCTTATTGGCCCAGATGGGCACCACATGGCAGTGCCCCCGCCCGCAGACGGGGTCCTCAGCCACATGACACTTCGGCGCAAAGCTGCGTGTCACGCAGTCGGAATTCCGTCCCCGCGCCGTCACATGAAGGAGGTATCCATCCAGCTGCCGTACAAGCTCCTGATCCGGCGCAAGACGGCGAAGCTGCTCTTCCGTTTCCAAAATGCACACCAGATCGGCATCTATGTAGGCTTCTATCGGCGCGATCCCCAGCGCACGGGTCATCTCTTCTGTCACCGGGATCCGTTCAGGACGGTAAGACGGAAGCTCCAACGTCAGCATCCCGCCTTCTTTGGTAACGCGCAGCATCCCGCTCAGCGTATCAAACCGCACAGCAGACACTTCCGGCTGGATAAACCGGGTGATCACGTAGGCCGCAGCCAGCGTTGCATGGCCGCACAAGTCGATCTCTTCCCCCGGCGTGAACCAGCGCAGGTCATAATGATCGCCGACGTTAACGGCAAACGCCGTTTCAGAAAGGTTGTTTTCCATGGCGATTTTCTGTAAGGTATCATTCGGAAGCCATTGCCGCATCACGCAGACTGCCGCCGGATTTCCCTGAAAAACCTCCTGTGCAAACGCATCCACTACGTACTGCTTCACGTTCAGACCACCTCCCGTTCCATTTCAATATCCGCTTTTTCGGACTTCCAGAATGCTTTCCGGTAAGGAACTTCATGGAAGCCGAATTTTTTATACAGGTGGATGGCTTGTTGCAAACCGCGGCAGGAGATCAGCACTTCCCGCTTTGCCCCGTGTTCCTCGGCATAGCGCATGGCCGCCTGTAAAACGGCACTGCCCGCCCCGGTGCCGGTATACTGGTTTCGCGCGGCAAGCTTGCAAAGCTCCCATGTGCTGCCTTCCAACGGCATTGCCATGCAGGTAGCAAGCACTTCGTCTGCGTCATCCAGCGCAAAAAACGCCATTGCTCCCTGTGCGATCAAGTCCTCCACATGATCCATTGCATACTGGTCAAAGGCTTCCACCCAATAAAATCGGGTCAGCCATTCCGTGTTCAGGCGGACAAATGCCTCCCTGTATTCCGGCTGATAGGGCATAATCTTCATTTTCCTCTCCTCTTTCTTGCATAGAATGTGCCCATATGGTACAATAGTGCAATCGATAAGTAAAACTGATATTTTGCATTTAAACATGCAAAATTTTTATTTTAAGGAAAAAAAAGGGGGGAAACCATGAACCGTTACCGAGCTCTTTTGAAAGTGGTGGAGATCGGCAGCTATACCAAAGCCGCCGCGATCCTGGGATATACCCAGCCTGCTCTCAGTCAAATGATCGCGTCGTTGGAAAAAGAGATCGGCATCACGCTGCTGTACCGTTCCCGTTATGGCGTCCGCCTGACGCCGGAGGGAGAGCGTCTTTTTCCAGCCATTCAAAAAACCGTGCAGCAATACGGTGACCTGCGCCGGATGGAGGATGCAATCCGGGGATTGGATTCCGGCGTCGTCCGCATCGGCACGGTGTCCAGCGTATCCTGCCACTGGCTGCCTGAAGTCATTCAAAAGTTCTGGGCGATGTATCCCAATGTGCAGCTGGTGCTGCATCAGGGAGACTACACCAGCATCTGCGACTGGGTACAGACCGGAACCGTGGACTTCGGCTTTGTAAATCCTGCCGCAGCAAAAGGACTGGAAACCCAGCCTTTGCAGCAAGACCCGTTCGTGGCCGTGCTCCCCAAAACACACCCACTGGCGCAGAAATCCAGGGTATCGCTGCGGGAACTGGCTGAAGAACCGTACCTGTTATTGGAAGAAGGCCGTTACAGCGAGCCGCTGGAGGCCTTTCGCAAAGCGGGACTCCAGCCGAATATCCGGCTGACTATGCACGACGACTACTCTATTCTCTCCATGGTGGAGCAGGGCCTTGGCTATTCGCTTCTTGCAAAGCTGGTGCTGCGGAAAACGGCGTACAGCGTTGCCGTCCTCCCGGTGGAAGAGCCGATCCTTCGCACGCTGGCTCTGGTAGTAAAGGACAAAAAAGCGCTCTCTGCGGCAGCTAAAACCTTTATGCAGTTCATTCGGAAGGAAATGCGTTCAGCCTGATCCGTGGACGCAAAAATTTTGTCAGCTGTCGGTGGCTTTTTTGTAAAGAACGTGTTAAAATGGTAAAACTGTCCGCCGCGGGCGGGCAAATACAGGAGGGAAGGAACCGCTTCCATGGCCAACGACCACCGTTACGAAATCGATATGTGCAGCGGCAGCATTCTGCCAAAGCTTCTGCAATTCACCCTGCCGCTGATGTTTTCCAGCATTTTGCAGCTTCTGTTCAACGCGGCGGACATCATTGTGGTGGGCCGCTTCGCCGGGGACAACGCGCTGGCCGCCGTTGGCTCCAACACGTCCATCATCAATCTTTTGTGCAACCTCTTTATCGGCCTTTCCGTGGGCGCCAACATTCTGGCCGCCCGGCAGTACGGCGCCAACGACCGTGAGGGCCTGCGCCAGACCGTGCACACCGCCGTGCTGCTCAGCCTGCTCAGCGGCGCGCTGCTGGCTGTGGTGGGCGTGTGCGGCGCGGGGACCATCCTGCGCGTGATGCAGTCCCCGCCGGGGGTGTGGAACCTTGCCGCGCTGTATCTGCGCATTTACTTTGCTGGAATGCCCGCCACCATGCTCTATAACTTCGGCGCTGCGCTGCTGCGGGCCGTGGGCGACACCCGGCGGCCTCTGTATTACCTGATGCTGGCCGGAGTGGTGAACGTGGCGCTGAACCTCTTCTTCGTCATCGTCTGGTCCATGGGCGTGGCAGGCGTGGGACTGGCCACGGTGATCTCCCAGTGCATCTCGGCGCTGCTGGTGCTGCGGTGCCTGATCCGGGAAAAAGGTGCCGTGCACCTGGAGCTGCGGCAGCTGCGCATTTTCCCCGTCCGGCTCCGTCAGATCATGCAGACCGGACTGCCCGCCGGGATGCAGGGCATCCTCTTCGCGCTGGCCAACGTGGTCATCCAGTCCACCGTCAACTCCTTCGGCGAGACGGTGGTGGCCGGAAACGCCGCCGCTTCCAACATTGAAACGTTTATCTATACCTCGATGAACGCCTTTTATCAGGCCAACCTCTCCTTCACCAGCCAGAACCTTGGCGCGGGGCAGTACCGCCGCATCTGGCCCATTCTGCTGCGGGCGGAGGGCTGCGTCATCGCCGTGGGCGCGGTGATGGGCAATCTGACGGTGCTCTTTGGCCGCCAGCTCCTTTCGATCTACACCGATTCCCCCGCCGTGATGGACGCCGGAATGAACCGCATCACCATCATCTGCGCCACCTATGCCCTGTGCGGCATGATGGACGTGATCGTGGGGTCCATCCGGGGCATCGGCTATTCCGTCACACCTATGCTGGTCTCGCTGGTGGGGGCCTGCGGCGTGCGGCTACTGGTGGTGGCCACCGTCTTCCGCCTGCCCGCCTACCACAATATCCGGACGGTCTACTGGGCATATCCCCTCTCCTGGTCGCTGACCTTCCTTGCCCACTTCGTCTGCTTCCTCTGGGCCATGCGGCGTCTTAAACGCCAGTTTCCAAATTCTCAGAAATGCAAGCATTTCTGAGAAAAGGATGCAGCCCGCCGCACGCACTCGCTATGCTCGCACACTTGTGGACTGAGCAGTGTTTTTCCGAGGCATATGTCTCCGGAAAAAACGGGATTAAATTTGATTCCGTCATCTGCGGATGACGGAACTCTACGAGGCCCCTTGCACAAGAGTTCTTTTTCAACAGACTGACGCCCCGCCTGCGGAGAACCGCAGGCGGGGCGTCAGCTTGTCAAAAGTCTCATGACCGCTTACGGTCATGAGGCACGGAGTGAAGCGAATCCCTTTCACAAAAGTGGTAAAACCACTTTTGTGAAAGCGCAGCGTCAAAGTCCCAACTTCAGCTTCACGGTCATCACCGCGCAGATGCCCAGCATCAGTGCCAGCGCCCCGGTTCCCCACAGCAGGTTATAGCTCACCGCCGCCTTGTCGGCCTGCCGGGCCTCCGCCGCCGCCAGAAAGACATAGACGGCGATCAGCGCGAAGACGATGCACAAAATGCCCGCCACCAGCTCCCATTGCAGGGCCCGGGCCGCCAGATACAGCGCAAAGCCCACACCGGAGACGATCGCCCCCCGGTTGAGCTCCCGGGTGGTCCAAATGCGATTTTTCTTCATGTTCCTGTTCTCCTCAATATCCGTTTACCATCACGTCCAGCACCTTTGCGGCCACGGTCCCGGCCACGGCGCTGCCGCCGCCGCCGTTTTCCACCAGCACCACAAAGGCATAGGGCGTTTCTTCATCCCGCAGGAAGCCCGCAAACCACGCATGGGGCGTTTTGCCCTCCCCCACCTCGGCGGTGCCGGACTTGGCACAGATGTCCATGCCCGGAAAGCGCTTGCTGCCATAGGTTTTTTCCACATTGCCCGCCATCATATCCGCCATGGTGCGGGCGGTCTCTTTTCGGATCAGCGTTCCGGTTTTGCTGCTCCACCGCGGCAGGGACGGAATACCCAGCGGCGAGACCGTTTTTTCGATCAGATAGGGCTTTGCCGCCTTGCCGCCATTTGCGATGGCCCCCATATAGACCATCAGTGCGCAGGGATTCACCTGATCCTTGCCCTGCCCCACACCGACCCAGCCCAGCTCGCCGTCGGTAAGGCCGTCCCACGAAAAGCTCCCCTTGGCGGTGGGCAGGCCGTCCACGGAATAGCTGGCGGTCAGCCCCGCCCGCTCGGTATAGGTGCGCAGGGTGGGCGCGCCCAACTCGTCCGCCATCTGGGCAAAGGCCACGTTGCAGCTGTTGGCAAAGGCATCGGCGAGCGTCTGCTCCCCGTGCACGCCCGAGCAGATGATGGTCTCCTCCCCGATCTGCACGCTGCCCTCACACGTCCACGTGCGGCTCTCCGCGTCCGGCAGCTTTTCCAGCGCCGCCGCCAGCGTCACCGTTTTGTAAACGGAGCCGGGGGTAAAGGTGGAGGAGAGGAAGCGGTTGAGATACGCGCCCCGGTAGCGGTCGTTGGTCTCCAGGTCCCCGGGCACGTTCAGCGGGTCATAGCTGGGGGCGGAGACCATGCATAAGATCTCCCCGGTCTTGTAATTATACACCGCCACCGTGCCCGCGTGGCCGTTCAGCGCCCGGTAGGCCTCGTAATTATACCGAGCGTCGATGGTGAGGTACAGTTCCGTGCCCCGGTCCGCGCCGAAAGCGCCGTTGATAAGGTTATAGCCGCTGAGCCGATCGGCAAAGGCGTTCAGCGCCCCGGTGCCGATGTTGCCCTGTAAATCGCCCACGGCGTGGAGCGTTGCCTTGCGCACGGTCTCGTTGTCGTAATAGGTGCGCTTACCGTCCTCCCCGGCGGAGAGCACGTCGCCGTCCCGGTCCAGAACGCTGCCCACAGCCAGTGTGCCGTTGGAATCGTACAGATGGCGGTTAAAGGGCGAAGAGGCCCAGTCGCCGCCGTGGAGGATGAACCTGACCGCAAACACGGCAAGTCCCGCCGCCAGCAGCAGCGCCAGCAGCGCGCAGACCACCGCCCGACTCTCAATCTTCTTCATGGCCCGCCTCCTTTTCCGTGGGCTGCCTGCCGGAAGGCTCTGCCGTCCGGTTTCTTTCCGCCGCCCTGCGTCCCGGCGCGCGGCGGATGGCAAAGCTGGCGTTTTCCCGGGTGTCCATGGCCTTGAGGAAGGCCATCA
The DNA here is from genome assembly GCA_934504065.1 of uncultured Dysosmobacter sp. GTDB lineage: Bacteria > Bacillota > Clostridia > Oscillospirales > Oscillospiraceae > Oscillibacter. The sequence continues at coordinate 19,186 of CAKSVQ010000001.1, read as the reverse complement.
GCCCCCATGCCGACATCATGGCCGATCCGCCGTTGGAGACAAAGGGGAACGTCACACCAGTCAGGGGCAGCAGGTCCACCGAACCGAACACATTCAGGCAGGTCTGAAACACCAGCAACGACCCCGCCGCGCAGGCGGCAATGAGGTAATAGCTGCTGCGGCCCACCCGGCAGGCCCGCACGGCAAAATAGGCCAGCGTGATGATGGCAGCCACCGCCGCCGCGGCGATCAGCAGCCCCCATTCCTCGCACAGCATGCCGAACACCAGATCGGTGTCCGCCGCCGGAACGCGGTGCAGCCAGCCCTTTCCGGCCCCCATGCCCAAAAGCCCGCCGGAGGCGGCGGCCGACATGGTGCGGGTCTGCTGGTATCCGGTGGTGGACGCCGCCTCCCACGCATGGCCCCATGAGGCAAAGCGGCTGAGGATATAGGGCTTGAATTTGAGGATCAGCCCCGCGCCGAACACCGCGCCGCCGCAGATGAGGGAAAGGGTGGCAAAATCCCCGGAGCGGAGGTACGCGATGACCAGAAACGTTACAAAGAAGATCGCGGCGGTGCCAAAGTCGCTCATCAGCCCAAGGCACCCGATGCACACCCCCGTCAGGGCGATGAACAGCGTGAGGTTGCGCTTGTGGAACAGCCGCTCCAGCGTGGCGGAGCCTGCGAAAATATAGCAGATCTTTGCGATCTCTGACGGCTGGAAGGAAAGGGGCCCCAGCGAGATCCAGTTCACCGCGCCGTATTTGGCACGGCCGATCAGCAGCGTCACCCCCAGAAGGGCGATGGCCAGCGCCGCCATCAGCCAGCGGGTGCGCCGGACACGCTCCAGATCCCGCAGGAACACCCCCAGCACCAGAAAAAGCCCCAGCCCCAGCACAATGGCAAGAAACTGCTTGAAAAGGCTGCCCGGGGCGCTGGACGCCGTGACGGAGAGGGACAGCGTGGAGAGGAAAAAGGCGATGGTCTCCATCTCAAAGCCCACGCAGTGGGTGCACCGCAACACGGCGTAATAAAGCCACATCACGCCGCACAGCCCTCCAAAGGCCAGCGGGAGCGCGGGGGTAGCCGCCTCCCCGGCGGAGAGCACCAGCTGCACGCAGGCAAGAAACTGGAAAAGCGTCAGCCACAGAAACGACGGCCACATGGCGGCAGGCCGCTCACCAAGGCGCTTGTGCTCCAGTTCCTCCCGCTCGGCTGCCGTCTGGGGCAGGAACACCAGCGGCACGCCGCCCAGCGTCACCGTGTCGCCCAGCCTGACCGGGGCAGAGGACTCCACCGCCGCGCCGTTCACCACCGTGCCGCCCTTGGAGCCCAGATCGTAAATTGTCCAGCCGCCGTCCTCCCCCCGGCACAGCGCCGCGTGCTGGCGGGAAATGCTGGGATAGTTCAAAAAAACGTCGCAGTTTTTGCCCCGGCCCAGAATATTTTCCCAGTGGGTGAGCAAAATAGGAGCGCCGTTGGGCAGGCTGAGCTGCCCCCAAGTTTCCGGCGTGTGGGGCAGCTTTAAAAGCGACCGCACCGCCCGGCCAAGGATCAAAAACGCCAGCACCGGAAACAGCACGCGGCTCACCGCCGTGTACCATTCCACCGCCGCCGGGTGGGCCGCGCCAAAGGCCGCCGCCTGCTGCAAAAGGGCCTGCACCGCCTGAAGGACCTGCGCCATCCACGCACCTCCTTTTTCTGACCATAAACTTTTTCAACGGGTCGATTATATCACTTTTTCTGCGTCTTGTATATGTGAAAAATACCACAAGCAAATATTTGGAAATTTCACGCAAATTTTGCTTTATCTATTGACCTTGCATGAAAAATCCATTAAAATATTTTGGTGCGTATAACAAAGCGGCATTTTGTCCGCCGCATGGATATATTATGAAAGGCCGATCAATATGAAACACCCTTACAAGACGCGGGAGGGCGGCGCAACGGTGACGATCTTCGTCCCTTACGACTGCAAGAACCACTGCCCTTTTTGTATCAACAAAGGCGAATATGCTGACCTGACAGGCTTTTCTCTGGAAAAGATCTGCCAAAGCATCCGCCGCATGGACGCCATCACCCCCCGGTGCGACTTTGTGTTCACCGGCGGCGAACCGTTTGCCGATCTCACGGCGCTGCAAACCATGCTCGATGAGATCCCCACCACCCATCGGGTCTTTATCAACACCACCCTGCCCGTCTCCGAGCATACCTCAGAGGATGACATTCTAGCGTTTGCCCAGCACAACAAGGACAAGATCACCTGCATCAACGTCTCCCGCCATATGCAAAAGTACGTGGTGGAGTCCAACGACGGGTTGCTGGCCCGCCTGCCTGTGCCCTTCCGGGTGAACTGCGTGCTCTATCAGAACTATCCCGCCGAGGGGCTGGTTCCCTATATGGAGCGGTTTTTAAAGCTCCCCGGCGCTTCCATCCAGTTCCGCTTCGACTATACCGCCACCACGCCGGAAAACCTCTATGACGAGGAGGGCGACAAGATCCTCCACGACCTCAAGCAGGTGGCCCGCTACACCGGGCTGGACGGCTGCCGGATGCGCTGCGGCTTCCACTTTGACTACAAGGGCATGGAGCTGACCTATCACAAGACCCTGCCCTATTCCACCATTGAGGAGACCGACCCCAAAGACGGCGTGACCTACGACATCCTCTACGACATCCTCATCAAGCAAAACGGCGACATCCACTCTGACTGGACGGGCGTGATGCTGGACGTGGACGCCTATGAAAAGGTCGTTTACGAACCCTATGACCTCAAGTGGCTGGAGCGCGTGTGACCCTCTCCGCAAAATTGCCAAAGGCGGCGTCTTTCTGACGTCGCCTTTTTTATTGTCAAAAAAATAGCAAAGCAAGAAAAGGAGTGCATTTCCATGTCGTCTGCTATTGTCATCCGCATGGCCGTGCCGGAGGACGCCCCAGCGCTGCTGGATATTTTCCGGCCCTATGTGCTGGAAACCGCCATCAATTTCAGCTTTCAGCCCCCCACGGAGGAGGAATTCCGGGAAAACATCCGCTGCCACCTGCGCCGCTATCCCTATCTTGTGGCCCAGCGGGACGGGGTCCCCATCGGGTACGCTTACGCCTCCCCCTTCAAATCCCAGAGCGCCTATGACTGGGCGGTGGAGACCTCCATCTATGTCCGCCGGGGCCTGACCCACAGCGGCTGCGGGCGGCGGCTGCACGATGCGCTGGAGCGCATTTTAAAGGCCCAGCACATCCTGAGCATGTACGCCTGCATTGCCTACACCGACCACCCTGACGAATACCTGACCAACAACAGCGCCGACTTCCACGCCCACATGGGCTACCGCCTGACGGCCACCTTCCCCCAGTGCGGCTATAAATTTGGCCGCTGGTACGACATGATCTGGATGCACCGGGAGATCGGCCCCCACACTGCCCATCCTCTGCCCGTGCTGCCCGTCACCGAGATCGATACCGCCGCCCTGCTGCAAGAATAAGACCTTCGCGTCCGAAGACGCGAAACTCTGCGAAACTTTTTGCCTTCCTCAAAAGGTCCACCGATGTATTCACTCGGAATACATCGGTGGACCTTTTTTATATGTCGATTCGCCTATGGATTGACAAAGTGTCCTTTTCGTAGTACACTTTATAATCCCAAATGGGATTATAAAGAAGATACTTCAAAGGGGGTACTTTTATTGGACCGGGAAATACAAGCCCTGCACGACCGGGTGAATCAGGCGATCATCCGCTGCCGCAGGGTCTATTCACTGTGGGCAAAGGAAAACCACGTCAGCTATAACCGGATGCTGGTGCTCTACACCATCCGGGAATACGGGTCCTGCACCCAAAAGCAGGTTTGTGATTCCTATCTGCTCCCGCGGCAGACGGTCAATCACGTCATTGCGGAAATGCGGCGGGAGGGGCTTCTTACTGTCGATCCGGCAAGGTGCCGCGGGAAGGAAAAGGCGCTGGTGCTGACAAAGGACGGCGAAGCGTACTCTGAAAAGCTGCTGTACTCTCTGAGCCGGATGGAGGAACAGGCCGCAAAGCAGCTGGGCAAGGAGCGCATCCAGCACATGACGGAGTTGTTTATGGAATACGACCAGATCCTGGAGGACGCTTTGGAGAAAATCGATCATGGAGCATAAGACGGCAGTGGAGTCCGAGCTGTTCCGGACAGAAAAGATCCCGAAAATTCTGCTGAAAATCGCGCCCCCAGTCATGCTGGCACAGCTCATTCAGGCGATGTACAACATTGTGGACAGCTTTTTTTGGGCCAGTATTCCGAGGCCGCGCTGACCGCCCTGTCCGTCATTTATCCTTTGCAGCTCATCATCATTGCGCTGGCCGTGGGCACCGGGGAGGGCGTCAACACCTACATGGCCCGCCTGTATGCCCAGAAGTGCCCGGAAAAGGCAGAAGAAGCGGCAGGAGCCGGAATGGTTCTTGCCCTTGGGACGTGGGCCATTTTCGCGGTGCTCTCTTCCCTGTTCATGCGCCCCTACGTCCTCACCAGCGCCAAAGCCCCGGAGGCCGTGGCAGACGCCGTTGTCTATGGGCGCATCGTCTGCGTGGGCAGCATCGGCGCGTTTTTAGAGGGGAACTGGACAAAGGTCCACCAGTCCCGTGGCAATATGCGCCGCCCCATGATCGCCCAAACCGTGGGCGCGCTGACCAACATCGTGCTGGACCCCATCCTGATCTTCGGGCTGGGCCCGGTGCCCGCCACCGGGGTCACGGGCGCGGCATACGCAACGGTCTGCGGGCAGATGGCCGCGGCGACAATCACCGCATTTGGCGGCATCAGCCGTCTGCCGGAGAGACAGCAATTTGCAAAATACGCAAAACAAATCTACTGGTACGGCTACGCCTCCATTTTGATGCAGGCACTGTACACGGTGTACATCGTGGCCCTGAACGCCATTCTCTCCGGCTTTTCTGACGCGGCCGTGACGGTGCTGGGGCTTTACTATAAGCTGCAAACCTTCTTTTTCATCCCCCTCATCGGCCTCGAGACCTGCATTGTTCCGGTGCTCAGCTTTAACTACGCAGTAAGGAGCTATGATCGGTGCCGGGAGACTATGAAGGATACCTTCCTTTTTTCCGCCGTCTTCATGCTGGTGGGGGTGGTCTGCTTCGGCTTCTTCCCGTCGGCGCTTCTTCGCATCTTCTCCAACAGCAGCGAGGTGCTGGCCATTGGAAAACAGGCGTTTCCCATCATCGGCGCCAGCTTTGTTCCGGCGGTATTTTCCCTGATGACGCCCGTGTTTTTTCAGGCGATCGGCAACGGGCGGGTCAGTGTGCTGCTGTCCGTCCTGCGGCAGATCGTCTGCCTGATCCCCATTTTCTGGGCGCTGTCTCTGCTGGGCCTTTCTTACACATGGTTCGCCTTCCCCATTTCCGAGGTGCTGGTGGGATGCTTTGGCATGGCGCTGTACCGGAAAACCGTGAAGCGTTGGCAGACAGAGAATCCTCTTTCATAAGCAGAGAAAACCTCCCGGAACCGCAAAGCAGCTCCGGGAGGTTTTACTTTCTATTGTCCGCTGGTACAGAAATCACTTCTTGCTCAGGGCCTCGTCGATGGCCTTGGCGGCAGTCTTGCCCGCGCCCATGGCGAGGATGACGGTGGCCGCGCCAGTCACGGCGTCGCCGCCGGCATAGACGTTGCTCTTGGAGGTCAGGCCGTCCTCGTTGACCACGATGCCGCCCTTCTTGTTGATCTCCAGACCCTTGGTGGTGTCCTTGATCAGGGGGTTGGGGCTGGTGCCCAGCGCCATGATCACGCAGTCCACGTCCAGATCAAACTCGCTGCCCGCGATCTCCACGGGGCGGCGGCGGCCGGAGGCGTCCGGCTCACCCAGCTCCATCTTGATGCAGCGGATCTTGTTGACGTTGTCATTCTCGTCCGCCAGAATCTCCACGGGGTTGTTAAGGGTCTTGAAGATGATGCCCTCTTCCTCGGCGTGCTCCACCTCTTCCTTACGGGCGGGAAGCTCTTCCATGCCGCGGCGGTAAACGATGTAGACCTCGGCGCCCAGACGCTTGGCGCAGCGGGCGGCGTCCATGGCCACGTTGCCGCCGCCCACCACGGCCACCTTCTTGGGATGGACGATAGGGGTGTCGGAATCGGGCTTATAGGCCTTCATCAGGTTGATACGGGTAAGGAACTCGTTGGCAGAGAACACGCCCTTGTAGTTCACGCCGGGGATATTCATGAACATGGGCAGGCCCGCGCCGGAGCCGATGAACACGGCCTCGAAGCCCTGCTCTTCCATCAGCTCATCCACGGTGATGGTGCGGCCCACCACAGTGTCGGTGGCCACGGTGACGCCCAGCGCCTTCAGGCCGTCCACTTCCTTCTGGACGATGGCCTTGGGCAGACGGAACTCGGGAATGCCGTACACCAGCACGCCGCCGGCCAGATGCAGCGCCTCGAACACCGTCACCTCATATCCCTTGCGGGCAAGGTCGCCCGCGCAGGTCAGACCGGAGGGGCCGGAGCCGACCACAGCCACACGGTGGCCGTTGGAAGCGGGCTTTTCGGGGGCGGCGGTGGCATGCTCGCGGTGCCAGTCGGCCACGAAACGCTCCAGACGGCCAATGCCCACGGGGTCGCCCTTCTTGCCGCGGACGCAGTACTTCTCGCACTGGTTCTCCTGCGGGCACACACGGCCGCACACGGCGGGCAGGGCGGAGGTGTTGGAGATGATCTGATACGCCTCTTCAAAGTTGCCCTTGGCCACCTCGGCAATGAAGTCGGGGATATGTACCATGACCGGGCAGCCCGTCATGCAGGGCTTGTTCTTGCAGTGCAGGCAGCGCTGCGCCTCGTCCAGCGCCTGCGCCTCGGTATAACCCAGAGCCACCTCTTCAAAGTTCTTATTGCGGACGTTAGGCTCCTGAGAGGGCATGGGATTCTTCGTCAAAGACATATTGGCCATGGTTATTCGGCCTCCTTTTTGAACAGGTTGCAGGTCTCCTCGTGCTTATGCATCTCAAAGTCGCGGTACATCTGGTTGCGCTTGACGGCCAGATCCCAGTCGACCTTATGGCCGTCGAAATCAGGGCCATCCACGCAGGCAAACTTCATTTCGCCGCCCACGCTCAGTCGGCAGCCGCCGCACATGCCCGTGCCGTCCACCATGATGGGGCTCATGGAAACGGTGGTGGGGATGCCGTAAGGCTCCGTGGTCTTGCAGACGAACTTCATCATGATCATGGGGCCGATGGCGAAGATCTCGTCGTACTGGTTGCCGGCGTCGATCAGCTCCTTCAGCGCGTCGGTGACAAGGCCCTTCTTACCGTAAGAGCCGTCGTCCGTGCAGACCACCAGCTTGTCGCTGGACTTCTTGAAATCGTCCTCCAGAATGACCAGATCCTTATTCTTGAAGCCCACCACTGCGTGCACCTCGGCACCGTTGTCATGGAACTTCTTCAGCACGGGATAGGCAATGGCGCAGCCCACGCCGCCGCCGACCACGCAGACCTTTTTCTTGCCCTCGGTCTCGGTGGCCTTGCCCAGCGGGCCCACGAAGTCCTGCAGGCAGTCGCCCTCGTTCAGGTGGCTGAGCTTTTCCGTGGTGGAGCCCACCGTCTGCACAATGATGGTGACGGTGCCCTTCTCCGGGTCATAGTTGTTGATGGTGATGGGGATGCGTTCGCCGTTCTCATCCACACGGAGGATGATGAACTGGCCCGGCTGCGCCTTTTTGGCGATCAGCGGCGCCTCGATCTCGTACAGGGTCACTGTGGGACGGAGGGCCTCTTTTCTGACGATGCGATACATACTATTCCTTCTTTCCCAAATGATGAAATAAACCGACCTGTATCCTGCCCTTTACGCATTACCTATACTATAATATACTCGCGCAAGTTCGTCAATCCATTAACGACAATTTTTTCACAATATTTTTTGCCGTCCTGAACGTCAAAGCAGGGTGAATTTCCGCCCATCCGAGCGGACAACCCCTTCCTCCCGCAGCCGCTTGAGCTCGCGCATCATGGCGCTGCGGTCCGTGGCGATGTAATCCGCCAGCGTGCTGAGAGAAAAGGGCAGCGTGAAGGTATTGCCGCCTGCGTGTGACGCAAGCTGGCGGAAGTAACAAAGAAGCTTTTCCCGGATGGAACGGCGGGAGAGCACATCCACCCGCTGGCTGAGGGCCTGCGCCTTGTCGCTCATGAGCTTGAGCATATTGCGCACCAGAACGCTATGGCGGGTGCAGGCATTTTCACACCGCTTGAGGATATGGGGATAGTCGATGAACAGCACATCGCAGGGTGCGCGGCACACTACCTCCAGACTGTCGCCAACCTCCCCGGTAAAGGCCAGCGTCTTGCCGAACACGCCGCCGGGGCCCAGTTCCTCCATTACGGTGGCCACACCCTCCTCGTCGATGCGGATCAACGATGCCTCTCCCCGTTCCACAACGCCAACGGCGTCATTCTTCGGCCACGAGAAATCGTAAATCAGCTCATCGGCGCGGAACGACTTGTGCACCGCCTGAAAGCAGGTGATCAAACACTGGTAATCCTCGTAGCTGATGTCCTGAAACAATGGGCTTTTGGCAAGCTCCTGACGGGACAACATCCTGCCGCCTCCTTCTATGTTGCATATACCACTTTGCTATCATATCAGCTTCCCTTTAAAATGTAAAGGCCTTTCTCCATCGAATTTCATAAATTGTTCACCACTTCCGCGCGCCGATATTGTATATTCTTAATAGAAGAATCCGGGCGGCACTTCCGCCTTTGAGAAAAGGGGCAGTTTTGTGAATATTGCGTATTTCCTGCTACCCAAAAGCCACGTGGCATATCTTTATGATGATTATACCTTCCGGCAGGGGCTGGAAAAAATGCGCCACCACGGATACACCGCCATTCCCGTCATCAGCCGGGAGGGAAAGTACATGGGCACGGTCAGCGAGGGAGACTTTTTGTGGAGGCTCCTCTCCGGCGGGCAGAGCGAACGCGTCTCTTCCATGAAGGATATGGAGCAGCTCCACGTCAAGGACCTGCTTCGGGAAAACCATTACTTACCCGTGCGCATCACCGTCAGCATGGAGGAGCTGCTCTCCAGCGCCATGAATCAGAATTTCATCCCTGTGGTGGACGATCTGGGCAACTTCACAGGCATCGTCACCCGAAAGGACATCATCCGCTATTTCGCTGAGGGCAAGACCCTTTCCGAAGCGCAGCTTTTGAAAAAAATCGTATAACGTCGAAAAAGTGGCTGCGCCACTTTTCCGAGAAGGATTCGCTGCGCTCTGCGCCTCGGTTGGCCGCTGTAAGCGGCCAATGCGTCACCGTCGCGGCGATACGATTCCCGGCGCTATTTGCGCCGCCAATCGTGCCGCTTCCTCGAAACAACCTCGCTTCATCCGCCACTGGCGGCGCTTCGGCTGTTTCCACTCGCTCCGCGTAAGGTGTGTTCTGCCACGCACATGTCGCGGCAGAACACAAATCTCAACTCTTTCACGTCTGCGGACGTGAAACTCTGTGAGGCGTTTTCAATAAGCTATGCCCCGCCGGAGCTGGCTTGGCCAGCTTCGGTGGGGCAGCTTCGTTTTCCAAGCGCAGGAAGGCGCGTTACCGCTCCTTCCGCCAGACCATTCTGTCCACCACTCCGGTGTAGGACTGGATGAGCGACACCACCTTGCCGCTGACATTTTCATCCACATAGTCCGGCACAGGGATGCCGCAGTCGCCGCTTTTCACCATCTCCACGGCGGTGTCCACTGCCTGAAGGAGGGACGTTTCGTCAATGCCCGCCAAAATGAAGCAGCCCTTGTCCAGCGCCTCGGGCCGCTCGGTGGAGGTGCGGATGCACACCGCCGGGAAGGGATGGCCCACGGAGGTGAAGAAGCTGGATTCCTCCGGCAGCGTCCCGCTGTCGCTGACTACGGCGAAGGCGTTCATCTGCAGGCAGTTATAGTCGTGGAAGCCCATGGGCTCATGCCGGATGACCCGGCGGTCCAGCGGGAAGCCGCTTTGCTCCAGCCGCTTGCGGCTGCGGGGATGGCAGGAGTAAAGAATCGGCATATTGTACTTTTCCGCCATCTTATTGATTGCCGTGAACAGGGACGTGAAGTTTTTCTCCGTGTCGATGTTCTCCTCCCGATGGGCGGAGAGCAGGATATACTTCCCCTTTTCAAGGCCCAGCCGCTGGTGAATGTCGCTTTCTTCGATCTTGGCAAGGTTCTGGTGCAGCACCTCCGCCATGGGGGAGCCTGTGACATAGGTGCGCTCCTTCGGCAGCCCGCAGTCAGCCAGATACCGCCGGGCATGCTCGGAATAGGCCATGTTTACATCGGAGATGATGTCCACGATGCGGCGGTTGGTCTCCTCCGGCAGACACTCGTCCTTGCAGCGGTTGCCCGCCTCCATGTGGAAAATGGGAATATGGAGCCGCTTGGCGCCGATGACGCTGAGACAGGAATTGGTGTCTCCCAGCACCAGCACCGCGTCGGGCCGGGTCTCCGCCATCAGGGCGTAGCTTTTGGCAATGATATTGCCCATGGTCTCGCCCAGGTCGCGGCCCACCGCGTCCAGATAGACCTCCGGGTCCGCAAGGCCCAGATCATGGAAGAACACGCCGTTGAGGTTATAGTCGTAATTCTGCCCGGTGTGGGCCAGAATGGTATCAAAATACTTCCGACATTTCGTGATAACGGCAGAGAGCCGGATGATCTCCGGCCGTGTGCCCACGATGATAAGAAGCTTCAGTTTTCCGTTGTTGGCAAAGGACGCCATGCTCTCTCCTTTCCCGGCTCACACCGGCTCAAAAAATGTATCGGGATGGCTGGGGTCAAAGATCTCGTTGCAGGTCATGACCGTCACCAGATCATCCGTTTCACTGAGGTTGATGATGTTGTGCGTCCAGCCGGGGATCATGTGGACGGCCTCGATCTTCTCGCCGGAGACGCGGAACTCCACCGTCTCGCCCGTATGGATGTTCCGCTCCTGAATGAGGGCCGTGCCGTGCACCACGATGAACAGCTCCCACTTGCTGTTGTGCCAGTGCTGGCCCTTGGTGATGCCGGGGCGTGAGATATTCACGCTGACCTGCCCGCAGTCCAGCGTGTGCAGCAGCTCCGTGAAGCTGCCCCGCTCGTCTACGTTCATTTTCAGGGGATATTTGAATTTTTCCGCCGGGAGATAGGTGAGATACAGGGAATAGAGCTTTTTGGCGAAGGACCCGGCGGGCATTTTCGGCATCAGCAGCGTTTCCGGCTGGGCCTTGAATTCCTGCAAAAGGTCCACGATCTCCCCCAGCGTGACCTTGTGGGTCACGGGAACGCAGCAGAAGCGTCCGCCGTCACAGGGGACGGTCTCCACCCCGTCAAATTCGCAATGTTGTTCCCTCCCCTCCAGCAGGTCGAACATCCCCTCCACCAGATCGTCGATGTAAAGAAGCTCCAAAACCGTGGAGCGGTCGTTGACGGTGTAGGGCTGGTCGTTGGCCACAGCCCAGCAGAAGGTGGAAACGGCGCTGTTGTACTGCGGGCGGCTGTGGCCCATCAGGTTGGGGAAGCGGTATACGGCGGTCTTCACGCCGTTTTCCTGCCCGTAGGCAAACACCAACTCCTCCCCTGCCCGCTTGCTGCGACCGTAGGCGCTGGCGCCAAAACGACCGGAAAGGGTGGCCTGAATGGAGGATGAGAGCATCACGGGGGCGCGGCTGCCATGGCGCTTCAGGCAGTCCAGAAGTGCCGCGGTGAAGTCCACATTGCCCGCGTGAAAGTCCTCTTCCCGCTCCGGGCGGTTCACCCCCGCCAGATGGAACACAAAATCCGCCTTAGCGCAGTAGTCCTCCAATTCCTCCGGCGTGGAGGCGTGGGTATATTCGTAAATTTCTTCGATCTGAATACCGGGGCGGGTGCGGTTCTTGCCATCCCGCAGGTTTTTCAGGTTGGCGCACAGGGCCGTACCCACCATGCCGTGGGCTCCGGTGACAAGAATGTTCATACGTTCTGCTCCTGCCGCGCCAGCTCCTCTTGAATGTAGGAAAGGGCGGCGATACGCGCCTTGGTCTCCTCCACGTTCAGAATGCGGGTGTTGTTGGAGTTGAACTCTGTGAGAGTGCTGCGCTGTTCATCCCCCTCGGAGAAGAATTTGTCGTAATTCAGGCTGCGATTGTCCGCCGGGACCCGGTAGAAGTTGCCCATATCCTCGGCCTTGGCGCACTCCTCGTTGGTCAGCAGGGTCTCGTAGAGCTTTTCGCCGTGGCGGATGCCGATGACCCGGATGTCCTCCTTTTTTCCGCCAAACAGCTCGCACACCGCTTCGGCCTGGGTCTGGATGGTACACGCCGGGGCCTTCTGGATGAAGAGGTCACCGCTGTTTCCGTGCTCAAAGGCAAAGAGCACCAGATCCACCGCCTCTTCCAGCGACATGATGAAGCGGGTCATGGTGGGCTCGGTAACGGTGATGGGCTGGCCGTTTCTGATCTGGTCGATCCAGAGGGGGATCACGCTGCCCCGGGAGCACATCACATTGCCGTACCGGGTGCAGCAGATGCGGGTCTTCCCGGAGGTGCGGGACTTGGCCACCGCCACCTTTTCCTCCAGTGCCTTGGTGATGCCCATGGCATTGATGGGGTAGGCGGCCTTGTCGGTGGAAAGACAGATCACGCTCTCCACCCCCGCTTCGATGGCGGCGGTAAGGACATTGTCGGTGCCGATGACATTGGTGCGCACGGCCTCCATGGGGAAAAACTCGCAGGAGGGCACCTGCTTGAGGGCGGCGGCGTGGAACACATAGTCCACCCCCACCATGGCAGTCCTTACCGACGCAAGGTCCCGCACGTCGCCAATGTAGAATTTGATCTTCCCGGCATATTCCGGCATCTGCGCCTGAAAGGCGTGGCGCATGTCATCCTGCTTTTTCTCATCCCGGGAAAACACCCGGATCTCTTTCAGGTCAGAATTCAAAAAATGTGTTAACACCGTGGAGCCGAACGATCCGGTCCCTCCGGTGATCATCAGTGTTTTATTGCGAAATGCGGGCACATCCATTCTTTGATCGTCTCCTTTTCCGTTCTTCCGCGCCTTTGCGGCAAGACGCACAGCCTTTTTGCAGTTCTATTGTAAATGCAAGGATGTGGTAAATGCAAGGATGTGGTAAATGCAAGTTAAACTTTTGCCTTATTCGGCGGGCATGATCTGAACGGATGCCGCTTTTTGTCAGTTGTCCGCAAAAACAGGGGGCTGGAAAGTTTGTTCCCCCGCTATAAATACTTACGCAAAAGTGGAATCTGGCGAAGTGCAGCCGTCAACAGCCCACACACCGTAAAAACTGCCAGTTCCCATAGCACCATTGAGAGCATCACATGAACGTGCGCAGTCAGCCAAACATACCAGCCGCGCAGAACTCGCAGTATCAAATCAGAAAAGATATAGATACCGAATGTAAGCCTTCCTCCTGCCAAAATAGCCGTTTCCTGCCATGCTGGGCATTGATGGTTTTCAAAAAAATATTTAGCGGGCACGTATATGCAGCAAGCACTGAGGGTAATAGGCAAAAATGTACGGTCATCCAACCGATAACAGGTTGCTGTGTCAATTTGGTAGAGCCGATATGTTGTAAACACCTGAAAAGCAATCAGCGCTATGAATAAACCTCCCGCCGCGCAGACCTTGCGGCGTGTGATCTGCATATGGCGCTCAATATAATACCCCGCAAACACCATGCCAAAGTACGGTCCGATCAGACCATTGCGGGAAAGCAAATCCATTCCCATTCCTGTTGTCAGCGTATTGTACAGTGGAATGCCGCCTGAAACTCCCAGTGAGAGCATTAACAGCCATTGCAGCTGCCGCTTGCTCATCGCCTTTGCCCATGTCTGCAATATGGGAAGCATACAAAGCAACGCCAGATAGAGATTAAAATACCAATACGCAGTCGTGAACGGCTTTCCGCTGAAAAACCGCTGTAGAAAATCAAGGATGGATAAGGATGTCTGCGACGTTTTTCCGTAATATCCGTAATATACGTAGTACATCACAGAGCCCAGTAAAAACACGACAAAAATCCTGATAAACCTCTGCATCGACTTTCGGGGAGTATCCTGCCTGTCTAAAAGCAGTGCTCCCATTACCATTAGAAACAATGGTACCGCAATTTTACAGATAAAAAAATAGGTTAACGACACAAACCATGTGGCAGACGGTGCTGTGGATGTAAAAATTTCACTGTTTGTGTGATTTGCGATTACCAAAAATGCCGCTGCTATGCGCAGGGCCTCTATGTGGACCTTTCTTGTCTGCATCATGTCCCTCTTTTAACAGCTGCGTTCAGAGTCATGCTTATTTTTCCGTCTCCCGAATGCGCAGCACGAAATAGCGGATCAAATATCCCAGCATCACCGCGGCGGCGAAGAAGTTCACCGCTGCCGACGCAACTGCCGCACCGATGGACCCGCAGATCGGGATCAACAGCATATTCAGTGTGATCGTCAGCACCGCGGAAAGCGCCACCACCGTGAGATTCACACCCACCTTGCGCTGAGAGTACAGCACGCCATAGCTCACCGAGCGGACGCAGCTGAAGAAATAACCCACGATCAGGATGAAAAAGCAGGCGGCGGCATCCTCATACTGTGCGCCGTAAAGCAGCGTCATCACCTGCTCGCCGAACAAAAACGCGCCTATGCACACCAGCAGATTCATTCCGCACACAGCGGCGATGACCTTGCCATAGGCCGAGAGCAGACGCCGCGGCTCCCCCTGCATCCGGGCAAAGCGCGGCAGCAGCACCGTGTCGATGGCAGAGGGAATAAACGCCAGCGCGACCGGAATATTGGCGGCGACCTTATACGAGGCGATCACGCTCATATCCTGAAGAACAAAGCCCAGAAAGAACACATCCACAAGACCGAGGGAATTGTTGATAATATTGCTCAGGCCGCTGGAAAACGCCAGCTTCATCGCCGTCTTTTTCTCGCTGCCGCTTAGAACCGCCGTGGAGGCACGGAAGGTCAAAAAGCCCCGGCTTTTGTACAGTCCGAAAAGCATGACGGAAAATTGAATGGCATAATTGCTGTAGATCGCCCCGCGGAAAGAGAACAGGTAAGAAAGCGGCAGCAAAAAGCACCACTGGATCAGACTGGTAAAAAGGTTGATCCGGGCATACACTTCATTTTTCAGCTTGCCGCGGGCATTGCTGAGGATAAAGCGGTTCACATTTTCCAGCAGCGGCAGTAAAAACAGCGACGCCGTATACAGCCCCAGTTCTTCGCTTTTAAACGGATAGAAAAGCGGCGAGAAAAACACAATGGCACAGGAGATGAGAATGATCCGCATCCCCTGCCGGAACAGCCACACGAACCACGCATTCTGTTTTTCCCGGTCCTGTGCATATTCGCTGCTCATCTGCACATTGGTGACATTTGTGCCCATATCGGCCAGCAGGATCAGCACCGCATACGCATTGAGGATATACCCATAGGTCCCGTAATCCGTTTTACTCATCACCCGCGCCAGCAGGATGTTGCCCGCCATACCGACGCCCTTGACCAGCACACTGGTCAAAAATATGTGATAGAAGCCCACATCCTTCAATTTTCGGGTCAAAAGCCGCAGCTGCCCGGCTGCATCTGCCAGAGAAGTGCGTTTATTCATGGGAAGGGCTCCTTTTCGAAGAGGCCTCCGCTCTCCGCCCGATCTGGCCGACGTTTCCTGCCCAGAGATCTGTCAGAAGCAATACCGTCGCAAGATACATCCACATGATCACAATGCCCCATGACGAAGAATTCGCAGTGGAGAGCAGCGGAAATGCCGCCGCCGTCATCAAAAGCAGGAACAGATTTGCAAATGCGGTGCGGTCCTTTGATTTGACCGCATGATACAGCCCCGCAAAGACCCGCCGGAGGATGGACAGCACCAACAGCAGCAGTGGGATCAGCACGAACACGCCGAATTCCACCACAAGCTCCACGATGAAACAGTGGACATTTACGATCCCCTGTGTATTTCCAAACTGCTCCATGCGCGATTCCACGTTACCAAGGCCGATGCCAAAGCCCTTGCTTTCCATGATCATCTGCAGGGAATTTTTCAGCAGCGTCAGGCGAACGCCGTCCGACTCCGTCAGGGATTCATTCACATTCTCGCCTGTAATGGACGGGACGATCGTGTAAAGCGTCGCCCGGTAATTTTTGTCCGGCTCCGCAGGAGCCTCCGGTTTATCCTCATCCGTCCGCTCCGCGCCCGGATGAAGTACCTCCTCAATACGGTATTTGACCTCTTCCACCTTATATTGGACCTGCGCGTAATTCTCGCCCACATAGATAAAACCCAGCATCAGCGCCAGCAGCAGGAAGAGCAGCAGCCCCTTGCGGTAGCGCAGCAGGGCCCACCCGGCAATGCCCGCAACGATCAGGGGCATGGTCAATATGGACAACCGCCCGCCGGCGGCACAGCAGAGAAACAGCATCAGCGTAAGTCCGCCTGCCAGCAGCCAATAGCTCCACTTGCGCAAACGAGGCGAAAGCGTATCCCACCGCAGGGCAAGATAGAGATTCAGCACCTCCAGCGCAAAAAGAACATGGACCGTAAATCCGTTGGGATTATACATACTGAAAACAGGCACATAAAGCCACCGCTTGAAAAACACATACGAGGGATAAATACACAGCGTATCAAAAAAGGGACCGTGGAAAAGCTCCACCACACCGACGATCAGGAAAATCAGTGAGGTCAGCGCGATCACAAGCATGGTATTGCGCAGGACCCTGGGATCACGGCACAGCTGCAAAAACAAAAACACCATTGCAAGCATCTGGCACATGGTGAAAAACTTGGTGAACCACGCGCCAAGGCTGATGGCCCGCAGCGCCGAGGCCGCACCATAGCCCAGCATACACACGGCAAACACCACAAACCAGCGCTCCGGCCAGGAAAGGCCCCGCAGCGGGTTCTCCCTCCGGCGGATCAGATAGAATAAATAGACAGCGCAGGTCAGCAGGATCATGCCGCGGAAAAGGAAAAAATGCCCGCCGATCGGCAGTTCAAACCCCAGCAGGCAAACGCCAAACGGTGAGGCGAACACGGTGAGATACCAGCAAATCAGCAAAACCTTATCCAGCGTAACGCGCTTTGTCTGCACGGGAACTGTATTCATTTCCTTAACTCCTCAAAATTCGAATAAATTCTTCGGCGCCATGCGCCTGCTGCATTTCCAAACGGCATCCGGGTCAGCCATTTAATATGGTGTCGTTGTCGATCTTCCGAACTTCCCAGTTCCGAAAATCGTATAACTCCGGACAGGCGTCCGCAGATGCCCGCGCAGAAGTCGGCATGATCAAAAACGGCTGCTCTGCCTTGCGGCGGAAAAAGCCGCTGCCGGAAAACACCTGCGGCTCCCGGCTCACGGGATTGACCCAGCCCTGCACGACATCACAGAATCGCCGAAGCACCTTGCAGCATGTGCGGAGGATCACCTGTGCGGCTGCCTGCTCCTGCGGCAGCACCCAGTCGCACAGTTCCACTGCTCCGCCTCCGCTCTTCTGCACAGCCAGAAATCCAACCAGTTCCCCCTCCGCGGACCGGACGCACAGATACGCCCGCTCCCCCTCGGGAAGAGCGTCGAATTTCCACTGGTAAAACGTGCGGCTCCGGTGAAAATGAATGGAAGAGCGAGCATTGATGGCAGAAATGTCCGCATCGGAAAAGGGACAGTTGGTGGAAAGGCTGTAAAAATACCCATCTGCGCGGAACTGCGCGTCGGAAAACGGGGGGTATTTGGCGGCGCGGTGCATGACCTTGCGGAGCAGCAGCCCCGCAGGCCTTAACACGCGGGCATAGACCACAAGCTTTCCCAGTTCATGAAATTCCATCTTTCGAAAGCCATGATAGGAATTGTGATTTGGCATCGCGTAAATCAGATCCATGTCTTCCGTTCGGAACTGTTCGATCGCCTGCCTTACAATGTGATAAAAAATATGCTGTCCGCGGTATGCGGGAAGAACGGCGGTATCACAGCTGAATGTGGCTCGCAGCGGGTGGGCGCCGACCAGCAGCGTAAGCGGCATGAAGCAGTTCATACCCCTGGGTGTTCCATCGGCGTAGTCCACCAGAATTTCCGTTTTCCCAGTCGACTCCGGGTTGTCCAAATGCTTATGCTGGAAAGTCTCCCATGGGATATCCGCCTTAAAAACTTTGTTGAAGATCGCGTGCGCATCCCGCACGATTTTTTCATCCATTGGAAAGCTCCTTCCTGAATATGCTCCAGCGCTCCCTGTCGTTGCAGGCGGAGCAGAGGATGCTTCCATCTTTGAAAAAGCAGGACTTATAGATCATGCTGACATGGCGTTGCTCCTCTGCGGAAAGCGGAAGCTCCCGCACCATGGTCCAAACCTCCCGTGCATAGGTAAACAGGGCTAATTGGCTGCGCTTTCCCGTTTTGCGGTCCCGCAGCATGAAAAGGCCCTCATACTGCCCGTCCGCATTCTGCCTGACATCCATGTGCCATACCTGCCACTGCGGGGCTATGCCCATGACCGCGCACTCCACGCGGCCATTCAGTTCACCGGAGGGCGCGATCGTATACCTGACGATCCCGGTGCGGCCCTTCACAAATTCCACACAAAACGCCGAGCCGCCTGCAAACGCGGGAGAGATCAGCGTATCCCCCGCCCCCTCCGCGATCTGCACAGGAGCGCTCCACACCTTGCCATCTGCGGAGGATGTGCGGTAAAGCTGGTCGATCTTTCCTCCGGCGCTGCGGATGCATTTCCGAAAGATCATGGAAATTTCATCCGGAGATGCCGTCAGGCAAGGGTCGGAATAATGCTCTGCCCCTCTGCCCTTTGCCTTGACCAGCGGAAAAGCCAGAGAGATCGGCTGAAAGTTCTTCTCATCCGGCGCTTTTTTCAAGATGCACGGATTTTCATACCATTCCAAACCGTAGGGATACGGCGTGCAGGCCAAAAACTCTTCTCCTTGAAAGCACACGTAGGACGGATGACATGCCTGCCCGGAGCCGTCGTAGGTCCGCAGGCTGAGTGCGGACGAAAACGGTGCACGGTTTCCCAGCGCCAAGACCCGCGCCAGCCCGCGCGGCATCGTCCCGTGCAGCGCTTCCGCGCAAAGATACAGCGTACGGGGGTAATTCAGGATATAGTCCGTGATCTTCCGCACACCGTCACTCTCCTTGTATTATAAAGTAGTAGTTATTAAAGCCCCTCTCCAAGGGCTTGTGCTACACTGTAAGGGATGCTGTGGAT